>NZ_JBEZFO010000014.1:0-194237 GCF_040649495.1 Micromonospora sp. NPDC048947
TGGGGTGTGTCGGTGGTTCCGGCTCACCGGGCGTCTCGCTCCCACTCTCGCGCGGCTGGGGGGGCGCTCTACGCCCCCCCCCCCCCCCACACCGCCAGCCTGGCTCAGGCCGGCACGAGTGCCCGGCATCGGCGTAGGGCGGCCTGGGCCAGCGGCGCGTCCCGGCCCGCGATCCCGGCCTCCAGCTCGGCCACCGCTCCCGCGGCCCGCCCCGGATCACCGGCTGCGGCTTCCGCCTCGGCCAGCACCAACACCGCGTCGGCGGCCCACGCCAGGATGCCCTTTCCGCGTACGACTGACAGCGCCTCCGCCGCGTGCCGGACCGCCTCGTCCGGTCGCCCGGCCACCATCAGTCGGGCCAGCGCCGAGAGTGCCTGCACCAGCGGCCAGATCGCGCCCACCCGCCGGGCGTCGGCGACGACCTCGCGCAGCGCCCGCTCGGCCGACTCCACAGCGTCGCGGCCTCTGTTGCTGTCTTCACGTCCGGCGCATCCGTCGGTGCGGCTGACGGGGCTGCCGTGTTCCCCGGTGCTGCCAGCTCGTTGGGCGGTGGCGATGAGCGCCAGCACTGTCGCCAGTTCGGCCCGCGCGTCCAGCAGTGTGACCGGCATCCGCTCGGCGCTGGCAACCAACCGGCTGAGCCGCTCGGCGAGCCCGTCCAGCCGGCCGGCGGCCCGGTCCAGCGACAGCTCGGTCGCCTCCACCAGGGACGCCAGCCGCTCGTACCCGGTCTCGTCGACCAGCGCCCGACCGGCCGCCAGCAACGCTTCGGCCTGCTCCGGGTGACCGGCGTGCAACGCGCCCTGCGCCCAGTTCAGGCAGGCTCGCGCATGCTCGCGGGGCCGGTCGGCCAGTTCGGCGGACGCCCGTAGCTCGGAGATGATTGCCCAGGCCGCGGGGTCGCCCAGCTCCAGCAACAGCGAGGCGCGGGCGATGCGAACCGCGAGGTCCGCCGCCGGATCCCCGCTGGCCGCTGCGGCGGTCTCCGCCTCCGCGCAGCGGGCCAGGTGGTCGTCGACGTGCCGGTCGACGACCGTGTCAGGGGCCGCCAGCACCGCGAGCGCCTGGGCCTTGCGGCGCGGCGCGCGCAGGTACGGCACGGCACGCTCGATCTCGGTGTACCCGCGCAGCGCCTCGCCCTGCTGTCGCAGCATCCGTCCGAGCACCAGACCCAGCTCACCGCGGGCGCCTGGCGGCAGCCGTCGGTCGGCGAGCAGCCGTTCCAGCACCGGGATCGCCTCGGCCTGGCTGAGCCCGTCGATGGCCGACCGGCCCAACTTGGCGGCGAGCCGAACCCGTACCGGTCGGGGCAGTTCGGCGATGTCCATCGTCTGGAGCAGGAAGCTTGCCGCTGTCGCGTCGTCGCCGCGCTCGGTGGCAAGGTCGGCTGCCGCCTCGGCGTTGCGGACGAAGTCGGCCCCGCTGCCGGCCCGGCGGTAGTGGTGCGCCAGTTGGGCCACCGGCCTCGGCAACTCCTGTTCCAACACCCGCGCCACCCGCAGGTGCAGCCACTCCCGGCTCTCCCGGGGCACCAGGTCGTACACCACCTGGCGGGCCAGGTCGTGCCGGAACCGCAGGCCGTCACCGGCGTCGTGCAGCAGACCCGCCCGGTGCGCGGCGGTCAACGCCGCGCCGATCGCCACCCGGTCCAGGCTGAGCACCGAGGCGAGGATGCGCTGATCGGGCGTCATCCCCAGTACGGCAGTCGCGCCGAGCACCTCCCGGGTCGCCTCGTCGAGCGGGCGCAGCCGCCAGAGCAGCACGTCACGCAGGACGAACGGGACACTGTCGTCGGCCAACGGGTCGCCGCCGCGCTCGGCGAGCGTCCGCAGCACCTCCTCGACCACGAACGGGATGCCGGCGGTGCGGTCGAGCAGGGTGGCGGTGAGCTGCTGCGGCGGATCATCGAGGCGCAGGGTGCGGGCCGCCAGCCTGCGTACGTCGTCGGCGTCCAGCGGGCCGAGCGCAACGCGCGTGACGCTCCACGGGGGAGTCCGCGCCAGGGCGTCGTGAATCGGCGTACTACTTCCCGGCGTCGCAGTGCGCGCTGTCAGCACCACTGACAGCCCCTCCACCGGGTGGGTGCTCAGGTAGGCGAGGAGTTCGCAGGTCGCCGGGTCCGCCCAGTGCAGATCCTCCAGCAACAGCGTGGCCGGACTCAGCGCGGCGAGCACCGCCGCGACGGCGCGGAGCAGGCGATGTCGCTCGGCCGCCGGGTCGGTCAACGGGGGCGGCGCGTCAGGTAGCACGTCGGCCAGTTCGGGCAGCAGCGGCGCGAGGGCGCCGGCCACCGGGCTGAGCGGACCGAGTCGGTCGGCACCGCCCCGGATCGCGTCCAGCAGCACGCCGAGTGGGAAGGGCTCGGGCACGTCGTCGCACTCGCCGATGAGGTGCCGCCCGGGGAGTTCGGCGAGCAGTTCGGCGACGAGTCGACTCTTGCCGATCCCGGGCTCACCCTCCAGCAGGATCAGGCAGGGCGGGGTGCCGACGATCCGGCGGAGCTGGGCCAGCTCCGCCGCCCGGCCGACGAACTCGACGGGTCCGCGCAGACGTTCGGGGCGGACGGGAGTTGGGCTCCCGCCGCCCCGTGTCTTGTCCTCGCCGCCGTCGATCACCGTGGGCCGAGCAGATCATCTCTGCGCGGCGCGACGGCGGGCCGGCGGACCGGCGGTGACCTGGGTCACACGCCGATCCGCCGGGTTGGGGGAAGGGTCAGGACTGGATGGTGACCGGCACCGTCTTCAGCGAGCCGTCACCGTTGCGGAACTCCAACACCCCGAGGTAGCGCTGGCCCGGAGCGAGACCGAACCAGCGCACTGTCAGGTTCGCCGTCGCGCCCGGCCGCACGCTGCGCTGCTTCGGGTCGATGGTGAACCGGCCGGTGGAGGTACCCGGCGTGCCCGGCAGGTAGCTGGTGACCGTGTACGCGTTCGCGCCGTCCTTGATGTTCTCGGTGAACTCCTGCTCGACGACCACGATGTAGTCACCGGCACCGTCCGGCAGTGTCACCTTGGCGCCGTCCCGGCCGCTGGCTGTGGCGGTGACGAACTTCCCGGACTTGTCGTAGACGTTGAGGCTGAACTCGGTGCACTCCATCACGCCCTCCTCGTCGTCCCAGTCGATGTGGGAGCAGGTGGGCCGCTCCGACGTCACCTGGACGAGTGGGCTGCGGGTCCCGGCCGGCACGTGCAGTGTGGTCCTGCTGATCGACGCGGGCAGCGGCACCGGCAGGTTGTTCGACGTGCTCCAGTCCCAGCTCGGCCCGTCGCCCTTGAGGGTGACCACGTTGCTGGTGCCCGAGGTGAGCCCGGAGAGCTGGGAGATCAGCTGACCCTGGTAGCCGACCTCGGCGGCGATCCGGACGCTGCCGAAGGTGCCCTTGCCGGTGATGGCGTCGGGGGCGACCAGCCCGGAGTTGCGCACCACCAGCGGGCTGCGTACCGCGTGCTTGAACTGGTCGCGCCAGGTCAGCGAGCCGTCGGCCCAGGTGTCGAAGGCGCCACCGGTGTTGGTGACCTCAACAGTGAAGCGGGCGCTCTTGCCCGGGCGGATCTGCAGCTTCTTCGGGGTGACTTTGACCTGGTAGCCCGGCGGGGCCTGCACCGACGAGGAGTAGGTGCTGGTCTTGTCGCTGACGTTGGTGACCGTACGGGTCACGGTCTGCTTGCCCACCATCCGGCCGAGCGAGATGGACGGGTAGTTGAGCTGGGCCGTGTCGATCGCACCGATCGTGTCGCAGCCGTCCAGGCCGCCGAGCCCGTAGTCGCCGCCACGGTCGGCGGAAACCCCACACAGGTACTGGATCCAGTCCTGCTGGTTGGAGTCGTAGACCAGGCCCGGGTCGAAGGCGCTGCCCGGCTCGACCTGGCCGGCGCCGTAGTTCAGCGGGGTCGCGTCGTACGTGCCGATCTTGATCGGGTTGCCCTTGTCGGTCTTGTCCACCGCGCTGGTCATCAGTGCCGAGCGGACCGCCGCCGGCGACCAGCCGGGGTGCTTGGCAAGCAGCAGGGCGGCGATGCCGGCGATGTGCGGCGCCGCCATCGAGGTGCCCGACTCCAGGGCGAAGTCGTTGCCGCCGATGGACGGGGAGAACGCTGCGACGATGTCCTGACCGGGCGCGCTGATGTCCGGCTTGAGCAGCTCACCGGCGTTCAGGTTCGACGGGCCTGCCGAGGAGAACGCGGCGACAGCGGGCGCCTCGACCGTCTCCAGCCTGCTCGGTGAGATGGTCGCAGTGGCGTTGCCAGTGGCGACGTACGCGGTGACAGTGGCCAGGTCGACCTCGTTGATGTGCACTGTCGGCACTGCCTGCACATCGGCGTTCAAGGAGTTCAGCTCGTCGTTGTACAGCACCATGCCGACGCCGCCGGCCCGCGCCACCTCGATGCTCTTGTCGGTACGCGGGATCTCGCCACGCAGGCAGAGCACTATCGCGCCCTTGACCTTGGCCGGATCCAACGTGTCGTCGGCGCAGAGGCCGGCACCGTAGGCGCCGTCCGGGTCGATCGCGCTGTCCTTCGCGAAGACCAGTGGGGCCGGCCCGACACCGGTCTCGCCCATGCCCACACCGGCGATGGCGGTGCCGTCGCCGAGGGTGAGCTTCCGGGTGTTCTGCCGGTCGGTGGTGCTCGCGGCCACGGTGGTCAGCCAGGGCGTCGAGTTGTCGACGGTGTTGGCGAACGGGCCGGAGTTGCCGGCGGCGGCGGCGACGAACACCCCGGCTGCGGCCGCGTTGAAGAACGTCGCGTCGACAGCCCCGAACCGCTCGGTGTCGTCACCGATCGAGTAGTTGATGACGTCGACGCCATCCGCGACCGCGTCGTCGATGGCGTGCACGATGTCGATGTCGGTACCTGTCGCGCCACCAGCGCCGTTGTCGTACAACGCCTTGTAGATGGCCAACCGCGCGGCCGGCGCCATGCCGGAGATCATGCCCAGGTCCTGGGTACCCGACGTGGCCCGCACGCCGTGGATGCCGGCCGCGGTGCTGGCGGTGTGGGTGCCGTGGCCGTTGCGGTCGCGCGGCGAGGAGTAGTCGTCCGGGAACGCCTCGGCGATGCCGCTGTCGTTGTACCAGCGCGCCCCGATCACCTTGTTGTTGCAGGTGACTGGCGCTTCGACGCCGACGTCACAGGTGCCCTTCCACTTGGCGTCGATGATGGCCTGGTCAGGGCGCGGGCTGGGCAGCGGCGCGAAGCTCGCGCTCTCCGGCCAGTAACCGCTGTCGATGACCCCGATGATGACGCCCTCACCGGCGTGGGAGTCTGAGCCGAACTCCTTGTTCCACACCCCGCCCTTGCCGGTCAGGCCCAGGTAGTCGGGGGTGTGTGAGGTGGCGGCGTGCACCTTCTGGCTCTCGTAGACCGCTCGGACGCCGTTGGTGGCGCGCAGCCGGGCGGCCTGCGGCCCGGTCAGGTCGGCGGCGAAGCCGTTGAACGCGGTCTCCATGGTGACGCGGGTGCGCTCGGCCGGCACACCGACGTGGTCCAGCACCGACTTGCGCTGCTGGCGCAGGTGATCCCGGTACGCGTTGGCGTTCCCGGACGTGCGGTTCAGCTTGGCCCCGTCGGCCGGCTTGGTCGCCGCGATCCCGGGAACCCCGCCGGTGTAGGTGGCCAGCGGCTCCTCGGCGAGCTGGACGAGGTAGCGGGCGGTCGGCCCACTGCCCGCCGGCGCGGCGGTGGCGCTGGCAGGCAGGCCGGTCAGGCCGGCTGCGGTCAGCGCCACGGCGGCCAGCATGCTGACCCCGTACCTGGCCCGTCCGGTCCGATGTGCGTTCGGTTGTGGCACGTCGTTGCCTCCACGTTCGGTGCCGGCCGCCACGACTGATGACGGTGGCCGAAACCTAGGATCGGTACCGATCATCGAGAAGCACCCGTAACCTCGCTGTCATCTTGGAAACAAGCTCGTAACACAACGGGTACTTTGCGCGTCATTTGGGAGCGCCGACATGGGGGATCCATGGCATTTGGTCGGATGCCCGTGCCGCCGGTCGAGTCGGCCTTCGTGGTCTTCGACGCGCAGGACTCCGGATGCCTCTCCTACGGCGTCGAGGAGGCGGGCCGCCGCTGGCTCGTCAAGACGGCCACCACCGTCGAGGGCCGAGCATCCCTCGACCGGGCCGTCGCGGTGCACGCCGCAGTCAGCCACCCGGCCATCGTCCGTCCCACCTGGACGATCCACGGCACCGCTGGACCAACCCTCGTCTACCCCTGGTACGACGGCACCGTCCTGAACCACGCCACAGCGCACGGCACGGACCGCAGCGCGCTGACCCGGTTCCAGTGCCTGCCGGTCCCGCAGGTCGAGGTGGCGCTCGACGCGATCCTCGACGCCCACCTCGCCGTCAGCGCCGCCGGCCTCGTCGCTGTCGACCTCTACGACGGCTGCTTCCTGTACGACTTCGCCGCCAACCGGATGCGGCTGATCGACCTCGACGAGTACCGCCGCGGCCCGTTCGTGCTCGCGGCGGATCGGCTGCCAGGTTCACGTCGCTACATGGCACCAGAGGAGTTCACCCGTGGCGCGATCATCGACGAGCGGACCACGGTGCACAATCTCGGCCGCGCCCTGCACCACCTACTCGACTCGCCAGCGGACCTGCGGTGTCCTCAGGACGACCGGCGGAGCTCACCACAGGCTTGGCGGGGCAGCAGCGACCAGCGCCGGGTCGTGGAACGCGCGACGAGGCAGCCGCCGGACGCACGGTACCCAGGCGTGTCAGCACTGGTCCGCGCCTGGCGGCTGGCGACACCCGTGGAGGGTGGCGCATTCGTCATCTAGGCGCCGAGGTGCTGCCTTCGTCGTCTAGCGCCGGAAGGGTCGTGTGCGTTGTCCAGCGCGCGGAGGGTCGCGCGTGCGTTGTCTAGCGCGCGCAGGGTCGTGCGTGCGTCGTCGAGCAAGCAGGGCGATGCCCATCAATGAGCAGGCGAAGCGTGCGTTCGCGTCGTCACGCAGATGACGGAGCAGCGCCTGTGCCGTCGGGCCGGCGAAGCGCGCCCAGCCCGGGGCCGGCCACCGGGAAGCAGGCCCCCTTGCCCCGAACCACGTGCGGAACCTACCCGCGGATTGGTCGCCCGGCTTGACGGGCCGCCCGGTCGGCCGGCTGCTCCTACGTCCGTCGGTGGTAGTGGTTGCGGCGGGGGACCTGCTCGGGATCGAGCCAGGCGGGCGGGGTGAATTCGGGGTGGCCGTCGCTGCCGAGTCGGACACTCCAGTCGCTGTGGTGAATGTGTCGGTGGTGGTGGCCGCAGAGCAGCACGGCGTTGGCCAGGCTGGTTAGGCCGCCGTCGGCCCAGTGCTCGATGTGGTGGGCGTCGCACCAGCGGGGTGGTCGGTCGCAGCCGGGGAACGCGCAACCCCTGTCGCGGAGCACGAGGGCGCGTCGCAGAGGCCCGGTGATGAGGCGGCGTTGCCGCCCGACGTCGAGGATTTGGCCAGCGCCGCCGAGGACGGCGGGCAGGATGCCGGCGTCGCAGGCGAGCCGGCGCGCCGCTTGCGGGGTGAGGCTGAGTCCGGTGTCGAGGGTGCCGGCGCCGAGCTTTGCCGTGAGCGCGTCGTAGGCGGTGATGACGACGATCTGGGCGGGGTCGTTGCCGTGTTCGGGTAGTTCGCTCGTGCGCAGGCTGAGTCGGCAGACGTCGGTGAGCGCGTCATGCCGGCGTTGCCCGGGGGAGCGCTGATCGTCGGGGCCTGATGGCGTGGTCAATGGGTCGATGGCCGCGCGGAGCAGACCGGCGGTTTCGGCGTCGAGGATGCCGGTGAGCCGGAGTCGGCCGTCGGTCTGTTCCGACAGCGTGAGGTGACGGTCGCGGGCGGCACGGGCCGCCTCGGCCTCCAGGGCAGCTTCGGCGGCGGCGTCGGCGAGGTCAGGAGCGACGTGGTCGAGGATGCGGTTGCCGAGTTTGCGCAGCAGGGAGGGGTCGAACTGGCCGGCCCAGTCGGTGAGGAGGCTGACGGCCTTGTCGGCGGCCTCGGGGCCGGCGGTGGCCTGCACGGTGTCGACGGTGTCGGCGATGACCCGGGCCTGGTCCAGGCTGATGGTGCCATCAGCCAGCGCTTGTCG
Organism: Micromonospora sp. NPDC048947; assembly: GCF_040649495.1. Taxonomy (NCBI): domain Bacteria; kingdom Bacillati; phylum Actinomycetota; class Actinomycetes; order Micromonosporales; family Micromonosporaceae; genus Micromonospora; species Micromonospora sp. NPDC048947. The sequence goes on from NZ_JBEZFO010000014.1 coordinate 8,066, forward strand.
GATGCCGGGATTGCCTGCGTCCAGCGCGGTGGCGAGGTCGATCAGGCGGCGGGCGGCGGGAACTGTCAGCCGCAGTCGTTCGCGGAGCCAGACTGCGGTGGAGGAGGCTCCTTGACTGCGGGCCGTGCCACGACCGTCGATCTCACGAATCAGGGTGAGGGTGACGGCGGCGAGGCGTTGCTGAAGGCGGTGTGCGGCGTCGAGCGCGGCGATCAGTTCCCGTTCCGGGAGCGGCCAGGCAGGGGCGTCGACGCAGGCGACGACAGCGTCGTCTGCCAGCGCCAACTCCTTGAGCATGACCCGACACTAGAACAGGTGTACGACAACTTTAGTCACCATGATCGATTGAATGACGGCACCTGCCGTGGCGTTGCCGGCCGCGCTTGTTGTGAACCAATGCCGTCAGTTCCGCAGCGGCGCAGGGTTCGCGGCCAGGAAGAGCTGCCGGACCGGGGCGTTGCCGCGGGACCTAGTTGCCGGCAGTGCGGTGGTCCGGCCACGGCCGGCCGGTTCAGTCGCGGCGGACGAGGCCCGGGCCGGCGATGATGTCGATGTCGCCGTCGGCGATCTCGTGGCCGGCGGCGCAGCGGAGTACGGCGCGGATCGGCTCCCCGCAGTCGTGGTGGGTGGCGACGACGGACGGGCCGGTGTCGGTGGCGGCCCAGGTGTCGCCCCAGTTGCGCAGTGCGGTGATGACGGGCAGGAGTTCGCGGCCCTTGCGGGTGAGTTGGTACTCGTGGCGGGTGCGCTGCCCGGGCTCCCGGTAGGGGATCCGTTCGAGCAGTTCGGCGGCGACCATTTCCTTGAGGCGGGCGGCCATGGCGGGCTCGCCGACGCCGACCCGGCGGACGAAGTCGTCGAAGCGGCGCGTGCCGAGCAGGGCCTCGCGCATGATCAGGACCGTCGACCGGCTGCCCACGATGTCCATCGCCCGGGCCACTGAGCAGTTTTCGCTCGTCCAGGAATCGCGATCGCCTCGTAGGTCCTCCATGCCCCCCAGCGTACCTGACTTGCATGGAAGCTAGCCAGGTGCTTCACTGGGTCGAGCTGACTTCAGCATACGCAAGTCAGACCACCAGTGTGAAGGATCTTCAGTGACCACCAGCGCCACGGCTCCGACCCCACCCGGAGCGACAGCACCCGGGAAGACCCCACCAGGACCGGCGGCGCCCGGGCCGGCCGTCCGTGCCCGCGCGTCAGTGCGCGGCTCGCGCCCGGTGACCCTGATCGCCATGTGCCTGGGCGCGATGATCACGTTCCTGCAGATCACCGCGACGGTCTCCGCGTTGACCACTATCCAGCAGGACCTGCGGGTCGACCCCACCACTCTGGTCTGGATCCCCAGCGCCTACACCCTGATGGTGGCGAGCGTCGTGCTGTCCGCGGCCACCCTGGGCAGCCGATACGGGCGTAAGCGCATGTTCGGCGCCGGGGTCGTCGCGATGATCGTCGGCGCAGCCGTCGTGGCTGAGGCTCCGACCGTCGGGTGGGTGATCGTGGGGCAGTTGGTCGCCGGCCTCGGCGGGGCCCTGATCCTGCCGAACAGTCTGGCGATCCTCGGCGCGACCTTCACCGATCCGCACCGACGGACCGAGGTCATCACCGCGTGGTCGGCGGCGTCCGGCATCGGCCTCGCGATCGGCCCGCTCATCGCCGGCTTCCTGTTGCGGCACTACCAGTGGCACAGCGTCTACCTGTCGACGATCGCGCTGGGGCTGGTCACCCTCGTCGTCGCCATCGTCGGGGTGGCCGAGTCCCGGCCGAACGCCGCCCGACTCGACGTGCCCGGCCTCCTGCTGGGAACCGTCGCCATCGCGGCCGCCGTCTACGCGCTGATCCAGGGCGGCAAGGTCGGCTACACCAACCCGGTGGTGTCGACGGCCTGGGTCGTCGCGGTCGTCGCACTTGTCGCGCTCGTGCTGGTCGAGCTGCGGACCAGCGCGCCAATGCTCGACGTGCGGCTGTTCCGGTCCGCGTCGTTCAGCGCCGTCATGGTCGTCGGCGCGGTGTCGCTGTTCGGTTTCACCGGCGTGGCGATCCTGCTGGTCCTCTTCCACGAACGTGCCCAGGCGCTCAGCCCGCTGGACACCGGCTGGCGGATGCTGGTGCTCTTCGGCGCGTACGTGCTGGTCGCCTTCGGTGCCGGGCGCGCGATTCGTCGTACCGGATTCAAGGCGCCGTTGACCCTCGGCCTGGTCCTCGGTGCGGTGGCCAGCTTCGCGCTGGCCAACCAGAGGCCGACCACGTCGTTCGGTGACCGCTGGGCGCTGTTCGTGTTGTTCGGCGCGGCCAGCGGTCTGGTGGTGGCCCCGGCGACGGCGGCGGCGTTGGCCAGCGTCGCGCCCGCCCAGGCAGGCATGGCCTCCGGCGCGGTCAACGCCGCCCGCCAGGTCGGCTCGGTGCTCGGCTCGTCATTGCTCGGCACGCTCCTCACCACCACGATGGTGGCCGACCTGCCGGACCGGCTCGCCGCGCACCAGATCGGCGAACCCACTCGAACCGCAGTGCAGGCAGCGGTGGCCTCCGGCGTCAACGGCAGCCAACCCCTGCCCGACCCGGTCCGAGCGGCGATCGCGGAGGCACTGACCTCCGGTGTCCAGGCCGGGTTGCGGATCAACGGCATCGTCTTCCTGGTCACCGCCGCGCTGGCGCTCACCCTGATCCGCAACCGGCCGCACCAGCACTAGCTAGGAAGCCAGCGCGTCCAGTTCCTCGATGGCGTCGGTCGGCAGTTTCAGGTCGGCCGCCGCCATGTTCTCCCGCAGGTGCGCCACGCTGGAGGTGCCGGGGATCAGCACTGTGGTGGGGGAGCGCTGGAGAAGCCAGGCGAGGGCGACCTGCTGCGGTGAGGCACCCAGTCGGGCGGCCACGCCGTCGAGCGTGTCGGACTGCAAGGGCGTGAACCCGCCGAGCGGGAAGAACGCCGCGAACGCGATGTTCTCCGCCGCGCACCGGTCGACCAGGGCGTCGTCCTGCCGGTTGGCCACGTTGTAGAGGTTCTGCACGGTGACCACCGGCGCGATGGCCTGGGCCTCGTCGAGCTGGTCGAGCGTCACGTTGCTGAGGCCGAGGTGCCGGATCAGGCCCTCCTGCCGCAGCTCCGCCAGGGCGGCGAACTGCGCGCCGAGCGGCGCGTCGCCCGTGCCCTCCGCCACGCCTACCCGCAGGTTGACCACGTCGAGCACGTCCAGGCCGAGGTGGTCCAGGTTCTCCCGGACCTGGGCCTTGAGGTCGTCCGGCTCCAGGGCCGGGATCCAGGAGCGGTCGGCGCCGCGCCGCGCGCCGACCTTGGTGACCAGGTGCAAACCCTGGGGGTACGGGTGGAGCGCCTCGCGGATCAGCTCGTTGACCACCACGGGCCCGTAGAAGTCGCTGGTGTCGATGTGCCGGACGCCCAGGTCGACGGCCTCGCGGAGGACGGCGAGCGCCTGCTCGCGGTCGCGGGGCGGGCCGAAGACACCCGGGCCGGCCAACTGCATCGCCCCGTAGCCCATCCGGCTCAGGGTGAGGCCGTCAGCGGGGGTGAGGGCACCACCGGGAAGGTTCTCGCTCATCTCATCCTCTGCTCGTTGTCGTGGTGACATCTGGGCCGCTTGGAACCGGCCCTCCGACGACTGTGCGTCGGCATTCGCCCGGCCGGCAGGGCGAGCTGTTCCTGGTAGTGACACAGCCAGTCACCGGGCCGCCCGGCGATCTACCGTCGGTGGCATGGACGCAACGAACCCGCTCGGTGACTTCCTGCGCGCCCGTCGGGAGCAGACCCGGCCCGAGGACGTCGGGCTCGGCCCGGGCGTTGGCCTGCGCCGGGTGCCGGGGCTGCGGCGTGAGGAGGTGGCGATGCTGGCCGGCATCAGCGCCGACTACTACCTCCGGTTGGAGCAGGGTCGCGAGCGGCACCCTTCGGTGCAGGTCCTCGATGCCCTCGCCGGGGTGCTCCGGCTGGATCCGGAGGCGACCGCGTACATGATCGGGTTGAGCCGGGCGCGGTCGCGCCGGGCGGCCCGACCGGCCGCCGAGCGGGTCCCGGCCAGCATCCTGCACCTGCTGCGGCAGCTCTCCATGCCGGCCTTCGTGCAGAATCGCTACCTCGACATCCTGGCGTCGAACCCGATGGCGAGGGCGCTGTCGCCGAATCTCGCCCCGGGCGCCAACCGACTCCGCGCGGTGTTCCTGGACCCGGCCGAGCGGGAGCTGTTCCGCGACTGGCGGCAGGCGATGCAGAGCGTGGTGGGGCAGATGCGTGCCGACTCGGGCGGGGCCACCGACGACCCACGGTTGACGGCACTGGTGGGGGAGTTGTCACTCAAGAGCGATTGCTTTCGGCAACTCTGGGCGCGACACGAGGTGCGTCGGCGGGAGGGCGTGGTCAGCCGGCTGCACCACCCCGAGGTGGGCGACCTCGACCTGTACTGCGACAAGCTCGCGGTGGCGGGCGCCGACGGGCAACTCCTGGTGATCTACCACGCCGAGCCCGGTACGGAGTCCGCCCGCTCGTTGGCGCTGCTCGGCTCGATCACCGCCAGCAGCACCGACGACCTGCCGGACAGCCTCCGACCCGGCGACCCGGCCCGCCTCTATCCGCTGGAATGACCAGGTCAGGGCCGCTGCGGGGTCGCCTGGGTGGGGATGTGCTCGTAGCGTTTGCGCATGGTCTCGCTGGCGGCCGGGCCGGCGGCGAACACGAAGTCGGCGTCGTCGAGCGGGCGACCGCTGTTGCGGTCCACGATCACCGGGTCGGCCTCCAGTCCGGTGGTCCGGTCGACGAGGATCATGCTGCGCTCGCTCGGATCGAGGCGTGAGTTACCCCAGGCGGCGAGGGCGACGACGACGGGCCGCAGGCTGCGGCCGAGGTCGGTGAGGACGTACTCGTAGCGGTCGGGCCTGGTCTGGTAACGGCGACGTTCGAGCAACCCCTGACCGGTGAGGGTCTTGAGCCGGCTGGTCAGGATGCTGGACGAGACGCCCAGGTTGGCCTGGAACTGGTCGAACCGGGTGTAGCCGTCGAAGGCGTCGTGCAGGATCAACAGCGTCCACCACTCGCCGACATGGCCCAGCGCGCTGGACAGTGGGCATTCGCGGTCCTCCAAGCGGATCTTCCCGGCCACAACTGTGCCCTCTCCCGAGTAGGTGCTAGTGTCGAAGTTAGTAGGTGCTATTTCAGAAGTAACTGTACGACGTCCTGGTGGCATGCGCCTCCTGCTGCCCAGCGACGTCCGGAAGGGTCTCCAACCGTGACTGTCAACCAGGCCGCACCGGCCATCATCCGCCGCTACTTCGAGCTCGCCGGCCGGCCCGACTCCGAGGACTACTTCGCCCTCTTCGCCGAGGACGCCGTGGTCGAGGACGAGTCGACCGAGTGGCGGGGCATCGAGGCCATCCGCGCGTGGCGTCGTGCCGTGCCGCTCGTGTCGTACGAGATCACCGACGTCGAGGACACCCCCGCCGGCACCGTCGTGACCGCGACGATCACGGGCGACTTCCCCGGCAGCCCGTTCGCCGGCCTTCGTTACCGCTTCAGCGACTACGACGACACAACGATCCGGCGGCTGCGGATCGCACCCTGAAAGTCCGCGCCAGGCTTGACGGCGATTGTTTGTGAGTGCACACTTACAAACATGCGATCCACCGCCGAGGCCCGCCGGGTCACCGTCCTGAACACCGCCGTATCGGTGTTCGCACGCGCTGGCTTCCACGCCACCCCGGTCACCGCCGTGGCCGCCGCCGCCGGCATCTCCGAGGCGTACGTCTTTCGGCTCTTCTCCGGAAAGCTCGGCTTGTTCGTGGCGGCGGCCGGGGTGTGTTTCGACCGGATCGCTGACGCGATCGAGGCGGGTGCGGAGCGCGCCGAGGGTGACAGCCCGCAGGAGATCCTCGACGCCATGGGCGGTGCTTACGCGGAGTTGATCGCCGATCGCGACCTGCTGCTCTTCCAGGTGCAGGCGCAGGCCGTCACTGACATCCCGGAGATCGCCGAGGCGGTGCGGGCCGGCTACCGACGGGTCGCGACCTTCGTGCAGAGTCGGGCAGGGGCCAGCGACGCGCAGGTGCAGCAGTTCTTCGCGTACGGCCAGTTGTGCCACCTGATCGTGACGGCCGGCCTGGAGCAGGTCCCGGAGCCCTGGGCTCGCGCCCTGACCGCCGGCATTCGCCACCCCTGACCGACCCCGATGCTGGGCCGCTTCGGCGGCCCGCTCTTTTGACCCGACAAGTGTGTGAGTACGCACTTACAAACAAGGGAGAAGCCAATGACCACCGACACGATCACCGAAGTGGTGCTGCCCGGCGTGGTGGAGCCCGACGGACTCCTGCTGCACCGACGCGCGATGCCAGTGCCCGCCCGGGGGCAGGCGCTGGTCCAGGTCGAGGCCACCGGCATCTCGTTCGCCGAACAGCAGATGCGCCACGCGCTGTACCCCGGCCAGCCGAGGTTTCCGTTCGTGCCCGGCTACGACCTCGTCGGCACCGTCCGGGAGGTCGGCCCCGACGGCGACGACGCACTGGTCGGCACGCGGGTGGCGGCGGTCACCAAGACCGGCGCCTGGGCCACGCACGCGCTTGTCGACATCGACGCCCTGACCCCGGTGCCTGCGGGTCTGGACCCCGCGGAGGCCGAGACCGTCGTCGTCAACGGGGTGACCGCCTGGCAGATGCTGCGGGACGCCGACCTGACGGCCGGACAGACCATCCTCGTGCACGGTGCGAACGGCGGCGTCGGGAGCGTGCTCGTCCAACTCGGCCGACACCTCGGCCTGCGGGTCATCGGCACCGCCGCCGAACGGCACCACGCCGGGCTGCGCGAACTCGGCGTCGAACCCCTTGACTACCGCGACCCGGAAATGGCGGCGCGGGTCCGCGAGCTGTCGCCGGGTGGCGTCGACGCCGTCTTCGACCCGGTCGGCGGCTCGGGCGTACGCACCTCGTACGCCCTACTCGCCCCCGGCGGCAAGCTTGTCGTCTACGGCAACGCCGCCGCCGTCGGCACCGGGCAGTCGGTCGTGTGGGTCTTCGTGAAGCTGCTGACCCGCCTCTACACCTGGAACGCGCTGCCCAACGGTCACCGGGCCGGCTTCTACAACTTCTGGTCCGGCCAGCTCACCCGCCGCGCCGCGTTCCGCCGTCGCCTGCGTACCGACCTCGGCATCGTGCTCGACCTGCTGCGGCAAGGGGTGATAGTGCCGCAGATCGCCGCCCGCTACCCGCTCAGCGAGGTCTCCGCGGCACTGGTGTTCGCCGAGAACCGCAGCCGGGCCGGCAAGGTGGTGCTGGAGCCCTGACCTCCGGCCCGTCCAGGGCGCTGGTGCGGCTGGCCGCCGTGAGGGCGTACGGTGAACATGTCGCCCGGGGGACCCCGGTGGCCGCCAGACGCCGTCGCCACCAGCCCACCAGGGTGTTAGCGCTCATCTTCTCCGTCGCCGCGACGTACCGGCCGTGTCGGCTGACCGCGGACCGCGTCCCGACCGACAGGTCGGCGCGTCGTCGGCGTCCGGCGGTCGGTTGCCCGACGCGCACTCGAGTTCATCCTCAGTGCACATTGTTTCGACGCTCAACTAGGGGAGTACCAGATGAGGATCGCCAGGGACCGAATCGTCGCCGCACTTCGCGACCGGGGTCAACTGGCTCGGGCCGCCTGGGTCGAGCGTGAACTGCCCGAGTGGGTGGACCCGGCCAAGCACTCCGGGCTGCTCGCCACCCTGGACCTCAACCCGGCTGACCTCGCCGAGGCGCCATCCTCGTGAGGGTGGCGCGGCTCGGGCCGGCCGCCGGCGGTGTGATGATCGCGGCGCGCCCTGGCGTGGAGGCGACTCGGTAGGCGCCGGGTGCGCGGCGGGCGAGGTAGCCTCACCGCTCGCGCTACGTGCTCCCGCGATCCGGGAGGACAGGGGGAGGTGGAGCATGGCCGACGTTGGCGAGGTGGTGCGTTGGTTGCAGCTCAACGCGCCCCGGGGCGGCCCGGACGAGGTGTCGCAACTGGTCTCCCGTGCGGCGCCCGCGATCGACGCCAGCGAGATGGTGATCTATCTGGCCGACTACACGCAGACCCTCCTCGTGCCGCTGCTCGGCGCGGGTCTCGACCGGGGCCAGTTGCCTATCGAGACGACGCTCGCCGGCCGTGCCTTCACCACCCTCGACATCCAGCGCGCGCCCGACAACCCGGACCGGGTGTGGGTGCCACTGCTGCTCGGGTGTGAGCGGATGGGCGTACTGGAGATCGTCTCGCCGGCCGCCGCCGACGAGACGATGGATGCTCCGGCCTGGGAGGTGGCGGTCAACATCGCCCAGATCCTGGTCAACCGCCGGCTCTACGGTGACGTGGTCGAGCGGATGCGGCGGCGAATGCCGATGCAGGTCGCGGCCGAGATCGTGTGGGGCCTGCTCCCACCGCTGACCTTCGCCACCGACGACCTTGTGGTCACCGCCATCCTCGAACCGTGCTACGACGTCGGCGGCGACATCTTCGACTACGCGTTGAACGACGACGTGCTCAGTGTCGGGCTCTTCGACACCTGTGGGCACGGCATAAAGGCGAGCACCCTGGCCTCGCTGGTGGTCAGCGCGTACCGCAACGCCCGTCGGTGCGGCCTCGACCTGGTCGACACGGCGATCAGCATCGACCGCTGGGTGCGGTCCGAGCACCCGAACTTCTTCGCTACCGGGTTGCTCATCGAGTTGGACCGACAGACCGGCCGACTCAGCATGATCAACGCGGGTCACCCCGGTGCGATGTTGCTGCGCGACGGCAAGGCCGTTCGGGAACTTCCCGGGCCGACAGTGTTGCCGCTCGGCCTGGGCCACCTGTCACCTCGTCGACCGCGGGTACACGTCGAGGACCTGCACCCGGGCGACCGCATCCTCGCCTACACCGACGGCATCACCGACGCGCGCAGCGCCGAGGGGGAGCAGTTCGGGCTGGACCGGCTCGTCGACTTCGTCAACCGTGCCCTGAACGACGGGTTGCCCAGCCCGGAGACGATGCGTCGCCTGGTCCGCGCCGTCGTCGGCTACCAGGACGACCAGCTCGAGGACGACGCGACGGCCCTCTTCGTGGAGTGGCGGCCTCCGCACCTGCCGCTCGCGCACCTCCGCGACCTCGCCGCGCTCCGACACTGACCGCGCGCCGCAGCGCCCCCGACCCTCAGCTTGTGCAGTGGGATTTTGCACTCTCAGTGCACTTGTCTCCGATTGCGGGGCTGTCTAGCGTCACATCATGGCTGACTCATGGACCTTCGCCGTGGCGCGTGACGACCTCGGGCAGACCACGCTCGTCGATGGCTTGACCCCTGCCCTGGCCGACGGCGAGGCGCTGCTGCGTGTGGACCGCGTCGGCCTCACCGCCAACAACGTGACCTACGCGGTGCTCGGCGACGCGATGCGCTACTGGCAGTTCTTTCCGCCGGCAGCCCAGGGCCTCGGGCCGCAGTGGGGCCTGCCACCGCTCTGGGGCTTCGCCGAGGTGGTCGCCTCGGCGGTGGCCGGGGTCGAGGTGGGGCATCGGATCTACGGCTACCTGCCGCCCGCCGGTCACCTCGTGGTGCGACCGGACCGGGTCGACGCGACCGGCTTCCGCGAGGCGAGCCCGCACCGGGCCGAGTTGCCGTCGCCGTACAACGCGTACCGGTCCACCGTCGGCGACCCCGCGTACCAGCGCGACCAGGAGGATCTGCTGATCCTGTTCCGGCCGCTGTTCTTCACCTCGTTCATGCTGGCCGACCAGGTGGTCGACAACGACTTCTACGGTGCCGAGGCGCTGCTGGTGTCGTCGGCGTCGAGCAAGACCGCGTACGCCGCCGCGTTCGAGCTGCACCGGCGAGGGCCGCGCCTGGTCGGTCTCACCTCACCGGGCAACCTGGCGTTCACCAGGTCGCTCGGCTGCTACGACGAGGTCGTGTCGTACGACGACATCGACGCCCTTGACGTGGCCCCGACCGTCTACCTCGACCTGTCCGGCGCGCCCTCGACCCGTGCCGCGGTGCGTCGTCGCCTCGGCGACCGTCTGGTCCGGGACATCGCGGTCGGGCTCACCAACCAGACGCCGAACGCCGACGCCGCCGAGGAGGTGTTCTTCGCGCCGGTGCAGATGCGCAAGCGCAGCCACGACTGGGGCCGCGACGGCCTCGACCAGCGGTTCACCGAGGCCTGGCAACGCTTCGCCGCCGTAGTGAGCGGGTGGCTCGACGTTCGGGTGGGTGCCGGGCCGGCGGCGCTGCAACACGCGTGGCTGGACGTTCTCGCCGGTCGTACGCCGCCACGGGTGGGCCACGTCGTCCAACTCTGATCAGGCTCAGGCTGCGATGTCCGGGTTGAGCTGGTGGCGCAGCGCGGCCAGCGAGCGGGTGATCAGTCGGGACACGTGCATCTGCGAGACGCCGATCCGGTCGGCGATCTGGGCCTGGGTCAGGTTGCCGTGGAAGCGCAGGCTCAGAATCTGGCGCTCGCGTGCCGGCAGCGTGGCGAGGGCCGGGCCGAGGGCGACGCGGATCTCGACGAGATCGAACTCGTGGTCGTCCTCGCCGAGGGTGTCCCCGAGTTCGCGGCTGCCGTCGGCCCCGGTCGGAGTGGACAGCGACGTGGCCCGGTAGGCACGCGCACCCTCCAGCCCTTCCAGGACCGTCTCCTCGGACACGTCGAGGTGGGACGCGATGTCGGCGACTGTCGGCGAGCGGCCGAGGGTCTGGGTCAGGGCGCTGTTCGCCGCGCTGATCGACAGGCGCAGCTCCTGGAGGCGGCGGGGCACGCGCACCGCCCAGGTGCGGTCCCGGAAGTACCGCTTGATCTCGCCGATGATCGTGGGAATGGCGTACCCGCTGAAGTCGACGCCTCGGTCGTGGTCGAAGTTGTCCACTGCCTTGATGAGCCCGACGAAGGCGGTCTGGGCCAGGTCGTCGTCGGGTGCGCCGCGTCCGCCGTAGCGGCGCGCCAGGTGCCGGGCCAGCGGTAGCCACGCCTCGATGGCGCGGTCCCGCAGTGCTGGGCGGCGGGGATCGTCCGCCGGGGTCGCCGCCAGGGTGGCGAGCAGCTCATCCGGGCTCTGGTCGCTGCTGCGCTGGCTGACACGGGTGCTGGTCGCGTTCTCGACGATTGTGGACATGTGGTGGTCCCCTCCCGCACATGCCCGTCGATCGGGTCGACCGGAAGGATCTCCGAACCGGCTGACGCCGGGGCGCACGTACGGGCGAAGGTGCGCTGTCGCAAGGCCACGAGCACGGGCCTCGCCACCGCGTCATGTCGTTCACTTGATGACCCGGACACTACCCGAAAGACCGACTATTTTCTAGCCGAAAGTATGAGGCTAGGCGTTTGGAGAGGGAGCAAGCGGGGATCAGCCGCGCTGATCCGAGGGGTCGACAGCGCCGGGCGTCGGCTGGGCCGGCTGCACCGCGAACGGGTGACGCAGTTGCCGCATGGCCTCCTCGCTGCTGTCGAAGGTCACCGCCGGTCCGTCCAGCACGTCACCGTGCGACGTGGCGAGGAACAGGGCGGGTCGACCGTTGTCGTTCGATGTCATGCAGGGATCCTGTCTCTACGAAAGGGGTGCGTCCGGGCCTCGGCAACGTCGGCCGTGCGACCCGGTGACGCTTCGGCGCACACGTTGGCGCCCGAATGCTGGTGTCCTGTGCACGGGCGAGCGCCCGGCGACACCGACACCCCGCACCATACCCGGCGCTGCCGCCACATATGCGCCGCCGACGGACCCGCCTCGCTTGTGACGAACCGGCCGCCCAGGAATTCTGTAATCCCACCCGCTGCCGCGAGTCTCCGATCTTGAGGGCGGTCAGCACACCCAGCGTGGCTGCCGCGCGGATGAGCACCCAAGGAGTGGACCCATGTCGTCAGCCGGTCGAGCACTGCCCGATGTCGGGTTGGTCGTCGCGGCCCGGCAGGGTGACCAGCGCGCTCTCGACGACGTCGTCGCGGCCTCGCTCCCGCTGGTCTACAACATCGTCGGGCGTGCGCTGCGCGGGCACGCCGACGTCGACGACGTGGTCCAGGAGACGTTGGTACGGGTGATCCGGTACCTGCCCGCGCTCAACGACCCGGCGGCATACCGGTCCTGGCTGGTGGCGATCGCCATCCGCCAGGTGCGTGACTGGGAGACGCGTCGCCGCGTCGCGCTCAACCGCGACGCCGGGCTGGACGCGATCCACAACGTGCCCGACCCGGCCTCCGACTTCGCGGGGATGACCATCCTCCGGCTCGGCCTCACCGACCAACGACGCGAGGTGGCCGAGGCGACCCGCTGGCTCGACCCGGACGACCAGGAACTGCTCTCGCTGTGGTGGCTGGAGGAGACCGGCGAGATCACCCGCAACGAGGTCGCCGACGCGCTCGGGTTGTCACCCGGGCACGTCGCGGTGCGGATCCACCGGATGAAGGAGCAGATCCAGAGCGCCCGTGGCGTCGTCCGCGCGCTCCGCGCCCGCCCTGGCTGCCCGGACCTGGGCGCCGTGACCGCCGAGTGGGACGGCACGCCCAGCTCGCTGTGGCGCAAGCGACTGGCTCGACACGTCCGCGACTGCGCGTTCTGCGGACGGCTGGGAACCACCCTCCTGCCGATCGACCGGCTGCTGGCCGGTATGCCGCTGCTGCCGCTCCCGGCGGGTCTCGGCGCCCACCTGCCGGGCGCGGCGGCCCCTGCCGCCGCGCAGGCCGTCGTACCCCCGGCCCCGGCGGCCGGACCCGCCGCCGGGCCGACCCCACCCGGCGCGGTGTCCGCCGATGCGGGCGGCGGCCCGAGCGTCGTCGACCTCGCGGTGAACCGGCCCCGTGGCCTCGTGCCGTCCCTCGCCGCCGGTGTGGCCGCCGCCGTCCTGGCCATCACCATGGCTGTGGTGATCCTGCCGGACGATCCGTCCGCGCCCTCGTGGGCGGCGCCGCCGTCTGCCGCGCCCACCGCCGTCGCCACCCCGAGCGTCGCGCCCTCACCGAGCGCGCGGCCCTCGTCGAAAGCTCCGGTCGCGCCGGCGGTCAGCTCCGCCCGCAAGGGCGTCGGGGTGTGGAACTTCGCCGGAGCGAGTCAGGCGCTGGCGAACTCCACTGCCAGCTGGTACTACACCTGGGGCACCCAGCACGCGGGGATCAGCACCCCGCGTGGTGCGACGTTCGTGCCGATGATCCGCAGCGCGGAGAACGTCACCGCCGCGGAGCTGGCGCGGGCCAGGGCCGCCGGACCGTACCTACTCACCTTCAACGAGCCGGACCTGCCCGAGCAGGCGAACATGACGGTCGAGCAGGCGTTGGACCTGTGGCCGCAGCTGATGGCGACGGGCAGCAAACTGGGCAGCCCGGCGGTCGCCTGGGGCGCGCCGGACCCGCAGGGTTGGCTGGACAGGTTCATGACCGGCGCAGAGGCCCGCGGCCACCGGGTGGACTTCATCGCGCTGCACTGGTTCGGCGCCGACTTCACGACCGCCACCGCTGTGGCCCAACTCCGGCAGTACCTCCAGGCCGTCTACCAGCGGTACCGGAAACCGATCTGGCTGACCGAGTTCGCGCTGATCCGCTTCGCCGGGGGCGGTTCGCAGTTTCCCAGTCAGCAGCAGCAGGCGGCCTTCCTCACGGCGGCCACCGCCATGCTCGGTCAACTCCCCTACCTCCAGCGTTACGCCTGGTTCGGACTACCCGCCACGGACAAGGACCGGTCCGGGTTGTTCAGCGACGGGACCGGCGCGACAGTGGTCGGCCGCGCGTTCCAAGCCGCCCGGTGAGCACTGGCGAACTGATGGACGAACAGGGCATGGCGGAGCGCAGAGGGCCTCGCGTATCTGCCGGGCGGCTGGTCGGCGTCGTCGCGACAGTGGTCGCCACGGCGGTGGCCGTCGGGCTCAGTCAGGGCTGGGGTCGCACCAACCAGGCACCAGCAGCGTCGTCGGTGGCAGCGTCGTCAGCCGCCGCGGTGCCGGCCGTGCCGGTGGCGCTCAACGGCACCGACGACGCCTTCATCCAACTGCTGATCCCGATGAACGAGGGCGCGCTCGCGCTGATCGATCAGCTCGACACCCGCCCGGCGGATCCGTCGCTGCGGACCCTTCTCGGCGAGGTCCGGAAGGCCCATCAGGCGGAGTTGCGGGACCTGCGTGGGCTGTTGGCCGCGGGCAACACACCGGAGCTGAACATCCACGAGGGGCATCAGATGCCCGGCATGGTCACCGAGGCCAGCCTCGCCGAGCTACGTGCCACGTCCGACGCGGAGGTGTCGTCCCGGGCGACTGGCCTGATCCGGGCGCACCTCGCGCAGACAGTGGTGCTGTGCCAGGGCGAGCAGACCGCCGGGGGAAGCCCGGAGGTGAAGGCGCTCGCCGGCCGGATCCAGCAGGCGCGGGCCGCCGAGCTGAACATGCTGGACAACCGGCCCGGCGCGCCCACTGCCGCACCGGGCGGATGAGCGCACCGGACCCGCAGCGCGGCACGGTAGCGCCGGTGCCGGTCGCGTGGTGGTCAGGCCGGCGTCGGGTGCCTCTCCGCAAACCGGGCGCGGGTCAGGAACGCGAGTTGGGCCCGCTTGTCCGGCATGTCGATCTCCGAGTCGAAGGTGAAGCCCTCGATCTCCAGCCGACGCAGGGCGAGGTGGTTGCGGACGTCCGGCTCCACCACGATCCGCTGGGCCGCCGGGTCGCGGAACAGGAAGCGGGCGACGGCCGGGCCAGCCGCGTTGGTGAGGCTGCGGGCGAGGCGTCGGTCGGGGCTGAGCAGCAGGTGCATCCCCACGTCGCCGGGCTGGACGGGGTAGCGCTCGCCGACCGGGTCCGCCTCGGGCTGATAGCTCTGGAAGAGGCCGACCGGCTCCCCGTCGACAGTGATCAGGTACGCGTGGTGCGTGGAGAGGCCGTCCACAAAGGCGTATGTCTCGCGGACCTCTTCGACAGTGTGCGAACCCATGCCCCAGAAGGAGTTGCGGGGCAGGGTCACCCATTCGTGCAGGAGTGCGGCGTCCCGGTCCGGGTCCACTGTCACCAACGACAGCTCGCCGAGACCGGCGATCTTCTCCTGGTACGTCATCGGGCGCTGTCCTCTGTTCCATCCGGGGCGCAACTTAGGTTAACCTCCCCTAACCAAGGATGACCTTACCTGGAGGGGTGCGTGAAACGGAACTGGGAGGCCCTGGTCCTCAAGGCCATGGGAGGGCGGGACTTTCGGTTGACCGTCCTGAGCACCGAGTCGATCGACGGGCACTACCAGCGACTCCTCCTGGACGGGGGCGGTCTGCTGGAGACGTGCGGGGTGCACCCCACGATGTGGATCCGGCTGTGGTTCGACAACGACGGCCGGGCCCACCAGCGCGCGTACACGCTGGTCGACCCGGACCCGGCCACCGGCCGATTCACACTCGAATTCGCCATCCACGACGGGTGCGCGGCCCGCTGGGCCACCACCGCCACTGTCGGCGACACCATCAGCGCGACAGTGCAGGGCAGCGCCTTCGAGCTGCCCGACCCCGCGCCCGAGCACCTCTACCTGATCGGCGACGCGGCCTCGCTGCCCGCGGTGAACAGCCTGCTCGACGCCGGTGCCGACATCCCGGCGACGATCTGGCTGGAGTACGCCCACGAGGGCGAGAAGGCACTCGCGCTGCGGGCCCGGGCGCACCACGACGTCACCTGGGTGCCCCGGCGCGACGCGGGTCAGCATCTCGTCGACACGGTCTGCGCGGCCCTGCCGACCAGCGACGCGGGCCACTACTGGGTGGCCTGCGAGGCGGCCACCACCCGGGGCATCACCCGACACCTCCGCAAGACGCTGGGCGTCGACAAGGACCGGTTGACCTCCCTCGGCTACTGGAAAGCGGCATGAAGGGCCGGCTCGGCACCCTTACCGCGCTCTACGTCACCCAGTACCTTGGCGTCGGCTTCATCACCGTCGGGCTCACCGCCATCCTGCGCGACGGCGGCACCTCGCTGGACACGCTGGCGCTGTTGCAGATCGTCGGCCTGATCTGGCCCATCAAGTTCCTCTGGGCGCCGATCCTCGACCGGTACGGTTCGAAGCACCGCGGCCACTACCGCTCCTGGCTGCTCGTGCTCCAGACCGCCCTGGTGCTCGCCCTGCTGGCGCTGCTGCCGTTCGCCAGCCCGGCCGACGCGCTCGGCCCGATCATCGCGATCTGCGCCGCGTACGTCTTCTTCTCGGCCACCCAGGACATCGCAGTGGACGCCGTCGCGGTCCGGATGCTGGCCGACTCGGCCCGGGGCACCGGCAACGGCATCCAGGTCGCCGCGAGCTACCTCGGCAACCTGCTCGGCGGTGGCGCCTGCGTCCTGGTCTACGACCAGTTCGGCTGGGTGCCGGCGATCGGCCTGCTGGCCGGGATGACGGCGGTCGGCCTGCTCGTGGTGTGGCGGTTCCGGGAGCCTCCCCGTACCGATCGGGTGGAACGGGTCGGCGCGGCGTACCGGGCGTTGCTGTCGGTGTTCGGCCAGCCGGGCTGCCGGTGGTGGACCTTCGGTGTGGTGCCACTGGTCTACGTCGGCGCGGGAATGGCGTACGCCCTGGTCACCCCGGCGCTTGTCGACGCCGGATGGTCCTTGGGTCGGATCGGCGTCGTCACCGGTGTGGTGACCAGCGCCCCGGCCATCGTGGCGGGCCTGGTCGCCGGGCTCGGGATCGGGCGGTTCGGGCGCGGTGGCGTGCTCGTGGTCGGCGGCGTGGCGCTCACGGTGTCGACGTTGCTGCTGCTGCCGCTGATGAACGGCCGCGCTCCGCTGGGCGGGACGGTCGCCGCGCTCTGCTGCTTCATGGTGGCCTACACCATCGCCAACGTCGTGCTCTACACGGTCAACATGGACTACTCCCGGCCCGACACCGGCGGCACCGATTTCACGGTGCTGTCGTCGTTCGGCCTGGTCTGCTCGTTCGTGGCGGCGTCCATCGGTCTCGCGGCGGCCGACCGGGTCGGCTATCCGGCGGTAGCGGTCGCGGCCATCGTGCTGGTGGCCGCCGGGGTCGTCCTCGGCCTCTCCCACCAGCGGCGATTCCCGCACCGGCAGGGCCCCGCCGTCGACCCGGCGGCCGGACAGCCCACCGAGCCGCAAGCGCTGGACGGCGTCAAGGCGGTGGCGTGACCAGCGTCCAGCCGGCCACCGACACAGCGACATCGGCACTACTGCCACAGCGATGGCTCATCCTGGCCGTGCTGTGCGTCGCGCAACTGGTGGTGGTGTTGGACAACACGGTGCTGACCGTGGCGGTGCCGGTGCTCACCACCGAGTTGGGTGCCAGCACCGCCGAGGTGCAGTGGATGATCAACGCGTACGCGTTGGTGCTGTCCGGGTTGCTGCTCACCGCCGGTAGCGCCGCCGACCGGTACGGCCGCCGTCGGATGCTGCTCGCCGGGCTGGCCCTGTTCGGGGTCGGCTCGCTGGCCGCCGGTCTGGCCAGCACCAGCGGGCAGTTGATCGCCGCACGGGCCGGGATGGGCGTCGGTGGCGCGCTGCTGGTCACCGCGACGCTCGCCGTGGCGATGCAGGTCTTCGACGCCGCCGAGCGGTCCCGGGCGATCGGCATCTGGGCCGCCACCAGCGCGTTGGGCTTCGCCATCGGGCCACCGATCGGCGGCACGATCCTCGCGCATCTGCCGTGGGGCGCGATCTTCCTGATGAACGTGCCGATCGTGCTGGTCTGCCTGCTCGTCGGTCGCGCGCTGGTTCCCGAGTCCCGCGGGACGGCCGGCGGCCGACTCGACGTGCTCGGCGCCGTGCTCTCCACCGCCGGCCTGACAGCGGTCGTCTGGGCGATCATCGCCGGGCCGGAGCGCGGGTGGGCGTCGACCGAGGTGACCGGCGCGGGGGCTGTCGGCGTACTCCTGCTCGGGATCTTCGTGCGGTGGGAGCGACGCATCACCTACCCGATGTTGGACATGCGCTTCTTCCGGGACCGGCGCTTCGTCGGTGCGATCTCCGGCGTCGTGCTGATCACGTTCGGTGCCACCGGCGCGCTCTTCCTGCTCACCCAGCATCTCCAGTTCGTCAGGGGTTACCCCGCCTGGGAGGCTGGTCTGCGGATGGCGCCCTTCGCGCTGTCCATCGTGCTGCTCAACGTCAGTGGCGTCGTCGCGAGTGTGATCCGTCGGCTCGGCCTGGCTGTCGCCATCGCCGTTGGCATGACGCTGCTCGCGGCCGGTCTCGCGCTGGTCACCCTCGTTCCGTCCGACGGGTACGGGGTGCTGCTTGTCGGGTTGCTCGTCATGGGTGTCGGTTGCGCGTTGGCCAATCCGGCCATCGTCGAGGCGGTGATGAGCGCGATCCCGGCGGCGAAGGCCGGCGCGGGTGCGGGCGTCGACGGCACCATGACCGAGGTTGGCGGCAGCCTCGGCATCGCGGTGCTGGGTGCCGTGTTGAACGCCCGGTTCGCGGCGCTGCTGCCGGCGGCCCTGGCGGGCGCCGGGTCGTTTCCGGCGGCTCTCGCCGCCGCAGGTGAAGGGGCCGAACGGGAGGCAGTGACTGTCGCCTTCGCCTCGGCGTTGGAGACGGGGCAGTTGGTGGGCGCGGCTGCTGTGTTGATCGGTGGACTGGTTGCCGCCGGATTGCTGCACCGGGCGGATCACCCCAAAACCGCATAATAAGGATAGGCTACCCTAATAGTCACATCGTGGTAGTCGACGGAGGCGGTATGCGGCTTTACATCACCGCGCTCAACCCCACCGACGCCGTCCTGGACGGGTTCCTCCCGGCGGCGGCGTCACTCGGGCTGTCGGCCACGGTGCTGACCGACCGGCCGGCCGAATGGCCGGCGGACGTGCGGGTGGCGCGCTGCGCGGTCCGCGACCCGGCCGCTGTGGTCGCGGCGGCGGCACCCGACCGCGCGGTGGCGCTACTGTCCAACAGCGACCACCTCCAGGAGGCCACAGCGATCGCCGCCCGAAAGCTCGGCCTGCCCGGCAAGGACCCGGACGCCGCCCGTCTCTGCAAGGACAAGGCTGCGGCCCGCCGGGCTATCGCCGCCGCGGGCCTCGATCTGGTACGCACCGGCACCATCGACCCCGGCGTCACGCCGGACGTGCCGACCCTGATGTTCCCGGCGGTGGTCAAACCTCGCGAGGGGGTGGCCAGCGAGGACGCGTACCTGGTGACCGACCACGCCGAGCTGGTCGCCCGGGTCGCCGAGATCCGTGGCCGGCGGCCGGACGTGGCGTTGGTGGTCGAGGAGTACCTCGCCGGTGAGCTGCGGACCTTCGAGACCCTCGGCGACGGCACCGAGCTGGCCTCCCTGGGCGGATGGCGCACCGGCCTCGGCCCGCCGCCGACCTTCACCGAGGAGAGCCTCGCCTGGTCGCCCCCGGCGGAGCGGGCGCGCACCCAGCTGCGGACGCGGCTCGACGCGCTCGGAGTCGGCTTCGGCGCCTGCCACACCGAGTACGTCATCTCCGACGGCCGGGTCCGGCTGATCGAGGTGAACTACCGCCTCATCGGCGACCGGATGGACCTGATCCTCGCCGAACTGCTCGGTGTGCCGTTGTTCGAGTACGTCATCCGGCTGCACCTCGGCGAGCCGCTGGCCGCCCTCGGCCTGCCCGACACTGTCGACCGCCACGCCCGGGTCGAGTACGTCTGCGCGGACCGGTCCGGCCGTCTCGTCGCCGCACCGGGCCCACTCGACACCGTCCACGGCGACGTCCGGCTGGGCTGCCGTCCGCTGCGCGAGGTGGGCCGCACCGCCGAGCACACCGGCACGAACCGCGACTACCTCGCCGTGCTGCACGGAATCGGCCCCGACGAGGGCACCGTCCGGCAGGCGCTGGCCGCCCTCCGCAACGGCCTCCAGTGGACCATCGTCGAGTGAGCGACGACTGTGAGCGGGAAGTCTTCGCCCGGGTGCTCGACGCCCTGCTGCGCGAGGATCACCTCGGTCTGAGCAGCGCCGGCCGACCGGACGGGCCCGACTGGTGGCAGGTGCCACACCCCGCTGGCCTGCTGCGCATTCCGATCCGCGCCGACGGGTTCCAGCAGGCAGTCCGCAGCGCCGCGCCGATGGTGCTGCTGGTGACCCGCGCCGGCGACGTGCGGCGTACGGAGACGCTGGACGGACTGTTGACGCTGCTCGCCCCGCACGACAACGCCGAGGCCGAGGCCGGCTGGCGCGACCTCGGCGTCGAGTGCCGCGCCGACCTGCGGGCCCGACGGCTCGCCGCACGCGATCGGGCACTGGTGCTCACCGAGGTTGCGGCCGAACGCGCGCTCGCCCCGACCGGCCTGCCGGCGGCCCTCCTGGATGACGTGCTCGCCGCCCACCACGGCCACCCCGTCTACCCCACCGACCGGTGCCGGCACGGTCTGCGCGACGACGAACTGCTCCGGTACGCCCCGGAGCACGCTCCACGTTTCGCGCTGCGCTGGTACGCCGCCCCGGTCGACGACGTCCGACTCGCTGGCGAGCTGCCAGCGTGGTGGCCGAGCGCGCCGCGACCGGGTCAGCTGCTGCTGCCGGCGCATCCGATCACAGTGGCCCGCCACGCGCTCCCGGTGCTCGACCTGCCGGTGACCCCGGTGCGACCCACCCTCTCCATGCGGACTGTGGCGCTCGACCACGACCCGTACCTGCATCTCAAACTGCCGCTGCCGACCGCGAGTCTCGGCGCGCGCAACCGACGCACGCTGCAACCCGGCTCGCTCGCCGACGGCGCGGCCGTCGCCGCACTGCTCGACCGGATCGCCACCGCCGAACCCAGCTTCGCCGGTCGGATCCGGCACGCCGACGAGAGCACCTGGGCGCACGTCGACGGCGACGAGCGCCGCGGTTTCCTGCTGCGCCGATTTCCGCGCGACCTGGCCGGCGTGCAGGTGGTGCCGGTAGCGGCCCTCGCCGCCGCCGACCCGGTGGCGGGCACGGTCCTCGAACGGATCAGCCCGCAGCGGCCCGTCGCGCTGCTGGAGTCCTACCTGGACCTGCTGCTCGGCTGGCACGTCTTCCTCTGGCTACGCCACGGAATCGCACTGGAGGCGCACCCGCAGAACATCCACCTGCTGGTGCACTCGGACGGCACTGTCGGCCTGCTCTACAAGGACAACGACGGCGCCCGGCTCGACAGGCGGCACGGCGGCACGAACGGGCTCGCCCTGCACGACGACCGGATGTGGGCGCGCGACCCGCACGAGTTGGCCGACGTGTTCATCACCATCACCCTGCACCTGGCCGCCGCCGCGCCCCTGGTCGCCCTGGCCGCCAGAGGACTGCCCGTGCCGACACCCGCCGAGGCGCTGGTGCCCCGGCTCGCCGCCGCCCGCGACCGCTGGGGCGACGGACCGGCGGTGCGGATCTTCACCGAGCGGGTCCTGCACGCCACCGAGCTGCCCATCAAGGCGATGCTCACCGCCGGCACCCTGCTGCCCAAACAGCGGCTCGGCTGCGCCGACATCAACAAGTACTACCTGCGTACCGGCCCGAACTACCTGCGGGAGACACGATGACGAGCGCCCAGTTGCGCTTCCGGCCGGCCAGCGACACCGGTCAGAGCGCCGACCTGGCCGCAGCCCACGCCGTCTTCGGCTGCCTGCTGCGCGAGCTGGCCCCGGCCGACGACACCCCGACAGTGGTCGACGGAACCGTACGGCTGCTGCTGCGGCACCTAGACGTCACAGTGCGCTGCGAGGTCGCGCGAACCTCGCCGCTCGGCGCGCACCGCTACACCGGCCCGGTCCAACGCAGGTCCGGCAGTGGGCGGTGGGAAGACCTGGACGCGGACGGGTTGGCCGCCCTGGTCGCCGCGGAACTCACCACCCGTACCGGCCTGGTGAACGACGAGTTCGCCGAGCAGGTCAGGTCCAGCCGGGACACAGTGGCCCGGCTGCTGGCCGACCGGCCGGCCGAGGATCCGACCCCCACCGGTGAACCCGCCATCGACGCGTACGTCGACTCCGAGCAGTCGCTGGTCTTCGGCCACCCGCACCACCCCACCCCGAAGTGGCGCAGCGGTGACCCGGACAGTTGGCGGGCGTACGCGCCGGAGCTGCGCACCGCGTTCCGGCTGCACTGGCTGGCCGTACCGGACGACCTGATCGCCGACGCCGGGCCGTTCGATCCACTGGTGGCCGCCCTCGACCCGCCACGACCCCCGCGCGGGCACCGCGTCCTACCGGTGCACCCCTGGCAGCTGTCGCTGATCCCGCCCACCCACCCCCGGCTGCGCAACCTGGGGGCGGCCGGTGTGCCGGTACGACCCACCGCGAGCGTCCGTACCCTCTACGCCCCCGAGGCCGACCTGTTCGTGAAGACCAGCCTCCACGTGCGGATCACCAACTGCCTGCGCAAGAACGCCCGTTACGAACTCACCGGCGCGGTGGCGCTGACCGACCTGCTGGCCCGGGTGCCGCTGCCGGACGGGGTGGGGCTGCTCGCCGAGCCCGCCTACCGCACTGTCGACGTCCCCGGCCCGGACGAGGCGTACGGCACGATCCTGCGCGGCGGGCTGCGCCCGCACCTGCGTCAGGGCGACACACCGGTGCTGGCGGCGGCGCTGGCCGCAACACCGCTGGTGACACCGGATCCGGTGGCCTGGTGGGGCGCGTACGTCGGTCTGCTGGTGCCGGCGGTGCTGCGCAACTGGCTCAGCCACGGCGTGGTGCACGAGGCGCACCTGCAGAACGTGGTCGTCGTGCTCGACCGTGATCACCTTCCGGTACGCATGCTGCTGCGCGACCTGGAGGGGGTGAAGCTGGACGCCGAGCGGTGGGGCACCTGGCCGGACGGCGTCCCCGCCCAGGTCCGCTACGGTCCCCGGGCCGCCCACCGCCGGGTCGTCTACTGCCTGTTCGTCAACCACCTCGGTGGGATCAGCGGGGCCCTCGCCGACGCGCGGCCGGGAATCGAACGGCGGCTGTGGCAGGAGCTGCGCGCCGTCGTCGAGGCGGTGTCCGCCGACCTCGGTGAGCCGGCGGAGCTGCGCGCACTGCTGACCGGAGAGCCGCTTCTGGCCAAGGCGAACCTGCTGGTCCGCTGGCGGCGCGACGCCGACCGGGCCGCACCGTTCGTGCCGGTGCCGAACCCGATGGGTGAGCCACGATGACCCGACCGATCTACGTCCACGACCTCGACGCGCTGGCCGGGCAGGCCCGAGCCATCCGGGCGGCGCTGCCCCAGCCGGTCGAGCTGCTCTACGCGGTCAAGGCCAACCCGGACGCCGGTGTGCTGCGAACCCTCGCCCCGATCGTCGACGGGTTCGAGGCCGCCAGCCAGGGGGAGCTGCGCAGGTTGGCCGAGGTGCTGCCGGGACGGGCGCCGGCCGCGTACGCAGGGCCGGGCAAGACCGACGCGGACCTCGCCGCCGCTCTCGCCGCCGGGGTGCACCGCATCCACGTCGAGTCACCCACCGAGCTGGTGCGACTCGGCGCGCTGGCCACCGCGGCGGGCCGGTCGGCCCAGGTGCTGCTGCGGGTGAACCTGCCGGTCGACGCGCCGGGCGCGAGCCTGGTCATGGGCGGCGGGCCCAGCCCGTTCGGCATGGACCCGGCCGACGCGGTCGAGTGCGCCCGCCGCCCGCCCGCCGGCATCGACGTACGCGGGATCCACGCGCACCTCGCGAGCGGGCTGGACGCGCCGCTCGCCGCGACTGTCGCTGCCGCCGTGGTCGGCTGGGCTGCGGCCGCTGTCGACGCGGCGGAGGTCGACGTCGGCGGTGGCATGACAGTCGACTACACCGATCCGGACGCGCGGTTCGACTGGGACGGCTACGGCCAGGCCCTGGCGGACGTCCTCGACAGGCACCCGGGCGTGCGGCTGCGCATCGAGCCGGGCCGGTCGGTCACCGCCTACTGCGGGGCGTACCTCACCGAGGTCGTCGACGTGAAGCGCTCCTACGGCGAGTGGTTCGTGGTGGTGGCCGGCGGGACGCACCACCTGCGGACCCCGGCGGCGAAGGGGCACGCGCAGCCGTTCACGGTGCACCCGCGCCAGGGTGCCGGCGGCCCTCGTACCGACGGCGGGCCGGTCACAGTGGTCGGGCAGCTCTGCACCCCGAAGGACGTGCTGTCCTTCTCGGCCACCGCGGGGCCGATCGGCGTGGGCGACGTGCTGGCCTTCGCCATGGCCGGGGCGTACGCCTGGAACATCAGCCACCGTGACTTCCTGCTGCACGAGCCCCCGCATTTCCGCACCGGTGACCTGCACAAAGTGGCCGCCGAGTGGGCGGCCCGGCCGCTCGGGACGTGAGCCCGGGAGGTTCGACCGACTCGGTGTGTTATCGATAACATGCTATCTTTCACCCGGGAGTGAAGGGCACGCTCCCGGTCACCTGAGCCAGTCGGAGAAGACGCGCCGAGGGCCCCGTCCCTCCCGCCGCCTTCCCGGTCGGTGACCAGTCCGGGCCCCCGTCGATGCCAGGCGACCACTGATCGTCGCCGAACGGCAAGGAGCCCAAACAATGCTGAGACGTAGGTTCTTCCTCCCATCCATCGCGGCCGCGGCGCTTCTCCTCGCGGCCACCACCGGCGGCGCGTTGAGTGGCGGCTTCGGTGCGACGGCGGTGGCCGCCACCAACGGCACCCTCGCGGCGACCGCCGGCTGCGGCAAGGCCCCCACACTCGCCAGCGGGACGCGGACGATTCAGAGCAGCGGCCAGAGTCGTACGTACAACCTGCGGATCCCGGACGGATACGACCGGAACCGCCCCTACCGGCTGATCTTCGGCTTCCACTGGTTGAACGGCTCGGCCAACAACGTCACGTCGGCCGGCTACTACGGGCTCCAGCCGCTGTCGAACAACAGCACGATCTTCGTCGCTCCACAGGGTCTCAACGCCGGCTGGGCCAACACCAACGGTCGGGACCTGACCCTCTTCGACGACATCTCCCGGCAGATCGAGAACGACCTCTGCGTCGACACCACCCAGCGCTTCGCCCTGGGCTGGAGCTACGGCGGGGCCATGAGCTACGCGGTGGCCTGCGCCCGGCCCACTGTCATCCGCGCGGTCAGCGTCCTCTCCGGCGCCAACCTCAGCGGATGCAACGGGGGCACGCAGCCGGTCGCCTACTTCGGCATCCACGGCATCTACGACAGCGTGCTGAACATCTCCCAGGGTCGGCAGCTGCGCGACACGTTCGTACGCAACAACGGCTGCACCGCGCAGAGCCCGCGCGAGCCGAGCCGGGGCAGCCTCACCCACATCACCACCGCCTACTCGGGTTGCCGGGCCGGCTACCCGGTGCAGTGGGCGGCGTTCGACGGGGATCACACCCCCAGTCCGGTGGACGGGTCGGGCAGCCCCAACGACTCGCGGACCTGGACCTCGGGTGAGATCTGGAGGTTCTTCAGCCAGTTCGAGTCGACAACGCCTCCGACGACCCCGCCGCCGACCACCCCGCCGCCCACCGATCCGCCGCCGACCACCCCGCCGCCGACCGGGGAGCCCGGCACCTGCGCCGCCACCTACCGGACGCTCAACACCTGGCCCGGGGGCTTCCAGGCCGAGGTGACAGTGGCCAACAACTCCACAGCACCCCTGAACGGCTGGACCGTGGGCCTGACCCTGGCCAGTGGTCAGGCCATCAGCAGCCTCTGGAGCGGCACCAACACGGGCACCACCGGCAGTGTCACGGTCAGGAACGCCGCCTACAACGGCACTGTCGGCCCGAACGCCTCGACCACCTTCGGTTTCACCGCAACCGGCAACGGTGCCACCGCACCCAGCAACGTCACCTGCACCAGCCCCTGAGTTCGGCAACAGGAGGGCCCGGAGCCAGTTGGCTCCGGGCCCTCCGGTGACGTCCACTGGCGGCGGTTGCCGCCAGCGCCACCGGCTCACACTGCGCTCAAGCTTCGTTCTCCAGCAGGTCGCGGAGGGCGTCGAGGGCGGCGATCTCCTCCTCGAACGTCTTGCCCACGACCGGGCCGAGGAAGCGCGACAGCCCGCTCGGCTGCCACGCCAGCTTCAGCGTCAGCCGGGTCCCGCCGCCGTCGGCCGGGGTGAGCGTGTATTCGCCCTGGGTGCGTACGACGCTGCCGGTTGCCTGGAACGCCAGACGTCGACCCGGCTCGAACCCGGTCACCTCGTAGTCGGCCGGGATGCGGCTCCCACCGGGGCCCTTGAGTCCCTGTTTGTAGCGAGCGCCGACCCCCTCGCCGGAGACGCGCGCGACGTCGAGCACGTTGGGACGCCAGCGGGCGTCGTTCTCGCCGCGGGCGAGAAAGGCGAAGACGTCCTCAGGGGTCCGTCCGATCTGCACAGTCTTCTCTGCCGAGGGCACAAGAAACCTTTCTCAGGGGTCAGGGAACGATCTTCATCTGTGCCATCATCCCACTCGCGGAGTGGTCGATCATGTGGCAATGGTAGACATATCGGCCAAGGTACGGCCCGAATGTCGCCTGGAGTCGGACCGTCTCGCCCGGTCCCACCGCGATGGTGTCCTTCACCCCGGCCTCGCCCGGCGCCGGCGGCTGACCGTTGCGGTCCAGCACCCGGAACTGGACCAGGTGGGGGTGGAAGTTGTGCGGGATGCCGAAGAGCGTGTCGCCGTTCGTCACCGTCCACACCTCGGTCGTGTTGCGTTTGATCTCGGTGTCCACCCGTCCGGCGTCGAACTGCTGCCCGTTGATGAGGAACTGGCCGGTCGACGGGTTGAAGTTGAGCGTGAATGCCCGCTCCTTCGTGGCCGCCGGCAGCGCGGGGATGGTGCTCAGCCGGTCGGGCACCCGACTGGCGTCGGCGGTGGCCCGGTTGACGTCGAAGCGCAGCACCGGCCCGGCCACCGCGTCGTCGAGGAAGATCTGGCTGCCGACCGGGAACGCGCCGAAGTCGACGACGATCTCGATCCGCTCGCCGGGCGTCAGGCTCCACGAGCGGATCGGCGTCGGTCCGGCGAGCAGCCCGCCGTCACTCGCGATCTGGGCGACCTCGGCGTCGTTGCCGAGCCGCAGGGTGAAAGTGCGGAGGTTGGACGCGTTGGCGAAGCGCAGCCGGTACTTGCGGGCGGCCACCGGGAAGTAGGGCTGCGGCTTGCCGTTGACCAGGATCGTGTTGCGGAACTGGAAGTCGTCGTGTTCGAAGACCAGGCTCGCGTCGTCGGCGAACCGCGCGTCGCGCAACATGATCGGGATGTCGTGGTTGCCGCTGGGCAGCCGCAGTTCGGCCTGGGCTGGGTCGTCGATCAGGTAGAAGCCGGCGAGCCCGCGGAACACGTGCTCGGCCTCCATGTGATGGGCATGGTCGTGGTACCAGAGCGTGGCCGCCCGCTGCTTGTTCGGATAGCTGTAGATCCGGCTCTTACCCGGGTCCAGCACGTCGGTCGGGAACCCGTCGCTGCTCGACGGTGTGTGGCCTCCGTGCACGTGCACCGCGGTCGGCATGTCGAGGTGGTTGCTGTGGGCGATGACCGCGAGCCGGCCCGTCTTCACCCGGAACGTCGGGCCGGGAAAGAGCCCGTCATAGGTCAACACCTCGGTACGCGTCCCGGGCAGGATCTCCACTTGAGCCTTACGGGTGGAAACGACGTAGAAGTCGGTGTTGGCTACCGAGGCGATCGGCTGCTGCACGGGAGGTATCGGCATCCGGACAGCGAACGGGGCGGTGACGGCCGCGACGTGTGCCGTCTTTCCGTGGCCGGTGTGGGCGCCGTGGGCCGGTGTCGCGGACGGGGTGGACCCGCGGGCTGCTGCCGCCGCGGTGGTCGTGACCAGCGCGGCTGCTCCCGCGGTGGCGCCTGCCTTCATGACGTTGCGTCTGCTCACCATTGGTCGCTCCACTCCTGGTGGTCGAGGTCTCGGGTGAACTGTCGGGGAGGCCCCTCGACGCGTCGTCGAAAACTGGTCGCGGCCAAATATGGATTTCACCTTAAGTTTTGGTGTGACTACCAAAAGCTAAGCTTCGATGCTTCCAACGACGCGCGGTGAGACCGTAGACTCGTGCGAGTAGTCGGCCGTGACAACTCGTAGAAGGCCGATCCGATCTGAGTGCTTTTGTCGCCCACGACGGGGGGAGTCGGCGACACGGCGGGCAGCCGGCGCTGGGGAGAGCCGTTCGTGCCCGCACCTGGGGAGCAATAGGGCACACACCGGGGGATCCGCAATGGTTGTTGGAAACGATGCGCTGCGGAGGACCGCTGCCGAGGTTCTCGAACGCAGGCATCAACCGATTCTTGCCGCCTACCGTCAACGTCTTGCCGCTGCGAGTGACGACTTCGAAGGGGCCGCTGGCCTGATCGACAACTACACGGCGCAGGCCGAGGTCCTGCTCCGGGACACGGCGGCCGAGATTCGCCGTGAGGCGACCGACCCGCTGTCGACACCGCCGCCGGCAGTGTCCACCGAGGACGTCGAGCTGCACCCACGCGAGTGCTTTCGCGCTGTCGTCGCGCTGGCCGACATCGTGTTGGCCGACGCGCTGGAGCAGTTGGCCGGCCAGCCCGACGAGGGCGCGATCCTGGCGCTGGTCGCCGACGCGCTCACCCGTACGACACTGACCCGGCTGGTCGACGCGAGTTCACGCTATGCCGCCGGCCTGATGAACGAGGTCCACCAGGCGCAGATCGCCGAGCGTTCCTTGATCGCGCGCGAGCTGCACGACCGGCTGGGCCACAGCCTCAGCGCGGCGTACCGCAACCTGGAGGCCCACGAGCTCGCCCAGGAGCGACGCCACGACGACGTGGACCGCCGGGTGGTCATCGCCCGGGAGTCGCTCCACGACGCGGTCGGCTATCTGCGTGTGCTCATCGCCGACCTCCGGCTCTCTCAGCCGCTCGGGTCACTCGACGAGGCGCTGGCCAACTTCCTGTCGACTGTCGAGACGGGCGAGACCCGTCTGCACACCGAGATCAACGGCGACGAGTCGTGGGTGCCGCCCGAGGTGCTCGACGAGGTGTTCCTGGTCGTCCGCGAAGCGTTGCGCAACGCGGTGGCCCATGCCGGCGCTCGGGTGATCCACGCGGTCATCGACATCACCCCGCACGAGCTGCGGGCGACCGTCGCCGACGACGGGGTGGGCTTCGACCTCGCGGCGGTGCGCGACGGCTCCGGCCTGCGGGCGATGGCTGAGCGCGCGGCCGTCGTCGGCGGTCGTCTCGCCGTGCGCGCGTCGGGCCACCAGGGCGCTTCGGTCGAGCTCGTCGTGCCGCTGCTGGCCGTCGGGGCGGGGGCCGGCCGGTGACCGTCACGATGATCGAGCCGACCCGCATCGTGCTTGTCGACGACCATGTGGTGGTGCGCGACGGCCTCCGGGAGATCCTCGACGCCCAGCGTGACCTCGTTGTCGTCGGCGAGGCCGGCGACAGCGGCGCCGCGATCAACGAGATCCGAATCCGCCAGCCCGACATCGTGCTGCTCGACGTGCAGATCCCCGGCGACGGGGTGACCACCACGGTCCGCCGGATCCGGGACGTCGCGCCGTCGAGCCGGGTCATCATCCTCAGCATGTTCGACGGTCCGACGCTGTTGCGTGAGTTGTTGACCCTTGGCATCTGCGGCTACCTGCTGAAGAACTCGACGCGTCAGGAGTTGGTGGCGGCGATCCGCAGCGCCCGCGCCGATGACGCGCCGGTGATGCTGGCGGTGTCGCGGGAGAGCCTGACCCAGGTGCAGGGGCCGGTGCACAGCACGCTGTCGGACCGTGAGCGCGAGGTCCTGCAGTTGGTCGGTCAGGCGATGAGCAACGCCCAGATCGCCGGCCGGCTCTGCCTGTCGGAGGCGACGGTCAAACGCCACCTGCGCAACATCTTCGCCAAACTCGGCGCGGTGTCCCGGATCGACGCTGTCAACAGGGCCATAGCGGCCTCGCTGATCGTCCTGCCGAGGCTCTGCGATCCGACGTTTCACGGATAGCAGGCTGGTCAAGGATTGCTCTGGGTAACTTGCCCGCAAACGGGCACTCGTGTTGGACTAATGCCGTGAATAGCACTCGCCTGTTCGTACTCGGAGCGCTCGCGCGTGGGGGCCCCATGCATGGGCACCAGATCCGCCGGGCGGCGCAGGTCGACCGTACCGAGCTGTGGAGCGACGTCAAACCGGGCTCGCTCTACGGCGCGCTGCACCGAATGCAGGTCGAGGGCGTCATCGAGGCGGTCCGGACCGAGCAGGAGGGCAACCGGCCCGCCCGCACGATCTACGCGCTCACCTCGGCGGGCGCGGCCGAGCTGATCGACCACCGCGACGAGGCGTTGCGTGACACCAAGCTCCGTCACGACCCGGTCGACCTGGCCCTGCAGAACGTGATCGACCTCGGAGAAGACGCGCTGCGCGCCATCATCGTGGCGCGCCGGAAGGCACTCGCCGAGCAGCTCGACTCGTGGCTCGCGCTCCGAGAGCTGGCGGCACCGCACATCCGTGGTCTGGAGTGGACGACCTTCCGTCATACCGAGCTCCGACTCCGTACCGAGCTCGCCTGGCACGACGAGCTGCTCGACCAGTTGCCCAAGCTGATGGCCAACCAACCGACCTCGATGACGACTTCCTGACGGTGCCAGCCCCGACCCCGGTGGCATCTCCGGGGCCGGGGCTGGCGGCATGTCACTGAGCGGGCTCGGGCTGGGTGGTCACGTTCCAATCGGGCTTGCTCGCCTCGGCCCAGGGCTCTTCGGGCCGGCGGGGCAGCAGGTAGACGAGAAGGAACGTGAGGATCACGCCGATCAGGACGGCGCCGACGGTCCACTGGACCGCCCGGTTGAAGTTGGTCTCCAGCGCCGACGTGGCGGCGTTGTCGAAGGCCGCGCCCACCGGACCCGGTGCCGAGTCCGCGCAGCCCGGCGGCGTGGCCGTCGGATCCGACGCGCGCGACTGGCGGATGAAACAGTCGGCGAAGGTGGTCGTCGCCGCGCTCGCCTCGGCCGGCGGTAGGCCGGCCGCCACGAGCGATGCCTGGAGCTCCGGGCTCGCCTTCTCGGCGGCCGTCCCCGAGTAGGAGCCGAGCGTTCCGAAGAGGACAACGCCGGCCACCGCGACGCCGATCGCCTGGCCGAGACGCTGGGCGGTGCCGAGCACACCGCTGGCCGCACCCGCGTCCTGCCAGGGCACGCCGGCCAGCACGATCTCGACGCTCGGCGCGATCACCAGGCCCGAGCCGAAGCCGGCGAAGAGCAAGGCAGGCAGTAGCTCCAGGCCGGAACCCCACCAGTGGATCGTGGCGATGATGCCCACCATGCCGACGATCACGATGCCCGCGCCGAGCATCAGGACGCCACGACCGAGCGCCCGGGCGACGTTGTCGGAGATGGCCGCGCCGACCAGTGTGCCGAACGAGAACGGCAGCAGGATCAGGCCCGTCGTCAGGGCGGATTTCTCCAGGCCGATCTGCAGGTGCAGCGAGAGCGCGAAGAGCAGGCCGATGAAGCCCGCGAAGTAGCAGAGACTGATGCCGACGCCGGCGGAGAAGGAGCGGTGCGCGAAGAGGCGCATGCTCACCAGCGGGACCTGGGCGCGTCGGGCGCGGCGCAGCTCCCACACCGCGAAGACGGCCAGCGCGGGCAGCGCCGCTGCCATCGAGACGAACGTCCATGCCGGCCAACCCAGGCGCTGACCCTCGACCAGGGGGACGGCCAGCAGCAGGACGGCGGCCGAGACGAGCAGCATGCCGATCACGTCGAGACCACCGCGGCGGCCGCGTGACTCGGGCACCAGGATCAGCGCGGCGACGAACGTGGCCAGGCCGATCGGCACGTTGAGCAGGAACACCGGCCGCCAGTCCCAGCCGTTGAGGTCCCACGCGATAAGCAGGCCGCCGAGGAGGGGGCCGCTGGCGGTCGCGATGCCGCCGATCGCGCCGTAGATCCCGTACGCCTTGCCGGTCTCCTTCGCCGGGAACGTGGTCTGGATCAGCGCCAGCACCGGCGGGTTGAGGATGCCGGCCATCATGCCCTGCACCACCTGGAACGCGATCAGCTGGCCGGGTGTGTCCGCGAGCGCCGACGCCGCCGACGCGAGTGTGAACCCCGCGACGCCGATGAGGAACAGCTTGCGGTGGCCGAAGCGGTCGCCGATCCGACCGGCGGGGATGAGCAACAGGCCGTAGCCGAGCGCGTAGCCGGCGATGACCCACTCCATGGCCGTGTAGGTCGACTGGAGGTCGCGTTGGATCGGCGCGACAGCCACATTGACGATCGTCGTAGCCAGCAGAATCATGAATGCCCCGGCCAGGATGACGGCCAGGATCAGCCATCGGCGCGGGTTGGGTGGGGCGGCGCTGCGTTCGTCGGTCCAGCTCTCCGTCATCGCGTTCCTCCTGAAGTCGGACGGGGGTCGACAGCGGACCCACCCTCCGACTACACGCCGCCGCGTACGATTAGTCAAGTACGGCTATTTGCGTATGACCTGTACGGCACATGAGGAGGGCCCGGGTCAGCAGCTGACCCGGGCCCGGTGACGCAGAGGTGGCTACGACCAGTCGGAGGAACCCGAACCCCACTCGGAGGAACCGGCGCCCCACGCGGATGTCGCCGGCCACGCCAGGTCGAAGGGGAAGTCGTTGGCGCGAAGCTCCAGCGTGCTCTCCAGCACGGCGTCGGTCAGCCGGTCGACGTCGGCGTCGCTGTGAGCGCCGCCGGCGAAGAACATCGGCATCCCGAGCGTGTAGATGCCGCGCTTGCGCAGCAGCAGCGTGAGGATGAACGTCGCCGGGTTGAGCGCCCGCGAGTAGACCCGGTAGTCGGTGTAGGAGTCTTCCGGAAGGAACTGGAAGCACCCGATGTAGTCGCCGAACCCCACCATGCGCAGCGGGATCCCCTCGGCCGCCCGGAACGCGGCCAGCCGCGCCTGGACCCGGTCGACCTTGGCCCGCAGGTCGGTGTAGTAGGAGGGCCCCTTGTCGCGGAGCAGTTGGAGCGTGGCCAGCGACGCCGCCACCGACAGGTAGTTGCCCGTGTGGCTGCCCTGCAGGCCGGTCTTCTGGCCGAAGTCGGTCCAGGACTGCCCACTGGTCTGCGAGATGTCGAGGATGTCGGCCCGACCGCCGATCGCCGACAGCGGCAGCCCGAGCCCGCTGATCACCTTGCCGTAGGTGACCAGGTCGGTCGGGATGTCGAACTTCTGCGCGGCGCCGCCGAGCCCCGAACGGAACCCCGTCAGCACCTCGTCGAGGATGAACGGCACCCCGAGCCGCCGGGCGGCCACCGCCACCTCGCGGATCATCGGGATCGTCGTCTCCTCGAACGGGAACGACGAGGCGGCCGGCTCGGCCAGGATGCAGGCCAACTCACCCGCGTGGCGTTCGATCAACTCGACGGCGAGCGTTGTGTCGTTGGGCAGGATCAGCAGGTCGCGCGGCTCGGCCGGGGTGACGCCGGCGAACGCCGAGACCAGCGGAATGCCGTCCTTGCCGATCTCCGGGAACGGCACCGCGGGATGCCCGTGGTACCAGGGCGCCGTGTTGTGGACGGCCAGGTCGTGGGACCCGTGCAGGGTGCCCTCGAACTTGGCGACCATCCGCCGCCCGGTGTGGGCACGGCAGAGCCGGATCGCCGACTGGGTGGCGCCCGTGCCCGAGTGTTGGAAGGCGAACTTCTCGTTGTGCGGGACGATCTCCCGCAGCAGCGTCGCCAGCTCCAGCTCCAACGCGTTGGTGTAGCCGTTGCCGGTGCCCTTGCCGAGGTGCTCGCGGACGAAGTCGACCACTGGCGCCGGGTTGTGCCCGTGCAGCGCCTGAGCGCCGTATCCCATGTGGCAGTCGAGGTAGTCGTTGCCGTCGATGTCGGTCAACGTCGATCCGCTGGCGGTGGCCGCGATCACCGGAAATGGCGGTGCCTGGAACGGCCAGAACACGTGCGCGGCGGCGTCGACCGCCCTCAGTTGCTCGACGTGCGCGGCCGAGGCACCCTGGCGCGCGCCGATCTCGCCGAACAGCTCGTAGACCCACTTCTGCTGCATGAGGTCCTGAATGACCTCGATCGCTCCGCGCTCCTGGTGGCTGGCGCCCATCGTGTCCCCTTCGCATGGCGGCCGTGACAGGCGCAGCCTGCGCCCGCCCACTCGAACCCGGCTGGAGAACCGGTCGATCGACGCGGCTTCGAGCCGGTCTCGAGCGCCGTCGTCGAAGCTCGCCGCCATGACGGAAAATCGGGTCAATCTCTACTCGCTGACCGACACGATCACGCCGTGGGCAGTGCGGGCCGCGGCAACGCTCGGCCTCGCCGACCTGATCGCCGCGGGCACCACCACGCTCGACGAGCTCGCCGCGGCGACGAAGGCCAATCCCGACGCGCTGCACCGGCTGCTGCGCTACCTCTCGGTCCGCGGCGTCTTCACGGAAACCGAGCCGCGGGTGTACGCCCTGACGGAAGCCGCCGAGTTCCTCAAGACCGACCACCCCGCCGCCCAACGTCCCTGGCTCGACGTCGACTCGATGGCCGGCCGGATCGAGGGCACGTTCAGCTCGCTGACCCACTCGATCCGCACCGGCGACGCGGCGTACCCCGTGCGTTACGGCATCGAGTTCTGGGACGACCTGGCCACCAACCCCGACCGGGCCACGTCGTTCGGCGCGCTGATGGCCACCCACGCGAGCTACTTCGACCAGGTCGTCCAGGGCTACGACTGGAGCACCGTCAACCACGTCATCGACGTCGGCGGCGGCACCGGCGCCCTGCTCACCGAGATCCTCAAGGCCCAGCCGCACCTGCGCGGCACAGTGGTCGACCTGGCGGGCGTCGTCGAGCAGGGGCGGGCCCGGTTCGAGGCGGCGGGCATCGCCGACCGCGCCGAGGTGGTCAGCGGGAGCATCTTCGACCCGCTCCCGGCCGGCGCCGACGTCTACATCCTGTCGAACGTTCTGCACGACTGGAACGACAGCGCCGCCGAGAAGATCCTCCAGCGGGCGGCGGACGCGATCGGCACCACCGGGAAGGTGCTGATCGTGCAGATCCTCGTGAAGGACGAGAACGACAACTTCCCCGACGACCCGGCCCGGCTGATGTTCATCACCCAGATGGACCTGCGCCTGCTCTCGCTCATGGCGGGCAAGGCGAGGACCTGGCGCGAGTACGCCGAACTGGGCGAGAAGGCCGGGCTCCAGGTGGACGGCAGCACGGTGATCCCCACCGGGCAGACACTGCTCTCGCTCCGCCGCGGCTGAGCCGACGGGCCCCTTGCTGACGGTTTCCGGTTGGGAAGGGGCCCTCGCTAACGGACCGTGCGCGCGTCGTACCGTTGCGGACATGAACCCGGCCATCAGACGAGTCGCGATCGACGCCGTCATCGCGGTCGTCGTCGCGGCCGTCGTGGCGGTGGCGATCCGGGTCGCCGACGAGCCCGGCGCCCGGCCGCCGGACGCGCGCGCCTACGCGATCGGCGCGGTGATCGGGCTGCTGCTGGTCTTCCGGCGCCGCTGGCCGCTGCTGGTGCTCGTCGGCTCGGTCGCCGCGCTGATGATCTACTACGCGCTCGAGTACCCGGGCATCCCGCCCGCCCTCCCGCTGGCCGCCGCCCTCTTCTCCGTCGCGGCCGCCGGCCGGTTCACCTGGGCGCTCGTCGTCGCCGGGTTCTTCGTCGTCCTTGAGCTGATCATGCGGTACACGCTGCTCGGCGAGGGTTTCTTCCCCGCCCTCTCGGCCACCCTCGAGGAGGGCTCGCTGCTCGCGGCAGTGGTGCTGCTCGCCGAGACGATCCGCACCCGCCGGGACCGGCTGGCCGAGGCACAGCAGCGTCTCGCCGTGATGCGCCAGGAGCGTCAACACGAGGTCGCCCAGGAGCGGCTCCGCATCGCCCGCGAGGTCCACGACGTCCTCGGTCACACGATCGCCGCGATCAGTGTGCAGGCGAGCCTCGCCGACGACATCTTCGACAGCAAGCCGGCGGAGGCGCGGGCCGCGCTGCGGAGCATCCGGGGCGCGGCACGTGACGCCATGCACGAGGTCCGCTCGGCGATCGGCATGCTCCGCGACGCCGGGGAGGTGCCCGATCTGGCCCGGGTCTTCGCTGTCGCGGAACAGGCTGGCGTGAAG
Source organism: Micromonospora sp. NPDC048947 (assembly GCF_040649495.1). Taxonomy (NCBI): domain Bacteria; kingdom Bacillati; phylum Actinomycetota; class Actinomycetes; order Micromonosporales; family Micromonosporaceae; genus Micromonospora; species Micromonospora sp. NPDC048947. Next base: position 43,900 of record NZ_JBEZFO010000014.1, read on the forward strand.
GTGCGGTCGGGGATCGCCGGCACCCCGCGCCCGATCCCGCCGGAGGTGGCGCTCTCGGTCTACCGGATCGTGCAGGAGTCGATCACCAACACGGTCAAACACGCCGAAGCGACGACAGTCGACGTCACCATCGCCTACGCGGGTGACGCCGTCACCGTGGAGATCGTGGACGACGGGGTCGGGTCCGGGGCGAGCCGGCGGGGGCACGGGGTGGCCGGCATGCGGGAGCGGGCCACGGCCGCTGGCGGGTCGCTCGAGGCCGGGCCCCGACCGCAGGGTGGGGGGTTCCGAGTGGCCGCGCGGCTGCCGGTCGAGGTGGAGGAGACAGCGTGACGATCCGGATGGTGCTGGCGGACGACCAGACACTCGTGCGGGCCGGCTTCCGGGGCCTGCTCGACCACAGCGACGACCTGGAGGTGGTCGGTGAGGCGTCCAACGGCGCCCAGGCCGTCGAGATGGTCGCCGCGACCCGGCCGGACATCGTGCTGATGGACGTGCGAATGCCGGTGCTCGACGGCGTGCGGGCCACTGCCGCGATCGTCGAGCGGTTCCCGGCCGTGCGGGTCATCGTCCTGACCACCTTCGAGCTCGACGAGTACGTCTTCGAGGCGCTGCGCGCCGGCGCGAGCGGGTTCCTGCTCAAGGACATCGAGCCCGACGAACTGCGCCAGGCGGTGCGGGTGGTTGCCGGCGGCGACATGTTGATCTCGCCTCGGGTGACGAGCCGGCTGGTGAGCGCGTTCGTCAGCAAGGTCGCGCCGACGCCTGTCGACGGCGGCCGGCTGGCGGTGTTGACCGACCGCGAGCGCGAGGTGATGAGCCTGGTGGCCAGCGGGCTGACCAACGAGGAGATCGGGCGCCGGCTGTCGATGAGCCCGGCCACGGCCCGTACCCACGTCCACCGAGCCATGGTCAAGCTCCGCGTCCGCGACCGTGCGCAACTCGTCGTCCTCGCCTACCAGACGGGGCTCGTCGCGCCCGGCAACTGACTACGGCCCTTGTTTCGCAGGCGGTGTCGGCTACGGCGATCGCCGTACGCTCCGGCCGTTCCTCAACGGATGCCGTGCGGTGCGCATCCTTCGTATGTTGGCGTCATGTTTGAGGTCGGAGAGAACGCCGATGGGATCCTGGCCGGGGTCCTGTTCCTGATCTGGCTGTCCGCGGCGATCCTCGCCACGCGGCTGGCCTGGCGGCCGACGCCCGAGGCGCTGCGCAAGAGCGCCCGTCGGTTGCTGCGTCTGCTCGTGGCCGCGCTGGTGGTGCTTGTCATCAAGTGCGTCGCGATCGGGCTGATGCTCGCCGTCGACTGGATCTTCGCCGACAACCGCGTGATCGTGCAGATGCCGCTTCTGCTGCTGCCGATGCTGGCCGTCGTCATCTGGACGGTGCCGGGCCTGCGCGCCCTGGCCAACAGAGCCGACGCGCCGGTCGACGTCGAGACGCGCTCCGCCGCCGCCGATCCCCGATTCGTCGTGCCGGTCCAGGTGACGGCGGTGGCGACTGTGGTTGGCGTCTACTTCGCGTACGTGTCCCGTCCGGTTCCGTCCTACCTCGACGACATCGCGACCCACGCCGCGCCGATCCTGCTGTCGGTGCTGGTGCTGTGGTTCTGGCAGGGGCGTCGCCTGCGGGCCGTCACCGCGACCGACTTCGCACGCCGTGGCCGGCGTGCCAGCGCCCTGCGCGCCACCGCTCAGGCCGCCGTCGTGGTGCTGGTCGTCGCCGCCGGCATCACCTACGTGGCCCGGAGCAGCAGGCTGCCCGACCGCATGACCATGACGTCCCACGACAACGTCGACTACGGCGGCGGCCCCTCGTTCGGTCACGGCGGCCACGGCGGGGTCTCCGTCGACGACCTGCGCGGACCGCGGACCGGCAAGCCCAACAAGGCCTTCACGCTGACCGCGAAGAACGCAACGGTACGGCTGTCGTCGGGTGCCGAGATCAAGGCGCTGACGTACAACGGTCAGTCGCCCGGGCCGGAGCTGCGGGTCCGCGAGGGAGACCTCGTCGAGGTGACACTGCACAACGAGATTCCCGACGAGAACGTGACAATCCACTGGCACGGCCTCGACGTTCCCAACGGTGAGGACGGCGTGGCCGGCGCGACGCAGAACGCGGTGGAGCCGGGCGGCAGCTTCACCTACCGGTTCATCGCCGAGCAGGTCGGCACCTTCTGGTACCACACCCACCAGAACCCGCTCGAGGCGATCCGGCGGGGTCTGTTCGGCGCGCTGATCGTCGAGCCGCGCGACGGCCCGCCCCCCGGCGAGCGGGACTTCGTCGTGCAGGCCCACGAGTGGCGTACGCCTGACGACAACATCGTCTCGTTCGGCACGAGTGACACACTGCAACGCCAGGAGGTCGCCCCGGGCACGCCGGTGCGGCTGCGTCTGATCAACACCGACAACAACCCGGCAGGCGACAGTCGTCCGCGGGCCCTGACTGTCAACGGCACGCCGGTGCGGGTGGCGGCGATCGACGGTGTCGACGTCAACGGTCCGACCCCGCTGACCGATCCGCGGTTCGGGTTGGCGACCGGTGGACGCTACGACGTGACGTTCACGATGCCGGCAGGCCCGGTGCGCCTGACCGACCTCGCCAACCGCGACGGCGGGCTGGTCCTGGCGCCACCGGGTGACGCCTCGACGCCGAAGATCGTCGACGACGGTGACCACTTCGACCCGCTCTCGTACGGCTCCGGCGGATCCCGGCCCTTCGACGCCGGCTCGTCGTACGACCGCTCGTTCACCCAGCTCCTCGACGACCGGCTGTCCTTCTACAACGGAGGGCTCCACCTGGTGCCGATCATCAACGGGCACAGCTTCCCCCACACGCCGACGCTCATGGTTCGAATGGACGACGTGGTCAAGGTGCGGATCGTCAACCGCAGCCACCAGAACCACCCGATGCATCTGCACGGCCATCACGCGTTGGTGCTGTCCCGCAACGGGGTCCGCGCGACCGGGTCACCGTGGTGGATCGACAGCCTCGACGTGATCCCCGGTGAGATCTACGAAATCGGCTTCAAGGCGGATAATCCGGGGCTCTGGATGGACCACTGTCACAACCTCGACCACGCGGCCAACGGCATGGTGATGCACCTCGCCTACGAGGGCGTGACATCCCCCTATGAGCTGGGGCGCGGCACTCCCAACCAGCCGGAGTAGGGGGACCTGTCGAGCCTTCCTCCACCGGGCCTCGAGGCAACGCCGGCAGCGTCGTTCGCATCCGAACCCCGCTTGCTGAGGAGAACCCATGCTCGACGCGATGCGACGAACGTTGTCGCTGGCTGTGCCGCTGGTACTGGTGGCCGGCATTGCCGCGCCCGCCACTGCGGCCACCTCGACCACTGGGCGACTGACCGTTGTCGCCCGCAACCTCGACAACCCTCGCGGTGTCGCCATCGACCGGGCCGGCATCGTCTACGTCGCCGAGGCCGGGCTCGGCGGCGACGACGTGTGCATCCCCGGCACGTTCGGCACCAACCTCTGCTACGGCTCGACCGGTGCGATCACGGCGGTCCGTCACGGCTGGCAGAAGCGAGTCGTGACGGGTCTGCCGTCGTTGCGGAGCACCGGCGCCGGCTTCTCCGTCTACGGCGCCCACGACCTGGCCTTCGATCGGCAGGGCAAGCTCCTGGTGGCGATGGGCTACAGCACGGACCCGGTCTCGCGCGACCTGCTCGGTGCGGCCGGGGCCACGATGGGAACCATCCTCCGGGTCGAGGGGAAGCGCCGCTGGTCTGTCGTCGGCGACCTTTCCGCATTCGAGGGGCAGAACAACCCCGACGGGGTGATTCCGGAGAGCCAGCCGTACGCCGTGGTCGCCGACGGGCGCGACGTCTACGCGCTCGACGCGGCCGCCAACGACGTGCTCCGGATCGACCGTCGTGGCGTGGTCACTGCCGAACACGTCTGGCCGCAGGAGCAAGTTCCGGCACCGCCGGAGTGGGGTCTGCCGCCCGGCTCGACGACGCCGATCCAGTTCGTGCCGGTCACCATCACCCGCGGGCCGGACGGCGCTCTCTACATCGGACAGCTGACCGGGCACCCCTTCCCGAACGGCGGCGCCCGGGTGTGGCGGCTGGTGCCCGGGCAGGAGCCGACGATCTTCGCGACCGGCTTCACCAACATCATCGACATCGCCTTCGACAAGCGGGGTCGACTGGTCGTGCTGGAGATCGCGAAGAACGGGCTCAGCTCCGGGGATTCCACTGGTGCGTTGATCCGGGTGGAGCGCGACGGGAGCCACCGGGAGCTGGCGAGCACCGGCCTGGACTCCCCGATGTCGTTCGCCATCGCCTCCGACGGCAGCTTCTACATCGCCAACAAGGGGCTCGGCATCGGCGAGTTGGTTCGTCTGTCCACACGAGACTGACAGAGTCGCGCGGCGATCGTGGCGTTCTTCGTGTCGGGAGGACGCCACGATAGCCGTGGCGTCACACGTCCGCGATACGGTGCCAATCGTGTGCACGCTGGCGGCGGGGGATGGGGTCTGGGGGTTAGGTTGACGCGGTCCGACGGCGGGTCTCCCGCCGGCGCCACCACCATCCTCATAGTCGACGACCACGCTCTCGTCCGCGAGGGGCTGCGCTGGGTGCTCGAGGTGCACGCCGACCTCGACGTGGTCGACGAGGCGGGCGACTCGGCGACCGCTGTCGCCAAGGCGGCGTCGGAGCGTCCCGACGTGGTGTTGCTCGACGTCGAGATTCCCGGCGACGACCCGGTGGTCACGGTGCGCCGCATCCGTGAGGTGTCGCCCGACAGCGCGGTGGTCATCCTCAGCATGTATGACAGCCCCGACCTGCTGCGCCGTCTGATCGCCGCCGGGGTGCGCGCCTATCTGCTGAAGAGCGTGGGTCGGGAGGAGCTGGTCGCCGCGATCCGCAAGGCGCGCGACGGCAGCGGTTCGGTGCTGCTCTCGGTCTCCGGCCAGAGCCTGGTGCAGGTGCAGAACGCGGAGTCCGCCATTCTGTCCCCCGTCGAGCTGGAGATCCTGCAACTCGCGGCCGAGGCGATGACCAATGCCCAGATCGCACGGCGACTCGACCTGACCGAGGCCACTGTGAAGAGCCACCTGCGTCGCATCTTCGCGAAGCTCGGCGCGGTCTCCCGCATCGACGCCGTCAACAAGGCGGTGGCAGCGTCACTGGTGACGCTGCCACACGACCGGTTGGTGCCACGCCCGCGTCGCCCGCCGTTCTAGCGACCGGCGACGTTCCTCAACAAGCGGCCTTGAGATCGGCGGCGCGGTCGGTGCGCTCCCAGGTCAGGTCCGGGAGTTCACGGCCGAAGTGGCCGTAGGCGGCCGTCTGCTGGTAGATCGGACGCAGGAGGTCCAGGTCGCGGATGATCGCCGCCGGGCGCAGGTCGAAGACCTCACCGATCGCCTTCTCGATCCGGTCGAGCGGCACCGTCTCCGTCCCGAACGTCTCCACGAACAGGCTCACCGGGTGGGCCTTGCCGATCGCGTAGGCCACCTGCGCCTCACACCGCTCGGCCAGGCCCGCGGCGACCACGTTCTTCGCCACCCACCGCATCGCGTACGCCGCCGAACGGTCGACCTTCGACGGGTCCTTGCCCGAGAACGCGCCACCACCGTGCCGGGCGTACCCGCCGTAGGTGTCGACGATGATCTTCCGTCCGGTCAGGCCGGCGTCGCCCATCGGACCACCGATCTCGAACCGGCCGGTCGGGTTGACCAACAGCCGGTAACCCTCGGTGTCGAGGTCGAGCGCCTCCAGCTCCGGCGTGATCACGTGGTCCCGGATGTCGGGGGCGAGCAGTTCGTCGAGGGAGATGTGGGCGGCGTGCTGCGTGGAGACCACGACGGTGTCGAGCCGGACCGGGCGGAGGCCGTCGTACTCGACGGTGACCTGGGTTTTGCCGTCCGGCCGAAGGTAGGGCACCGTGCCGTCCTTGCGGACGGCGGCCAGACGACGAGCCAGCCGGTGGGCCAACGCGATCGGCAGCGGCATCAGCTCCGGCGTCTCCGAGCAGGCGAAGCCGAACATCATGCCCTGGTCACCGGCACCCTGGGCGTCGAGCCCACCACCGGACGAACCGTCGCGCAGCTCGATCGCCGTGTCGACGCCCTGCGCGATGTCGGGCGACTGAGCGCCGATCGAGATGCTGACGCCGCAGGACGCGCCGTCGAAGCCCTTCTTCGACGAGTCGTACCCGATGCCCAGGACCGTTTCCCGCACGATGCGTGGGATGTCGGCGTAGGCCTGCGTGGTGACCTCGCCCGCGACGTGGACCTGGCCGGTGGTGATCAGGCTTTCGACGGCGACCCGGCTGTGCGGGTCCTGCGCCAGTAGCGCGTCGAGGATCCCATCGCTGATCTGATCGGCGATCTTGTCGGGATGACCTTCGGTGACCGACTCGGAGGTGAAGAGGCGGCGCGACATGTGTGACTCCTAACCCGAGGGGCGTGGGGGCCCGGCGAGTCTTCCCGCCCCTGGTGGAGGTTGCCTGGAGGAAGCATCGAGCGATCAAAGGGGTATCCGCCGTACAACTTTCGACACACATCGATCCTCGGAAGAACCCGCGATGTCGCTACCTGCGGTCGTTCCGACACGCCCCGCTCATCCATAGCTTGAGAGCGTCTCGACGAGTGCTATGGGGAATGGGGGACCACTGTGGTCAGGTACGAGATCCTCGGGTCGCTGGAAGTGATCCACGAGGGCCGGATCTGCACGCCGACGCCGCCGAAGGTGCGGACCGTGTTGGCGCTGCTGGTGATGCGGGCCAATCGGGTCGTCCTGGTCGACTCGATAATCCGGGAGCTGTGGGGTGACGATCCGGCGCGCAGCGCCGTCACCACTGTCCAGACCTACATCTACCACCTGCGCAAGCTCTTCGCGAAGGAGGGCATAGAGACCCCGGACCGGACCGTGCTGGAGAGCCGTGCCCGCGGTTACCTGCTGCGGGTGGAGCCGGGTCAGCTCGACGCCGAGGTGTTCGAGACGATGCTCGACCAGGGCCGCTCGCACATCGAGTCGGACCGGCCCGAGGAGGGCGCCGAGGTGCTGCGGCGGGCGCTGGCCATGTGGACGGGGCCGGTGGGCGCCAACGTGACGTTCGGGCCGGCGTTGGAGGCGCACGCGATCCACCTCCAGGAGCAGTGGATCCGCGCACTGGAGCTGCGCATCCAGGCCGACATCACGCTCGGCCGCCACCGCGAGTTGATCGGCGAGCTGCGCTATCTCGTGGGCACGTACCCGCTCAACGAGTGGTTCCACCGCCAGCTCATCGTGGCGCTCAGCCGCTCGGGACGCCGTGGCGAGGCGTTGCAGGCGTACCACCACCTGCGCCGGGTGCTCAGTGAGGAGTTGGGCCTGGACCCTTCGCCTGACCTCCAGCGGCTCCAGCGGGAGGTGTTGGCCGCCGGCGGGCCACTGCGCCCGGGGCTTGCCAGGGCCTCGTGACAGGCCCTCGACCGACGCTCCAGCGCCGTTCGACCGGCCGTCCCTAGCTTTCACACGGACATCGCGGCCAGGAGGTCTTCCATGACGAGCACATCCGACCGTCGGGTGGTCATCACCGGGATTGGCGTCATCGCCCCCGGTGGACTGGGCACCAAGGCGTTCTGGGAACTGTTGACCGCTGGCCGCACGGCCACCCGTAGCCTGTCGTTCTTCGACGCCACCCCCTTCCGGTCACGGGTGGCCGCGGAGGCCGACTTCGACCCGGTCGCCGAGGGCCTGTCGCCGCAGGAGGTCCGCCGGATGGACCGGGCGGCCCAGATGGCGGTGGTCTGCACCCGGGAGGCGCTGGCCGACAGCGGCTTCGAGGTCGCCGACCCGACCCGGGTCGGCGTGAGCGTCGGCACGGCGGTCGGGGCCACGATGAGCCTCGAAGAGGAGTACGTCGTGGTCAGCGACGGCGGCCGGAACTGGCTGACCGACCACCGGTACGCCACCCCGCACCTCTACGACTATCTGGTGCCGAGCTCGTTCGCCCGCGAGGTGGCGTGGTCGGTCGGGGCAGAGGGCCCGGCGACGGTGGTCTCCACCGGCTGCACGTCGGGCCTCGACTCGGTCGGCCACGCCCGGGAGCTGATCCGGGAGGGCTCGGCCGACGTGATGATCGCCGGCGCGACCGACGCCCCGATCTCGCCGATCACGGTGGCCTGCTTCGACGCGATCAAGGCGACCACGGCCCGCAACGACGATCCGACGCACGCCTCGCGGCCGTTCGACAACAGTCGCGACGGGTTCGTCCTCGGTGAGGGTTCGGCGATGTTCGTCCTCGAAGAGCTTGAGCACGCCCGCCGACGCGGCGCGCAGATCTACGCCGAACTGGTCGGGTTCGCCTCGCGCTCCAACGCGTTTCACATGACCGGTCTGCGGCCCGACGGGCGGGAGATGGCCGAGGCGATCCGGGTCGCGCTCGCCGACGCCCGGTTGCCCGGCGACGCCGTCGACTACATCAACGCGCACGGCTCGGGTACGAAGCAGAACGACAGGCACGAGACAGCGGCGTTCAAGCGGAGTCTCGGCGACCATGCGTACCGCACCCCGGTCAGCTCGATCAAGTCGATGATCGGTCACTCGCTCGGCGCCATCGGTTCGATCGAGATCGCGGCGTCGGCCCTGGCGATCAAGCACGGGGCGGTGCCGCCGACGGCCAACCTGCACGAACGCGACCCGGAGTGCGACCTCGACTACGTTCCGCTGACCGCCCGCGAGCAGCAGACCGACGTCGTGTTGAGCGTGGGTAGCGGGTTCGGCGGCTTCCAGAGCGCGATGCTCCTGGCGCGTGTGGCATGACCACTGTCGTCACCGGTGTCGGAGTGGCAGCGCCCAACGGGTTGGGCCGCGACGCCTTCTGGGCGGCCACCGTCGCCGGGGTGGGCGGCATCGGGCCGATCAGCCGTTTCGACAGCTCGGGTTACCCCGCCCAGTTGGCCGGCGAGGTTCCCGGATACGAGGCGGCCGATCACATTCCGAGCCGGCTGATGGCGCAGACCGACCACATGACCCGGCTGTCGTTGACGGCGGCGCAGTGGGCGCTGGCCGATGCGTCGGTCGACCCTTCGGCGCTGCCCGAGTTCGGCATGGGTGTCGTCACCGCCAGCGCGTCGGGCGGCTTCGAGTTCGGCCACCGTGAGCTGGAGAAACTCTGGAGCAAGGGCTCTGAGCACGTCAGCGCCTACCAGTCGTTCGCCTGGTTCTACGCTGTCAACACCGGCCAGATCTCGATCCGCCACGGGATGCGTGGGCCGACCGGCGTGCTCGTCACCGAGCAGGCGGGTGGGCTCGACGCGGTGGCGCAGGCCCGGCGCCAGGTGCGCAAGGGCGTGCAACTCGTGATGACCGGCGGTGTCGACGCGTCGCTCTGCCCGTGGGGCTGGACGGCCCAGCTCGCCAACGGCCTGCTCAGTACCGGGCGGGATCCGGCCACGGCGTTCCTGCCGTTCGACGCCAACGCGTCGGGTTACGTGCCGGGCGAGGGCGGGGCGATCCTCGTGTTGGAGGACAAACACGCCGCTGCCCGGCGCGGGGCCGCCGTCTACGGGGTGATCGCCGGATACGGCGCGACGTTCGACCCCCGGCCCGGCTCCGGCCGCCCGCCGGGTCTGCGTCGGGCGGCCGAGATGGCAGTGTCCGACGCCGGTCTCACACCGGCCGACATCGACGTCGTCTTCGCCGACGGCGCCGGTGTCGCGCAGCTCGACCGCGTCGAGGCCGAGGCGATCACAGCGGTCTTCGGCCCACGTGGGGTGCCGGTGACCGCACCCAAGACGATGACCGGCCGGCTCTACTCGGGCGGGGCGGCGCTCGACCTCGTCTCCGCGCTGCTGTCGATCCGGCACGGCGTCATCCCACCCACCACCAACATCCGCCAGCCGGCCGAGGGCCTGCACCTCGACCTGGTGCGTGACGTCGCGCGGGAGACACCGGTACGCGCGGCGCTCGTACTCGCCAGGGGCTACGGCGGGTTCAACGCGGCAATGGTCGTGACCGACGAAAGGAATGGACGATGACCGACGCCAGCCTCGCCGCCGTCGCGAACTTCGACGAGCAGCAGGCACTCGACCTGCGTGAACGGCAGATCGCGGTGCTGGGAAGCGCCAAACAGATCGCCAACGTGATCTACGTGGTGACCGAGCTCGGCATCGCCGACCTGCTCGTCGACGGACCAGTGCCGGTCGCCCGACTGGCGGCGGCGACCGAGTCGCACGAGGACGCGCTGCGGCGGATCCTGCGCGCGGCCTCAGCCGTCGGCATCTTCGACGAGCAGGAGGACGGGTCGTTCGCGCTCACCCCGCTCGGCGAGGGGCTGACGTCGGCCCGCATCGGCGGGCTGCGGCCGATGGTGCAGTTCAGCGGCGCCGACTTCAACCGCCTCCCGTACGCGGAGATCCTGCACAGCGTCCGTACCGGCGAGCCGGCCTTCAACAAGGTCTTCGGCATGGGCTTCTACGACTATCTCCAGGCCCACCCGGAGGCCAACCGGTTCTTCGAGGGTTTCATGGCCCACTGGAGCCGGCGGCTCGCCGACCGGTTCGCCGCGGAGTTGGCACCCGAGCGGTTCGGCCGAATCGCCGACATCGGCGGCAGCAACGGCTACTTCCTGGCCAAGATGCTCCAGCGTCACCCCGATGGCACCGGTGTCCTCTTCGACCTGCCCGAGGTGGTGGCCGACGCCGAGCCACTGCTCAAGGAGCACGGTGTCACCGAGCGGGTCGAGGTGCGGGGCGGCGACTTCTTCACCGACGAGCTGCCGGTCGGTGCCGACGCGTACATCCTGAAGTCGATCGTCCACAACTGGCCGGACGACACCTGTGTCACGTTGCTGCGTCGGATCCGGGCGGCGATCGGCGACGCCGACTCCCGGCTCATCGCGATCGACCAGATCGTGCCGCCGCGCAACCAGTGGGACCACGCCAAGATCATCGACATCGACATGCTGGTGCTCTTCGGCGGCAAGGAGCGCGACCTCACCGAATGGCAGGCGCTGTTCACCGCGTCCGGTTTCGAGCTGGTCAACACCCCCGCGTCCCGCGGCTGGGCCCTGCTCGAAGCGCGTCCGATCTAGGAAAGGAAGCCCGCAATGGCACACATCGGCATCGACCAGCCGGTCGTGACGATGGTCAACGTCTTCACCGTCGAGCCGGCCAACCAGCAGAAGCTCGTCGACATCCTGATCGAGGCGACCGACGCGGTGATGTCCAAGGTGGACGGGTTCGTGTCGGCGAACATCCACGCCAGCCTCGACGGGACCCGGGTCGTCAACTACGCGCAGTGGAAGAGCGAAGAGCACTTCACGGCGATGCTCAAGAACCCCGAGGTCCACCCCCACTTCGGCGAGGTACGCGCGATCGCCACGCCGGAACGCCACCTCTACAAAGTCGTCTACACGGAGGACGCTCATGTCTGACGGAAGCACCGACGTCCTGATCGTCGGCGGCGGCCCGGTCGGCTTGTCGACCGCGCTCTTCCTGGCCCGCAAGGGGATCCGGCCGATCCTTGTCGAACGTCGGCCCCGGCTGTCGACGATCCCCCGCGCCACCGGTCTGCACGCCCGCACTGTGGAGATCTTCCGCACCGTCGGCCTGGAGCCCGCGGTGCAGCAGGCCGGCATGAAGATCGTCGGACCGGGCGCCGAACTCGACCTGGTCCGCGCCGGCCGCGCCACGCCACTGGTCATGCTCGGCGCCCAGTCCCTGGCCGACCTCCACAAGTCGTTCGTGATGGAGGCGCACGACGTCGACTACGACAAGTTCACGCCGAGCTGGCCGATCTGGTGCGGCCAGGACCACTACGAGCCGCTGCTCTACGACGCCGCGGTCGAGGCGGGCGCGGAGATCCGCTTCCAGAACGAGCTGGTCGGGCTGACCCAGGACCAGGACGGCGTGACGGCGACCGTCAACGACAACGGCACGACACGCACGATCCGGGCGCGCTACGTCGTCGCCGCCGACGGTGTGAAGAGTCCCGTGCGCGAACTGCTCCAGGTCGGAAACCGCAGCAACGGCGTCGCCGGGAACTTCGTCAGCATCATCTTCCGCGCCAAGGTCGACCTGCCCGAGTCGGCACCCCGGTTCACGCTGATCTACCTGATGAACCAGCTGGCCCAGGGTCTGCTGCTCTTCATCGAGCCGGGACGGTGGATGTTCGGCGTCAACTACTACCCCGAGCGCGGGCAGTCGCCTGCCGACTTCACACCGGAACGCTGCGTCGAACTGGCCCGGATCGCTGCCGGCGACCCCGAGCTGGAGGTCGAGGTCGAGTCGGCCCAGCCCTGGGACGCGCGGCACATGGTCGCCGACGCGTACCAGTCGGGGAGGGTCTTCCTGGCCGGCGACGCCTGTCACGCCCACCCGCCGGCCGGAGGCTTCGGCGTCAACGCCGGCATCCAGGACGCGCACAACCTGGCCTGGAAGCTCGCCGACGTGCTTCAGGGGCGGGCCGACGAGAGCCTGCTCGACTCCTACGAAGCCGAGCGTCGTCCGGTCGGCGCCGCGACCGCCGACCAGGCGTGGATGCTCTTCCGCACCCGGGGTCAGCTCGCCGACGAGGACAAGGCCGCCTACCGCGACTTCGTCATCGTCACGATGGGCTACCGGTACACCTCCAACGCGATAGTCGGCGCGCCCGCCGACACCGAGCTGCTGCCCCGCGAGCTGACCTTCACCGGCCAACCCGGATCGCGTGCCCCGCACGGCTGGGTCGACCACGACGGCGCTCGGGTCTCCACGATCGATGTGCTGACCGAGGGCTGGACGTTGGCCACGGCTCCGGGCGACGACGCCTGGCTCGCCGCGGCCGAGGCGGTCTCGGCGGAGACCGGGCTTCCGATCAAGGCGCTGACCGCCGGACCCGACGGTGACCTCGCCGACGACGGTTCGTGGCTCGCGAGCTGCGGAGTCGGCCCCGGCGGGGCGCTGCTGGTACGCCCCGACGGCATTGTCGCCTGGCGCAGCGCCGGCCCGGTCGACGACCAGGCCCAGACCCTGACCGCTGCCCTGGCCACGATCCTGCGGGGAGCGTGAGCACATGTCCTACCGCGCCCTCATGGTCATGCGGATGGCCCCCGGCCACGCCGACGCGGTCGCCGAACTCTTCACCGAGCACGACAAGGGCGACATGCCCTACGTCGTCGGCATCTCGCGGCGCACGCTCTTCCGCTACCAGGACCTCTACATGCACCTGCTGGAGGCCGACACCGACGTCTTCGACAAGCTCCTCGCGGCCCGAGCCCGCGCGGACTTCCAGGAGGTCAACAGGCGCCTCTCGGCCTACCTGCAGCGCTACGCGCCGGACAGCATGACCGAGTTGCAGGACTCGAAGGCCACGCCCTTCTACACCTGGAGCCCCGAGACAGGGAGCATCACGTGACGCTGACCCGCCGCGACATCAACGACATGATGCAGGCATACAAGAAGACGAGCCTGCTGCGTACCGCTGTCGAGCTGGGCGTGTTCGACGCGCTCGCCGAGGGCCCGGCCACTGCCAGCGGGCTCGCCCCGAAGCTCGGCATCCACCCCCGGGGTGCGCGCATCCTGCTCGACGCGCTCACCGCGATCCGACTCACCGACCGCACCGGCGAGCACTTCTCGCTCACCCAGGCGGCCGCCGACCACCTGGTCAGCACCCGTCCCGACTACCTGGGCGGCATGGTCAAGGTGATGTCGAGCGACTGGGAGTGGGACGCGCTGCGCGACCTCAGCGCCGCCGTACGGGCCGGCGGCACCGTCCTCGACGTGCACGCCGAGACCCCGGAGTACACCTACTGGGAGGACTTCGCCGCGTACGCGACGAAGGTCGCCCAGCCAACCGCCGAGGTGATGGCCGAGGCGCTCGCGCCGTGGACGAAGGAGCGCGCCGAACTCGACATCCTCGACGTCGCCTGCGGCCACGGCGTCTACGGCTACACGCTCGCTCAGCACAACCCACAGGCGGCGGTGACCTCGCTGGACTGGCCCAACGTGCTCGCCGTGACGGAGAAGCACGCCGAACGGCTCGGCGTGCGCGACCGGGCGTCGTTCCTGCCGGGTGACATGTTCACCACCGATCTCGGCGGGCCCTACGACGTCGTGCTGCTCACCAACGTCACCCACCACTTCTCCGAGGAGCGGGTGCATGAGCTGGTGACCCGGCTCGGTTCCGTGGTCAAGCCGGGTGGACGGCTGGTCATCGTCGGGTTCACCACCGGCGACGAGTCGCCGGCACTGGACCCGGCTCCGTACCTCTTCTCGGTGTTGATGTTGGTCTGGACCTTCGAGGGCGAGTCGCACTCCGTCGCCGCCTACAACCGGGCCCTCGCCGCGGCGGGCTTCGGCCCGGCCACCGTCCACCCGACGGACCTGCCGTTCCGAGTGCTCGTCGCAGAGAAGGGATGATCATGCATCGGCAACCGATCGTGAAGGTCGCCGCCACCGACGTGCCCGGCATCAACCGGATCGGCGGCGAGGTGCGGATCCTGCTCAGCCCGAAGACCGTCGACGCGACGGAGGGCTTCATGGGCACGGTCCGCCTGGAGCCGGGCGAGTTCCTGGCGGAGCAGTACAACCCGTACTCGGACAAGTTCTGTTATCTGGTGCGCGGCGAGGTGGTGATCCGGGTCGACGGCGCGGAGGTCAAGCTCGCTGCCGACGAGGCTCTCATGGTCCGTCGCGGCCAGCGGCACCGCATCGTCAACGCCGGTGGCGAGACCGCGCTGATCGTGTTCCAGATCAGCCCGCTCGCACCGCGCCCCGAGCTGGGCCACGTCGACACCGAAGAGGTCCCGCACCCCGAGTCGCCGGTGCCGCAGGTCGGCGGCGTGCGCGACGGGTGGCAGCGACCGACGGGAGGAAACTCATGAGCCAGCTGACCCTCGACGACCTGCGTCGGATCCTGGAGACCAGTTCCGGTGTGGTCGAGCAGACCGACTGGGCCGATCCGGCGACGCTCGACGCGCCGTTCGACGACCTCGGCTACGACTCGCTCGCGCTGTTGGAGCTGGCGGCGCGGGTGCAGCAGGAGTACGAGGTGCGCATCCCCGACGACGCCGTGTCGATCATGAAGACGCCGCGGCTCGCTGTCGACTACGTCAACCAACGACTCGCGGATCGGTGACCCGATGGCCGGACACACTGACAACGCGGTCGTCATCAACGCACCGTTCGACCTCGTCTGGGACCTCACCAACGACATCCCCAACTGGCCCTCCCTGTTCAGCGAGTACGCCAGCACCGAAGTGCTCTCCACGTCCGCCGACGGGGCCGTCGTCTTCCGCCTGACCATGCACCCCGACCCGGCCGGCCGGGTCTGGAGCTGGGTCTCCGAGCGGGTGCCCGACCGCGGCGACCGGGTGGTACGGGCACGGCGGCTGGAGACGGGCGCCTTCAAGTACATGAACCTGTTCTGGGAATACACCGAGATCCCGGACGGCGGCGTGCGGATGCGGTGGGTACAGGACTTCGAGATGCGGCCGGGCGGGCACGCCGACGACGAGGGCATGACCGCCCACCTCAACCGGACCACACGTGAGCAGCAGGCACGCATCCGGGAGATCGTGGAGAAGGCCGCGGCCGAACGCGGGCAGTCATGACCGCCACCGTCAACACACCCGTCGGCAAGAGCTGGCTGATCTGCCCGGGCTGCCGGGCGCTGCTCTACCAGCGCCGGGTCGAGCGCAACCTCGGCGTCTGCCCGGAGTGCGACCACCACGACCAGGTCACCGCACACCAGCGGATCGAGCAGCTCTTCGACCTCGACTCGGTCGAGGAGCTGCCACCGGTCGGCGCCTTCGGTGATCCGCTCGGTTTCGTCGACACCAAGCCCTACCCGCAACGGATCGAGGCGGCCCGCCGGCGCACCGGGCTCGACGAGGCAGTGGTCTGCGTCCGGGGCACCGTCGAGGGCCAGCCCCTGATCGCGGCGGTCATGGACTTCCGGTTCCTCGGCGGCAGCCTCGGCTCGGGCGTCGGCGAACGGATCACCCGGGCTGCCGAGGTGGCGCTCGAAACCCGTACGCCGCTGCTGATCGTCAGCGCCTCGGGCGGGGCCCGGATGCAGGAGGGCGTGCTGTCGCTCATGCAGATGGCCAAGACGAGCGCGGCGCTCGGTGCCCTCGACGAGGCCGAGGTGTTGACGATCTCGCTGGTCAGCGACCCGACCTACGGTGGTGTTGCCGCATCGTTCGCGACGCTCTGCGACGTCATCCTCGCCGAGCCGGGTGCGCGTCTCGGCTTCGCCGGGCCGAGGGTCATCCAGCAGACGCTGCGTCAGCCGCTGCCGGCCGGCTTCCAGACCGCCGAGTACCTCTTCGCCCGCGGCATGCTCGACGACCTGGTGCCCCGGTCGAACCTGCGGCCGACCATCGGCCGGCTGCTGGCCTTCGCGGGGGCCGACCGGTCCGCGCCCAACCCGAACCCGGTACGTGCCACCACGCCCCCCGAGTCGGCCGACCCGTGGGCCGTCGTGGCGCTGTCCCGCGATCTCGGCCGACCATCCACACTCGACTACATCGGTCATTTCGTTGACGGTTTCGTGGAGCTGCACGGCGACCGGCTGGCGAGTGACTGCCCGGCGATCGTCGGCGGCGTCGGTCTGATCGACGGCCGGCCCACAGTGGTGATCGGCCACCAGAAGGGCCACACGGTCGCCGAGGTGGCCAGCCGCAACTTCGGCATGGCGACACCTGCCGGCTATCGCAAGGCGGCCCGGCTGATGCGCCTGGCCGAGAAGCTCGGCACGCCGATCGTGACGCTGATCGACACGCCCGGCGCCTACCACGGCGTCTCGGCGGAGGAGAACGGGCAGGCCCTCGCCATCGCCGACAGCATCCGGCTGATGGCCGGGCTGACGGTTCCGGTCGTCGCGATCGTGACCGGCGAGGGTGGCAGCGGAGGTGCGCTCGCCCTCGGCGTCGGCAACCGGGTGCTGATGCTCGCCAACGCGACGTACTCGGTGATCAGCCCGGAAGGCTGCGCCGCGATCCTCTGGAACGACTCCGGTCGGGCCGACGAGGCCGCCGCGCAGCTCAAACTCCAGGCCAGCGACCTGCTGGCGCTCGGCATCGTCGACGCTGTGGTTCCCGAACCACCCGGCGGGGCACCGGCCGATCCCGGGGCGACCGCGTCGGCCGTACACCGGGCGGTTGTCGACGCGTTCGCGGAGTTGGCCGGTCTCAACCGCGAGGAGGTGCGGGCCCATCGCCGGGCCCGCTTCCGACAGATCGGAGGTTTGACGAATGCCGGAGGGTAACGCCGACCCGCTGGATGCCGCGGTCCGCAGTCTCGCGCGGCTGATCGGGTCGACGCCAGGTCCGGTCCGCCGCGCCCGGCTGCAGCACGGCGACCTGGTGGTCGAGGTGGAGTGGCCGGATGGCGCACCGGGGGCGGCGGTGGTACCGGCCGCCCCGCCGGTGGAGACCGACGCCGGTCTGCACTACGTGTGCGCGCCGATGGTCGCGACGCTCTACCTCGCGCCGTCGCCCGGAGCTGACCCATTCGTCACTGAGGGCGACCAGGTCATTCCGGGCCAGCAGGTCGCGATCCTCGAAGCGATGAAGATGATGATCCCGGTCGAAGCCGACCGCGCGGGCGAGGTCGTGAAGGTGCTGGTGCCCAACGCGAGCCCGGTCGAGTACGGCGAACGGTTGATCGCCTTAGCTGTTTCGGAGGGCTGACCCAGTGTTCGAGTCGGTGCTGATCGCCAACCGGGGCGAAATCGCGGTCCGGATCGCCCGGACCTGCCGGGAGATGGGGCTGCGTACCGTGGCTGTCTACTCGACAGTGGACCGGGACTCGGCGGTGGTGCGGCTGGCCGACGAAGCCGTCCAGATCGGGCCGGGTCCCAGCCGGCGCAGCTATCTGAGCGCCCCGGCCATCATCGAGGCGGCCCGTCGCACGGGGGCCGACGCCATCCACCCGGGCTACGGATTCCTCTCCGAGGATCCGGACTTCGCCGAGATCTGCGAGGCCGACGGGATCACGTTCATCGGGCCGCCGCCCGCCGTGATGGCCGCGCTGGGCGACAAGGCCCGGACGCGGGGCATCATGGCGGGCCTCGGCCTGCCCGTACTCCCCGGCACGACCGACGCCGTCGAGTCGGCGGCCCACGCCCGCGCTGTCGCCGACGAGATCGGCTTCCCGCTGATCATCAAGGCGGTCGCCGGTGGCGGCGGTCGGGGCGTACGGGTGGTCCGCGATCCGGCGTCGTTCCTTGGCGAGTTCGCCGCCGCGCGGGCCGAGGCGCAGCTGCTCTTCGGCGACAACCGGGTCTACATCGAGCGCTACCTCGAGTCGGCCCGCCACGTCGAGGTGCAGGTGCTCACCGACCGCTACGGCAACGGCATCCACCTCGGCGAGCGCGACTGCTCGGTGCAGCGGCGTCACCAGAAGCTGATCGAGGAGTCACCCGCGCCGGGGCTGCCGCAACACATGGTCGACAGGATGACCGCCGCCGCGGTCACCGGCGCGCTCGGTGTCGGCTACGTGGGCGCTGGCACCTTCGAGTTCCTGGTCGGCGGTGGGGACGATTTCCACCTCATGGAGGTCAACTGCCGGCTCCAGGTCGAACACCCGGTCTCCGAGCTGGTGACCGGCGTCGATCTGGTGCGGCAACAGATCCTCGTCGCGGCCGGTGAACGGCTGGCGCTGACCCAGGCCGACGTGACGCCACGCGGCACCGCGATCGAGTGCCGCCTCAACGTCGAGGACCCGGCGCGCGGGTTCGTGCCGACGCCGGGTGAGCTGACCCGCTTCGACCTGCCCGCCGGCCCGTTCGTCAGGGTCGACACGCACGGGTACGCCGGCTATCGGGTCCCGGCGGACTACGACTCCCTGCTCGCGAAGGTGGTCGTCTGGGCGCCCGACCGCACCCAGGCCCTGGCCCGGATGGCCCGCGCCCTCGACGAGTGCGCCGTCGAAGGGCCAGGAGTGGCCACCACCCGCGACTTCCTCCGATCGACGCTCGACCACCCGCTGTTCCGCACCGCGAAACACGACACCTCGCTTGTCGACACCATGCTCACCGGCCTCCAGCCGGACACCACCGAAGCTCCAGGGCGCCACTAGCCGAAGGGTTCACACTGCTGCCGGTTCGCGGGTTTGCGGCCCGTGCGTCCACGCGGGCGCCTGCGGACGGAAGGTGGCCGACATGGCAATTGACAACGCTTCTCGAGGTGTCAGCCGACGGCGATTATTGGCCGGAGTCGGCGCGGGGGCGCTCGTGGCCGGCACCGGGGGAGTCCTGCTCGACGCGACGCCGGCGGCGGCCGCGTTCTCCAACCGGTTCGGTCGGATGTTCCCGTCGCTGCCGGCGTTCGGTTCCGCGACGACCCAGATGCGCAACGCGCTGATCGACCTGTCGCGCGTCGGCGGCCCGATGGACGCCCGCGACCCGTTGAGCGTCGGTGCCGAGGCGCTCGCCGACCTGCAGCAGCACAGCATCAACAACCCCGACAACTTCTCCATCCCGCAGGGCATGACGTACTTCGGGCAATTCGTCGACCACGACCTGGCCTTCGAGACGACGGCGCCGCTGGGTACGCCGGTCGACCCGACCACGGTGCCGAACCCCCGGACGCCGGCCCTCGACCTCGACTCGCTCTACGGTGGCGGGCCGACCGGAAACCCGGAGCTGTACAACTCGGCCGATCCCGCCAAACTCAAGATCGAGTCGGGCGGGCGCTTCGAAGACCTGCCGCGCAACTCCAGTGGCAAGGCGATCGTCTTCGACTCCCGCAACGACGAGAACCTGCCGATCGCGCAGATCACTGCCGCGTTCATCCTCTTCCACAACCGGGTGGTCGACCTGGTGCGCGCCCAGGGCACACCGGCGGCACAGGTCTTCGGCGCCGCCCGGCAACTCGTCACCTGGCACTACCAGTGGATCGTGCTCAACGAGTTCCTTCCGCTGATCGCCGGCCCGGGCACTGTCTTCACAGTGCTCAACGGCGGTCGCCGCTTCTACAAGCCGGAGTCGAACGCGACGTTCATCCCCGTCGAGTTCACCGCTGCGGCGTTCCGGTTCGGCCACAGCCAGCCACGACCGGCCTACCTGGTCAACCGCACCGGCGACGGCGGCGACGAGTTCTACGCCATGCTCTTCGACCCGGCGCTGAGCGGTGCCGACCCGGCCGACCTGCGCGGCGGGAAGCGGGCCGCCCGCCGCTACCTCGACTACCAGTTCTGGTTCCAGTTCTTCGACGGCCAGGTGCGCTGGAGCAAGTGGATCGACGTACGCAACTCGACACCGCTGTTCGGCTTCCCACTGCCACCGCCGCCGTCCGGCTCCCCGTCGGCCAACCTGCTCGGACGCGACCTGCTCCGGCAGCTCACCTTCGGCATCCCGTCGGGCCAGCGGATCGCCGCGACCATCGGCGCGCCCGCGCTCGGCAGCTTCAACTTCCCGGAGCTCAGCGGGTACGGCCTCGGCCTGGACTCCAACACCCCGCTCTTCTACTACATCCTCAAGGAGGCGCAGCTCCAGGCCGGCGGAGGCTCGTTGGGCGCCGTCGGTGGGCGAATCGTGGCCGAGGTGCTCATCGGTATCGCCCAGCTCGACCCGGCGAGCTACCTGAAGGTGCAGCCCAACTGGCGTCCGACCCTGCCCGCCCGCTTCTCCGGCCAGTTCACGATGGCCGACCTGCTCACGTACGCCCGGGTCGACCCGGCCAGCCGCAACTCCTGACGGCGCTTGCTCCGCACCCGGGCCCGGGGTGGCCCGGTGTGCGGAGCATGAGCCCGGTTGAACGGGACTCCAACGGTCCTCGACGCGGGTGGGGGAGGGTGCGGGCATGACTGGCGACTTCAGCGATTTCAAGGTGGCGGATCTGTCGTTGGCGGCCTTCGGGCGTAAGGAGATCGAGCTGGCCGAGCACGAGATGCCGGGTCTGATGTCGATCCGGAGGGAGAACGCCTCGCGCCAGCCGTTGAAGGGTGCGCGGATCACCGGCTCACTGCACATGACGATCCAGACGGCCGTGTTGATCGAGACGTTGGTGGCGCTCGGCGCGCAGGTCCGTTGGGCGTCCTGCAACATCTTCTCCACCCAGGACCACGCCGCGGCGGCGATCGCCGTCGGCCCGACCGGCACCCCGGAGGCCCCGGCGGGCGTCCCGGTCTACGCCTGGAAGGGCGAGTCCCTCGACGAGTACTGGTGGTGCACCCAGCAGGTGCTGCTCTGGCCGGACGGGCAGGGCCCGAACATGATCCTCGACGATGGTGGTGACGCCACGCTGCTGGTGCACAAGGGCGCCGAGTTCGAGGCGATCGGCGCCGTCCCGTCGCCGGAGAGCGCCGACTCGGAGGAGTACGAGGTCATCCTCGGTGTGTTGACCCGGTCGCTGCGGGAGGACAACCGCCGCTGGACGCGGATCGCTGCCGGGATCAAGGGGGTGACCGAGGAGACCACCACCGGCGTGCACAGGCTGTACGAGATGCAGCAGGCGGGGAACCTGCTGTTCCCGGCGATCAACGTGAACGACTCCGTGACCAAGAGCAAGTTCGACAACAAGTACGGCTGCCGGCACTCGTTGATCGACGGGATCAACCGGGCTACCGATGTGCTGATCGGCGGGAAGGTCGCGGTGGTGTTCGGCTACGGCGACGTCGGGAAGGGCTGCGCCGAGAGTCTGCGTGGTCAGGGTGCGCGGGTCATCGTGACCGAGGTGGATCCGATCTGCGCCCTCCAGGCGGCGATGGACGGCTACCAGGTCGCGACCATCGACGACGTTGTCGAGACCGCCGACATCTTCGTGACCGCCACCGGCTGCTTCAGCGTGATCACCAACGAGCACATGGCGCGGATGAAGCACCAGGCGATAGTGGGAAACATTGGCCACTTCGACAACGAGATCGACATGGCCGGTCTCGCGAAACGCGGGGATGTCGAGCGGATCACCGTGAAGCCGCAGGTGGATGAGTGGCGGTTCGCGGACGGCCACTCGATCATCGTGCTGTCCGAGGGACGGCTGTTGAACCTGGGCAACGCCACTGGGCACCCGAGCTTCGTGATGTCGAACAGCTTCGCCAACCAGACGATCGCGCAGATCGAGCTGTTCACCAGCACCGACCAGTACCCGATCGGTGTGCACACCCTCCCCAAGCACCTGGACGAGAAGGTGGCCCGACTCCACCTCTCCGCGTTGGGTGTCCGCCTCAGCGAACTGACAAAGGAACAAGCCAGCTACCTCGGCGTCCCGGTCGAAGGGCCCTACAAGCCCGACCACTACCGCTACTGAGAGGGCCCGTCCGCATGATCGCCGTATCCGGCTCGATCGCGACCGACCATCTGATGCGTTTTCCGGGGCGGTTCGCCGAACAGCTCATCGCCGGCAGCCTCGACACCGTCTCGCTCTCGTTCCTCGTCGACGACCTGGTCGTCCGGCGCGGTGGGGTCGCGGCCAACATCGCCTTCGGGCTCGCTCAACTGGGGCACCGGCCGGTGCTGCTCGGCGCGGTCGGCGCTGACTTCGGCGACTACCGCAGCTGGCTGGAGCGGCACGGGGTCGACTGCTCGGAGGTGCAGATCAGCTCCAGCGCACACACCGCCCGGTTCATCTGCACCACCGACACCGACCTCTGCCAGATCGCGTCGTTCTATCCCGGCGCGATGGGCGAGCCCGACCGCATCAGCCTCGACGGTGTCGCCGCACGGGCCGGCAGGCTCGGGCTCGTCATCGTCGCCGCGGAGAACCCGGACACGATGCTCGCCCGCGCCGCCGCCTGCCGCCGACTGGGCCTGCCCTTCGCCGCCGACCCGTCACAGCAACTGGCCCGGATGCCGTCGGCCGACATCGAGGCGATGATCAGCGGCGCTCGCTACCTGTTGACCAACGAGTACGAGGCGGCGCTGCTGGAGTCGAAGACCGGGCTGAGCGAAGACGACATCCTGCGCCGCGTGGGCGTGCGGGTCGTGACCCTGGGCGCCAACGGGGTACGCGTCACCGGGCAGGAGGGTGACTTCCTGGTTCCGGCGGCGCGGGTGGGCCGCATCGTCGACCCGACCGGCGTCGGCGACGGCTTCCGGGCCGGCTTCTTCGCCGCACTCGCCGCCGACCTGCCCATCGAGCGCGCGGCGCAGGTGGGCTGCGTACTGGGGGCGCACGTGCTGGAGGTCGAGGGCCCGCAGGAATACACGGTCGACGCCGACGCTTTCGAGCGCCGCATCGTCGACTCCTACGGCGCGGACGTAGCTGTCGACGTCCGGGCGCTGGGGCTGGCTCGGGTCTGATCGGGGCAGCCCGGGGGCGAGCCGGCCCCGTCCCCGGGCGGTCTTCAGACGATGCACGACGATCAGCGGGGCTCGATCTTGACACAGTGACACCGGATGACTACCCTACGGGCCGATCTGCACAACGGGGGTGTCATCGTGGCGGTGCCGATCGACTTCATGGTGCTCGGGCCCCTTGAGGTTAGCGCTGGCGACCGACGCGTTGAGCTGGGCGGCGAGCGGCAGAGAAGGCTGCTGGCCGGTCTGCTTCTCCGGCACGGTCAGCTGGTGTCCGCCGCTGACCTGACCGCCATCGCCTGGAACGGGGACCCGCCCGCGACGGCTCGCAACCAGATCCACAGCGGAATTTGGCGGCTGCGTCGCACCCTTGACCGCTACGGTGCGGCGCACCTGCTGGGTGGTGAGCGCGCCAACTACCGGCTTCGCGTCGACGCGGGTCAGCTGGATCTCGCCCGATTCAAGGACGCCGTGTCCGAGGGGCGACGCCTCGTAGCGCTCGATGACAAGCGCAAGGCAGCCGTCGTGCTGCGTCAGGCGGTGTCGATGTGGCGGGGTCCCGCGCTCGCGGATCTGAACGGGATCGTGTTGGAGCGCGAGGCGGCCGTGTTGGAGGAGATGCGCATAGCGGTCCTCGAAGAGTGTCTGGAGTGCGAGCTGACCTTCGGCGGCGGGGCCGCCGTGGTCGCCGAACTGACTGATCTGGTGGCGAAACATCCGCTGCGCGAGCGGCTCGCGGCCATGCTGATGACCGGCCTCTACCAGTCTGGGCGGCAGGCCGAGGCGATCGAGGCGTACCAGCGCGTCGCTTCCACGCTCGCCGACGAACTGGGCGTCGACCCGGGCGACGAGCTGCGTAGGAGGTACGAGGCGATTCTTCGGCAAGACCGAGCCCTCGACCCGTCGGCGCGTCCCGAGGGCGTCACCCTTGCCTCCGGCGCCGGTGCGACACCTGTTCGCCCTGCTCAACTACCTGTGCAAGGGGCTCTGTTCGTCGGCCGTTCAGCCAGTCTGGCCGAGTTGGATGCGGCTCTGGCGACCAATCCCACCGACCAGCCGCAGCCCACGGTCCTGTCCATAGTGGGCCATGCCGGCGTCGGCAAGACCGCGCTGGCCGTCCGTTGGGCACATCGGGTCCGCGACCGTTTCCCGGACGGGCAGCTCTTTGTGAACCTGGACGGGTTCGGCCCGGACGGAACGGCGGCCCTCAAGCCCACCGACGTCCTACGAGACTTCCTGGAGGCGTTGCACGTTCCGCCGGACCGGATACCTCCCGGGATCAACGCCCAGGTGGGTCTCTACCGCAGTGTCCTGGCCGACCGGCGGGTGCTGGTCGTGCTGGACAACGCCCGCGACGCGGCACAGGTGCGCCCGCTGCTCCCGGGCAACCCTTCCTGCCTGGTCGTGGTCACCAGCCGAAACCGGCTCACCGGACTCGTCGTGAACGAAGGGGCTCAACCCGTTCCGCTCGGCATGCTGACCGCGGTGGAAGCGCACGAGTTGCTCACCCGTCGACTCGGCGTCGCCCGAGTCGTGCAGGACGCGGGAGCCGTCGACCAGATCATCCGCAGGTGCGCAGGTCTACCCCTGGCGCTGGCCATCGTCGCAGCGCGTGCGGCCACCGACGCCCAACTCCCGATCGAGGTCCTCGCCAGTCGCCTCGGGAGCGGTGGGGATCTGGACGTCCTTGCCGGAGACGATCCGCAGTCCGACCTCCGGACCGTGCTCTCCGGTTCCTACCGCGCTCTCAGCCCCGAACACGCCCGACTGTTTCGCCTGCTCGGCCTGCATCACGGCCTGGAGATGGCCGTCTCGACCTGCGCCAGCCTGGCCGGTCTGCCGCTGGACCAGACCAGCCGACTGCTGGCCGACCTGGTAGCGGTCCACATGGTCGAGCGGCGTTCGGCCGACCGGTACGCGCTCCACGATCTCCTGCGCGTATACGCGCGCGAACTCGTCGGTGTTCACGAGACCGAGCGCGATCAGCGCGCCGCGCGGCAGCGGATGCTCGACCACTACCTGCACACCGCCCATGTCGCCGATCGCCTGATCTACCCGCACCGGCGTGACTCGATCGACCTCGCGGCGCCGCAGCCCGGCGTGACCACTGAGGTCCTCACCGACAGCGACGCGGCGTTCGCCTGGTACACGCACGAACGGCGGGCACTCGTCACGGCCGTCGACATGGCAGCGTCGAACGGGTTCGACTCGCACGCCTGGCAACTCGGCTGGACACTGACCACCTTCCTCAACCGATGCGGGTGGTGGCACGAATGGGCTGCGGTCGAGGCCACCGGCCTCGTCGCTGCGCAGCGGCTGAGGGATCGCAGGGCCGAGGCCCGGTGTCATCGTGGCCTCGCCAACGCCCACACCCGGCTGGGGCACTACGAACGTGCCCGCCAGCACCACGGTTCTGCCTTGAGGCTGTACGTCGAGATCAGGGACCGGACCGGACAGGCGCAGGTCCACAGCAATCTGTCCTGGTTGGCCGAGCGCCAGGGAAGCTACCGTGACGCGCTGGCGCACGCCGAACAGATGCTGCGCCTCCATCAGCATGCTGGTCCCGAATCTGGCGAGGCAAGCGCACTCAACGCGGTCGGGTGGTATCACAGCCTGCTGGGGGACCACGCCCGCGCTCTTGACTACTGCGGACGCGCCGTTGCTCTCATGCAGCGCTTGGGTGACCTCCACGGTGAGGCGTACGTGTGGGACAGCCTTGCGCATGTCCACCACCAACGAGGCGACCACGCGCAGGCGCTCTCCTGTGGGCGGCGCGCGGTCAACCTGGCTGCGGAGGTCGGCGAGACCACTCTCCAGGCGAGCGCGTTGGCCCGCCTCGGTGACACCTACGAGGCCGCGGGTGACCTGGCCGCCGCGTGGAAGGTGTGGCACCAGGCCTTGGATGTCTACAACGGGCGCGACGAGGTGCAGGCGGCAGCCATTCGGGAAAAGCTGAAGGTCAGCATCTACGGCTCCTGACTCCCGCCAGTTGTGACACCCGGACACGGGCCCCCAAACACGGACATCCAATCCATCGACGTGTGTTCACGTCTTGGCAGCGGTCCGCGCCTCCGCTAACGTCCCTGGGAACGCTCCCATGAACTTAGACACATCTATGTGATCTGGAGGCAACACGTCGTGGCTATCTTCTCCTCGCTCCGCCGCAGATCGGCGACCATCAGCGTGGCGGCCGTAGCGGGCGCCACCGCCGTCGGCGTCTGCCTCGCCGTCAGCAGCGCCTCCGCCGGCACACTGTCCGGGTCGCTCTACCGCGACCCGAGTTCGGCAGTCGTCCGCTGGGTCGCCGCCAACCCCGGCGACTCGCGTACCGCCGTCATCCGCGACAAGATCGCGAGCCAGCCGCAGGCGCGCTGGTTCGCCAACTTCAACCCCTCGACAGTGCAGTCCGAGGTGTCCGGGTTCATCGGCGCCGCCAACGCGGCGCAGCAGATCCCGGTGCTGGCCGTCTACGAGATCACCAACCGGGACTGCGGTGGGGCCAGCGCCGGTGGGGCGCCGGACCTCAACCAGTACCAGACGTGGGTGTCCAACTTCGCCAGGGGACTGGGCAACCAGACCGTCATCATCATCCTGGAAACCGACTCGCTCGCTCTGCTGACGTGCCTGAGCAGCGCCGAGATCAACGCGCGCAACCAGGCGATCTCGACTGCCACCCGGACCATCAAGTCGGGCAACCCCAACGCCAAGGTGTACCTCGACGCCGGCCACTCCACCTGGAACAGCGCTGGTGAGACGGCCAACCGGCTCCGGGCGGCCGGCGTGCAGTACGCCGACGGCTTCTTCACCAACGTGTCGAACTACAACTCCACCTCCAACGAGGCGAACTTCGGTCGGGCTGTCATCTCCGCCCTCAACGGCATGGGGATCTCGGGCAAGCGCCAGGTCATCGACACCAGCCGTAACGGGGGTGCCAGCGGGGACTGGTGCGGCGACGACAACACCGACCGGCGTATCGGGCAGTACCCGACGACCAACACGGGTGACAGCAACATCGACGCGTACCTGTGGGTGAAGCCGCCGGGGGAGGCGGACGGCTGCCGCTACACTGCCGGTTCGTTCCAGCCCGACCTGGCCTTCAGCCTGGCCAACGGCGCGCCCAACCCGCCCACCACCACCCCGCCGACGACGACGCCGCCGACGACCACTCCCCCGACCACCACCCCGCCGACCACCCCTCCGAGCTCGCCGCCGGCCGGTGACGGCTGCTACGCGTCGATCGCGGTCAACCAGTGGGCTGGCGGCTTCACGGCGAGCGTGACGGTCACCGCCGGCAAGTCGGACATCAACGGCTGGACCGTTACCGTCCCGCTGCCCGGCGGCGCGGTCACCAGCGCCTGGAACGCACAGGTCAGCGGCACCAGCGGCACCGTGGGGTTCACCAACGTGAGCTACAACGGACGGGTCCTGGGCCGACAGTCGACCAACTTCGGCTTCCAGGGCACCGGCACCGGCCCGGGCGTGTTGGCCGACTGCGTGACCAACTGACCTCAGTCAATGCGGCGGCCCGGCGCGGAGGACCACTCTCCGTGCCGGGCCGTTCTCTGCCACCCCGCATGAACGCGCCCAGGTCGCGTAGCTCACCGAACACCGCCAGCCTATGTCGGCACGCTGGCGGCCTGTGGTTTCTCGGCATCGTGGCTGCGGGTCTGTCGCTTCGGCCAACTGCTCTGGTCAGGCCTGTGGTTCCTCCCTCTCCTGCGGGACATTTCGTGGCCGGCGAGCAACGCGATCGCCACGGCTGTCAGCAGGCCACCGAACAACGGGATGACGCGCACCCCGGCCGTCGCCAGCAGACCCGCGCCGATCAACGAGCCGGCCGCGAGGCCGAAGTTGAACGCGACGCTGAGGCTGGCCGACGCCATGTCGGTGGTCGACGGGGCCACCTGCATGACGCGGTGCTGGATTCCCGCGATCAGCGAACTGAACGACATCCCCGCCACGGCGAGCAACGGGATCGTCAGTACCTTGCTCGTGCCAACTCCAGAGAGGCCCAGCATCGCGGCGCTGAGGAGCCCGAGTAGAACGAGCACGACACCGAGTGGAAATCGGTCCAGGACCCGGCCGACCGCCCAGGTGCCGGCGACGCCGAACGATCCTTGAACGAAGAGCAGCAGGCCGAGAGATGCTGCGGCGAACCGGCTGACGTCGAGCAGAAAGACGGTCATGTAGGTGAACGCGCCCATGGCGCCGGTGACCGCGAGGATGGTGGCGACAAGGAGCACGACGAAGCGGTGCCGGTCCGGCATCGGCCCCGTGTCGACTGCATCCTGTTGCGCTGCGACGCTCGGCAGGAGCAGGGCGACAGCGATGCAGGTGACGAAGCCGAAGATGGCCATCGCGACGAAGGCGGCCCGCCACCCGGCCTGCCCGCCCAACCAGGTACTCAGCGGCACGCCGAGGACCGGGCCGAGGGCGTTGCCGATCGACAGCCGAGCCACGATGCGACCTCGGATGTTCGCGGGGAACATCGAGATCGCCACCGGGAACACCACTGCCCAGAAGACGCCGTTTGTGGTGGCGGAGACCAGCCGCGCGGCGAGCAGCACCTCGTAGGAGGTTGCGAAGGCCGACACCGTCGTCGCCGCGGCGAACACACCGAGGGCGCCGGCGAGCAGGGGGCGCCGGGGTACGCGTCGAGTGACCCGGGTGAGGGGGAGCGCCACAAGCATGACCACTGCGGCGTACCCGGTCACCAACAGACCGGCCTCGGACCTGGAGCGTCCCAGGTCCGGCGCGATCAGCGTGAGCAACCCGATCGGAAGCACCTCGGTGGTGACGTAACAGAAAGTGGCGGCGGACAACGCGGCGAGGGCATAGGCCGCGCGTCGTTGGTGCGCCATTGGCTACCTCCCAGATCCTGGATAGCGGTCGATGATCCCAGCTAAATGGGTTTTGACGGTAGCATAGACGGCTGCGCATCCCTCGTTGTCTCGCTGCCGGGTCCTATCCCTAAGCCGATGCGTCAAGCCCAACGGGTCGCGCCGACTCCCGAACGGAACATGGTGTAACCGTCTTGGGCGGCCTAGGTGGTAGCCTGCCTGGCATGCCAATCGACGTGTGCCAGCTGCCGATGGTCGGGGGGCACCCCGTGCTGGATCTGGTCAACACGCTGGAGCGCGGGGGCACCGCACCGCACGACTTCCTGTCCGACAGCTCCGCCCTGCTGCGCTGGTCGGTCCAGGTGGGCCTGATCAGCGACGCGGAGGCCGACCAGGTTGGCCGGGCGTGGCACGATGAGCCCGCCGCCGCGCACGCGGGACTGGCCGCCGCGCGGGACATCCGCGAGGGCCTGTACCTCGTGATGCTCGCCGCGATCACCGACGCGGACGACGGCACGGCGGGCGACCCCATCGCGGCCGGTGCCGCGCTGGTCGGACTACACCAACGCTGGTCCGGCGCGGCCGCTCGAGCACGATTCGTGCTCGACTCGTCGCAGGTACGGCTGGTCTACGGCACGGTGCCGGCAATGTTGGTGCCCGACCGGATCGCCGAGGCTGCTCTGGACGTCATGCTGACGGCCGACCTGACCCGAGTGCGCCGCTGCCCGGTGCTCGAAGGCGGCTGCGGCTGGCTGTTCCTCGATCGCAGCCGCAACGGATCCCGCCGCTGGTGTCGCATGGCCGACTGCGGCAACGTGGTGAAGGCGCGACGGCTCACCGAACGTCGCCGCGCCGCCCGGCCCGCCAACTCGTAGCCGGTCGACTGATCGATGCTGTGCGTGGTGAGTTGCCACGGCAGCGGCCGCCTGCCGACCTCCTGTCTGTTCCCTGGCGTCCCGTCGGGTTGTCGCGCCTGTGCTGGGATAACAGGCGTCCGGGCGGCGAGGTGAACGCAGGCCGCTCCCTGCCACCCCAGCTGGCCGCCCGGGTCGCTAGACTGGGCCCTCGCGCCCCCGTAGCTCAGGGGATAGAGCATCGGTTTCCTAAACCGTGTGTCGCAGGTTCGAATCCTGCCGGGGGCACTTCGATATGCAGCCGAAACGCCATCTGAGCTGCCCGAATGCATGCCGTTCAATGGGTTCCACCAACCGGACAGCGTGTTCGCAGCCGACGCGACCGTGGCACTGGCGCGCCAGGGTTCCACCTGCCGTGACTTGCACCGTTTGTCAGCGAGGCGCCGGGCAGCGGCGATGCACGCGCGGCGGAGGTCCCCCGTGCGAGCTACCCGCAAGTGTCCACCGCACGGTGACGATTCCTGACCGACGGCTCCATAGCGTTTGACGTGGCCGCTGCGCCTCAGCGCCGCCGATCTCGTTGAGGGAGTCATCATGCGCTTGTTGAAACAGCTAGTGGCCGTTGCGGCGGTCACCTTCGTCGGTGGCCAGGCCATCGTCGCGGTGGAGGGAAACGCCTGGCTCACTCTGATCATCGGTGTGTTGACGGCCGTGGTCGCGGTCCTCGTCTACGGCTGGGTGGTACCGCGTACCGAGCATCGCGCGGTCACGGAGCTGGCGCGAGTCGGCGCCGTCGCTCGGATCGCCCGCGGGGCGCTGATCGGGTTCGGGATGTTCGCCGCGGTGATCATCAACATCGCCTTCGTCGCCGACTACGACGTCAACGGCCTGGGCTCGGTGTCGGGCGCGGTGGCGATGCTCGGGTTCATGGCCGCCGCCGCCGTGACCGAGGAGTTGCTCTTCCGGGGCGTCCTGTTCCGGGTCGTCGAGGAACGCACGGGCACCTGGCTCGCACTGGTGCTCACCGGCGGGGTGTTCGGCCTGATGCACCTGTTCAACGCCGACGCCAGCATGTGGGGCGCGATCTGCATCGTGGTGGAGGCCGGTTTCATGCTCGCCGCCTGCTACGCGGCCACCCGCAACCTCTGGGTGCCGATCGGCCTGCACTTCGGTTGGAACTTCGCCGCCGGCGGTATTTTCAGTGTTGTGGTCTCCGGCACCGGTCAGTCCGAGGGTCTGCTGGCCACCACGATGTCCGGCCCGACCATGGTCACCGGCGGCGACTTCGGCCCGGAGGGGAGCCTCTACACGGTAGCGGCGGGTGTGGTGTTGACACTGGTGTTCATGTGGTTGGCCCACCGTCGTGGTCACATCGTTCCGCGTCGCCGACGCGCGATCGACGTCCAGCCGGCGACGGCTACGGTTTCCTGATGATCGACCTTTGGGGGGTCCCGGACTCGTGGCGGCGGTGGGACGTCACGGTCCGGGATTTCCCGTTGGGGCTGCTGCTCGCCCTCGCGTCGGTGCTGCCCCCGCTGCAGAACCACGGTACGCAGCTCGGCGAACTCCCGGGGCGTCCCTTCGACGCGCTGACCGTCGCGGTGCTCGCCCTGGAATGCCTCCCGCTCGCGGTCCGCCGACGGTGGCCTGCCCTCTGCCTCGCCCTGGTGTCGGTCGGCTTCGCGATCGACCAGCTCCGCGCGTATCACACGGTTGCGGGATCCGCGCTTGCCATCGCGCTGGTGAGCGCGGGGGCACACCTTGAACGTCGTCGGCGTACCACGATGGTCCTGGCTTCCGCCGCGTACGTGGCGCTGGCCGTGGCTCTCGACCGGCAAGGGTCACCCGAGGGCGTGACCGGGTTCGGCACTTTCTACCTTCTGTTGGTCCTGGCCTGGGGCATCGGAGCCTGGCTGCGGCAGTCCCGGGCCGCCGAAGCCGAACGCCGCCGCTACGTCGCCCTGACCGCCCGCGCCGCCGAACGCGCCCGCATCGCCAGCGAACTCCACGACATCGTGACCCACCACGTGACAGCGATGGTCGTGCAGGCCGAGGCGGCCCGCTACCTGGCCGCCGCCCCTGAACGCCTCGACACGACCCTCACCGCCATCACCGACACCGGCCGCCGGGCCATCACCGACCTGCGTCACCTGCTCGACCTGCTCAACCCCGACCACAGCACCGATCCGCGTACGCCGTCCGTCAGCGAGCTCCGTTCCCTCGTCGAGCAGACCCGGCAGGCCGGGCAGCCCGTGGACTTCACCGAGGAGGGCAGCCCGGCGGACACGACCGGCGGTGCCGAGGTCGCGGCCTACCGGGTGGTGCAGGAGGCGCTGACGAACGCCCTCAAGTACGCCCACGGCGTGCGTACCACTGTTCACGTGCAGCACGGCGAGAGGGAAACCACTGTGGAGGTCACCACCGAAGACTCGGGCTCGTACGCCGAGGCCCCCGGGGGAAGCGGACGCGGCCTCGCTGGGCTCCGCGAACGGGTCGTCGTGCTGGGTGGCGAGTTCAGCGCAGGACCGCGCGTGGGCGGCGGGTTCGTCGTGTCGGCCCGCATCCCCACCGGGAACCCGTCGTGACGACGCCGATTCGGGTGCTGGTCTGCGACGACCAGGCACTGATCCGCACCGGCTTCGCGACGATCATCGACGCTCAGCCCGATCTGGAGGTGGTGGGCGAGTGCGGGGACGGGCGTGCGGCGGTCGACCTCGCCGGCCGGCTGCGTCCGGACGTGGTCGTGATGGACGTACGGATGCCCGTACTCGACGGCATCAAGGCGACTCACCTGCTGGCCGGCGCCGGAGTGGCCCGACCCGTCAAGGTGCTCGTGGTGACGACGTTCAATCTCGATGAGTACGTGTACGAGGCGCTGCGCGCCGGAGCAAGCGGGTTCCTGCTCAAGGACGCCCCGCCGGCCCAATTGCTGGACGGCATCCGCACCGTCGCGAGCGGTGCCGCGCTGCTGGCGCCCGAGGTGACCAGGCAGCTCGTCGGAAGGTACGCGGCGCGCATCCGTCCCGCCGAGGGCACGCGAAACGACGTTGGGCTGACCCCGCGCGAGCTTGAGGTGCTGCGCCTCATCGCCAACGGCCTGTCCAACAGCGAGATCGCCGCGACGTTGGTGATCAGCCAGGAGACCGTCAAGACGTACGTGTCGCGCATCCTCACCAAGCTCGACCTGCGCGACCGCGTGCAGGCGGTGGTCTACGCGTACCGCGCGGGCCTGGCGACCTGAGGATGCGGGTCAGAGCGTCGGCAGCTGTTCGGCTCGGGTGACCACCTGGTCGATGAGGCCGTACTCCCGGGCCTGCTCGGCGGTGAACCAACGGTCCCGGTCCCAGTCCCGCTGGATCTCGTCGAGGGTCCGTCCACTGTGCTGGGCGATCAGCTCCTGCATCGTCCGCTTGACGTGCAGCATGTTCTCCGCCTGGATGGTGATGTCGGCGGCGGTGCCACCCATCCCGCCGGACGGCTGGTGCATCATGATCCGCGAGTGCGGCAGCGCGTACCGCTTGCCGGCCGCACCCGCGCAGAGCAGGAACTGCCCCATCGAGCCGGCGAACCCGAGTGCCAGTGTCGCCACGTCGTTGCGGACGTAGCGCATGGTGTCGTAGACGGCCATTCCCGCGCTCACCGAACCGCCCGGCGAGTTGATGTAGAGGTAGATGTCCCGGTTGTCGTCTTCGGCGGCGAGCAGCAGGATCTGCGCGCAGATCTGGTTGGCCGACTCCTCAGTCACCTCGGTGCCGAGGAAGACGATCCGTTCCCGCAGCAGCCGCTCGAACACGTGATCACCGAAGGACGGCTGCCCGCCCTCCAGCATTCGCACGTTGTACCCGATCATGTGTCGTCGCCTTCCGCCGTGCCGGCGGGTGGTGGGGACCGCCCGGTGGACCGGCCCCTCCAGCGTGCGGGCGACGGCGGCGGTGGCCCAGTGATTCTGCCGCCGGCAGATCCGCCGACGGCAGAACCCGCGCGGCCTACGCGGCGGTCAGCCGCCGCAGGCCGAGCCGGCTTTCTGCGCTGTCAGCAAGCGCTGCGGTACGCGGACCGGGGCGCGAGCCACCAGCGGAGGCTCTTTCGACGACGCTGAGGGTCGGCTCGCTCGCGACCGGCCCGCGGTGCAGGACGAACCCGCCGACACGTGGTCCCACCAGCAGGGTGGCGTTGCCGATCTCCCGCCGGGTCGCATCGACCCGCTCCAGGTGGGTAAGCGCGGCGCGCGGCGCGGCCGGGAGGCGGGGCTCGACCCGCCGCATGTCGTCGCGGGCCTCGCCGAGCAGGTCGGCGAGGCTGATGCCGAGCGCTCGGCAGATCGCCGCCAGCACCTCCGACGAGGCCTCCTTCCGGCCCCGCTCGACCTCGGAGAGGTAGGGCACCGAGACGTCGGCTGACGCGGCCACCTCGCGCAGCGTGCGGCCCTGACGCTGGCGGTGGCGGCGCAGCACCCCGCCGATCACCCGTCGCAGTAACGACATGCGGGCCTCACTTTCGCGGTCGTCGTCGGGAACCCCCCCCATCATGCCCGTCCTCGGCCGTCCGGACCGACCCGTCCGGGCCCGCGCCGCTGCGACGGCGCGGGCCCGGGGCTCTCACCGGGGAGCAGGGCGTGCCCGACTGGGCGCGGGCGCCTGTGTTGATCAACTCGGGTTTCCGGAAGTCGCGGTATCCCACGCCGCTTGAGCGGCCCACTTCCTGAAACCCGAGTTGACCATGCCGGACACGCGCGCGCCGTCGGCTGTCCGCCGCGACCCGGACGTGCGGTCGGCGGTGCACCCGCTATGTTGTGGGCGTGCAGGCGACGGTGGGCGAGCAGGTTCGACGGTGATCCATTTTCCCGCACAGCGCCGGGGCCCACTGAGCGCGCTGAGCCTTCGGCTCGCCGCCGCCCTGGGTCTGGTCTTCGCCGTGGTCGCCGCTGTCTATCTGGGCCGGGACGGCTACCGCGACGTCAACGAGGACGGCCTCACCCTGCTCGACTGCTTCTACTACGCTGTCGTGTCGCTCTCGACCACCGGCTACGGGGACATCACCCCGTCCGCCCCGTCGGCCCGGCTGGTCAACGTCCTCTTCATCACCCCGGCCCGAGTGATCTTCCTTATCATCCTGGTCGGCACCACACTGGAAGTTCTGACCGAGCAGTACCGGACCGGCCGTCGCCTGTCGCGGTGGAGGAGAGCCGTGAAGGACCACGTCATCATCTGCGGCTACGGCACCAAGGGGCGCAGCGCTGTTTCCGCCCTGATGGAGAACGGTCTGGACCGCTCGCGGATCGTGGTGGTGGAGCGCAGTGCCGCCGCCCTGCGGCAGGCCACCTCCGCTGGGCTGGTGGCGATCGAGGGCTCGGCGACCCGGTCGTCGGTGCTGAACGAGGCGCACGTCAAGAACGCGAAGGCCGTGATCATCGCGACCGACAGTGACGACGCATCGGTGCTGGTCGCGCTGACGGTGCGGCAGCTCACCGCGGGACAGGTCCGCATCATCGCGGCGGCGCGGGAGGCGGAGAACGCCCCGCTGCTCAAGCAGAGTGGCGCGCACCATGTGATCGTCTCCTCGGCCACGGCGGGCCGGCTGCTCGGCCTGTCCACCTCGGCGCCGCCGCTGATCGACGTGGTGGAGGACCTGCTCACCCCAGGCCAGGGCATGGCGCTGGCGATGCGTTCCGCCGAGCGGGACGAGGTGGGTCGCTCGCCGCGCGAGCTGGAGTCGTTGGTGATCGCCCTGGTGCGGCGGGGCAAGGTGGTCACCCTGGCCGACCGGGCCGGCGCGGTGATCGAGACCGGCGACATGCTGGTGCACGTCCGCGACGACCGCCCCCAGTCGGCCACCACCGCCTGATCGTCCTGCCTTCCGGTGTCCCCGGCGTGACGGCTCGGCCCCTCGGGGTGGCGTGCTGACCGCGCCGCTGTCGGCCGGTGTGCCGGCTCCGCCGCTGTGGTGACGCGGCGTCAGCAGGTGTCGTCGGCGACGCAGATCGCCTCGGTGCAGTTGACCGTCGTGCCGGTGGAGGCTCGGCTGAGCAGCTCGTAGAGCGTCTCCCGCTCGGTGGGAGTCAACGCTCCCAGCACCTCGTTCTCGGCGCTGGCCAGGGCGCATTCCGCCTCGCTGAGGCGTTTCGCACCGTCTTCGGTGAGTTCGACGACGTGTCGGCGGCGGTCCTCGGGGGAGCGCCGACGCTCGATCAACTGCTCGGCCTCCAGGTCGTTGAGCAGCCCGACGATGTTGGTGCTGTCCATTTCCAGGATGGTGGCGAGCGCCTGTTGACCGGTGCCGCCTCCGGCGCGCAGCACTGTGAGCGCGACCAGGTGCCGGGGGCGTAGCCCCAGCGGCGCCAGCACCGATTCCGACCGCAGCCGCATCCGCCGGGCCAGGTGGTCCAGGAGTGCGCCCGAACGGTGCTCGGAGGAGTCGAGCGGCTGGGCGGACATGTGACCCAGTCTACCGACTCAGCGGAACATCGGCCTGCTATAAATAGTTGGTGCTTCACAGACGATTCCTAGAGGGGGAATAATGCATCTGCTGCATATCGACTCGAGCATCCGCGGTGACTGGTCGATCAGCCGGCGGCTCACCGCCCGCGCTGTCGACGCATGGCGTGCGGCGCACCCGGACGGCACTGTGGCCTACCGGGACCTGGGCGCCGAACCGCTGCCGCACCTGGATTCGGAGGGCGGCCTCGCCCGGATGACGCCACCGGACCAGCACACGCCCGCCCAGCGCGAATCCTGGGAGCTCAGCGAGCGGTTGGTCGACGAGGTGAAGCAGGCCGACGTGGTGCTGCTCGGACTGCCGCTCTACAACTTCGGCGCGCCGAGCAGCGTCAAGTCCTGGGTCGACCACCTGATCGTTCCCGGCCTGGCGTACGACCCGACGTCGCAGGAGGGCCTGCTCGGCGGACGCGAGTTCGTGGTGCTGGCCACCCGGGGTGGCGGCTACGGCGAGGGCACCCCGCGCTACGGCTGGGACCACGCCGAACCGTGGCTCCCGCACGGCCTGTCGATGACCGGCATGCAGCCGCGCTTCATCAGCGCCGAGCTGACCCTGGCCCCGTCCGTGCCGGCGATGGCCGAGCTGATCCCGCTGCACGAGGCGAGCCTCGCGGCGGCCGAGAAGGAGATCGACAACCTCTGGACGCCGGCCACCGCCCAGCGCTGAGACAGCGCCGGTACGACGAGAGCGGCCGCCCCCGATCGGGGACGGCCGCTCTCGTCAGTGCGGACGGGTCAGCTGATGGTCCAGGTGTCGCCGCTGCCCAGCAGACCGGCGAGCTGCTGCTCGGGGGTCTCGGTGACAGTCGCCTTGGCGGCCGCGAGCTGAGCCTGCACCACGCTGTCGTACGACGGTCGGTCCACCGAGCGGAACACCCCGATCGGGGTGTTGCGCAGATCCAGGCCGGGCAGCCGGGACAGTGCGAAGGCGTACGCCGGGTCGGTCACCGTCGCGTCGTGCACGACGATCTCCTCCGGGCGCACCGAGCTGGTGTCCCGGACCTCCAGGCCGAAGCCGCCCGGCGGGTGCACCACGCAGAACCGCCCGTCGGCACCGAAGGTGATCGGCTGCCCGTGCTCCAGCCGGATCAGGTAGTCGTCCCGGGTGGACGGGTCCTTGAGCTGTTCGAACGCCCCGTCGTTGAAGATGTTGCAGTTCTGGTAGATCTCCACGAAGGCCGATCCCTCGTGCTCCGCGGCGGCCCGCAGCACCGACTGGAGGTGCTTGCGGTCGGAGTCGATGGTGCGGCCCACGAAACTGGCCTCCGCGCCAAGGGCGAGCGAGAGCGGGTTGAACGGGGCGTCGGCCGAGCCGGCCGGCGTCGACTTGGTGATCTTGCCGACCTCGGACGTCGGTGAATACTGGCCCTTGGTCAGACCGTAGATCCGGTTGTTGAACAGCAGGATCTTGAGGTTGACGTTGCGCCGCAGCGCGTGGATCAGGTGGTTGCCACCGATGGAGAGCGCGTCGCCGTCACCGGTGACCACCCAGACCGACAGGTCCGGCCGGGACACCGACAGGCCGGTCGCGATCGCCGGGGCCCGACCGTGGATCGAGTGCATCCCGTACGTGTTCATGTAGTACGGGAAGCGGGACGAGCAGCCGATCCCGGAGACGAAGACGGTGCGCTCCCGGGGGATGTTCAGCTCCGGCATGAACTGCTGGATGGCTGCCAGGATCGCGTAGTCACCGCAGCCGGGGCACCAGCGCACCTCCTGGTCGGACTTGAAGTCCTTCGCGGTGAGCTTGACGGCGACGGGCTCAGACATTCTTCAGCACCTCTTCCAGCGTCGTCTCCAGCTCGGTGGCCGTGAACGGAAGGCCGCGGACCTGGTTGTAGCTGATCGCGTCGACCAGGTAGCGGGCCCGGATGACGTGGGCCAGTTGCCCCAGGTTCATCTCCGGGATGACCACCTTGTCGTACGAGCGGAGCACCTCACCGAGGTTCGCCGGCATCGGTGCCAGGTGCCGCAGGTGCGCCTGGGCGATGGAGAGGCCGCGCTGGCGGACCCCGCGGCACGCCGCGCCGATCGGCCCGTACGTCGAGCCCCAGCCGAGGACCAGGACCCGGGCGTCGCCGTCCGGGTCCTCCACCTCGATGTCCGGCACCGGGATCGTCTCGATCCGGGCGGCCCGGGTGCGCACCATGAAGTCGTGGTTGGCCGGGTCGTAGGAGATGTCACCGGTCTTGTCGGCCTTTTCCAGACCGCCGATCCGGTGCTCCAGGCCAGCGGTGCCGGGGATCGCCCACGGTCGGGCCAGGGTCTCCGGGTCGCGCAGGTAGGGCAGGAAGGTGGTGCCGTCCTCGCCGTTGGGCTTGGTGGCGAACTCGACCCGCAGGTCGGGTAGTGACTCCACGTCCGGCAGCAGCCACGGCTCGGAGCCGTTGGCGACGTAGTTGTCGGACAGCAGGATCACCGGGGTGCGGTAGGTGAGCGCGATCCGGGCCGCCTCCAGCGCCGCAAAGAAGCAGTCCGACGGTGACCGGGGCGCGATCACGGCGACCGGTGCCTCACCGTGCCGACCGTAGAGCGCCATGTTGAGGTCGGCCTGCTCGGTCTTGGTCGGCATGCCGGTCGACGGGCCGGCGCGCTGCACGTCCACGATCACCAGCGGCAGCTCCAGCGCCACGGCTAGGGAGATCGTCTCGCTCTTGAGCGCCACGCCGGGGCCGCTGGTGGTCGTCACGCCGAGCGACCCGCCGTAGGAGGCTCCCAGCGCGGCGCCGACGGCGGCGATCTCGTCCTCGGCCTGCACTGTGATGACGCCGAAGCGCTTGTGCTTGCTCAGCTCGTGCAGGATGTCCGACGCGGGCGTGATCGGGTACGCGCCGAGGAAGACCGGCAGCCCGGAGCGGACCCCGGCGGCGACCAACCCCAGTGAGAGCGCCGCGTTGCCGGTGATGTTGCGGTACGTGCCCGGCTTCATCTTGGCCGGCTTGACCTCGTAGCGGACCGCGAAGTCCTCGGTGGTCTCGCCGAAGTTCCAACCGGCCTTGAAGGCGGCGACGTTCGCGGCGACAAGCTCCGGACGGGCCGCGAACTTGCGCTCCAGGAAGCGCAGCGTCGACTCGTAGGGCCGGGAGTACATCCAGGAGAGCAAGCCGAGCGCGAACATGTTCTTCGACCGCTCAGCGTCCTTCTTGGACACCTGGTGGGCGGCTAGCGCACCGACAGTCATCGAGGTCAGCGCCACCGGGTGCACCACGTAACCGGCCAGCGAGTCGTCGTCCAGTGGGCTGGTCTGGTAACCGACCTTGGCGAGGTTGCGCTTGGTGAACTCGTCGGTGTTGACGATGATGTCCGCGCCGCGCGGCAGGTCGGCCAGGTTGGCCTTGAGCGCCGCCGGGTTCATCGCCACCAGCACGTTCGGCGCGTCGCCCGGCGTGAGGATGTCGTAGTCGGCGAAGTGCACCTGGAAGCTCGACACGCCGGGCAGGGTGCCGGCGGGTGCCCGGATCTCGGCGGGAAAGTTTGGCAGTGTGGAGATGTCGTTGCCGAGCTGCGCCGTCTCCGAGGTGAACCGGTCGCCGGTCAGCTGCATGCCGTCGCCGGAGTCACCGGCGAACCGGATGACCACCCGGTCGAGTTGACGGATCTGCTTGGTCACTGTGCCACCTTCGTTCGCGACTGCGGGGCTTGCCCGGCCACGGAACCTCCCTGACGCAACGCTTCACCGCACCGCCCCAGGCTGGTCCGGCCGCTGTCGTTCCTCACCTGAGAGCCTACGTCTAAGGGAGCCCTAACCATCCCCGGAGGTCCGCCGACTGGGACCGGATTGGGGTGCGAAATGCCCGCGTTTGCGGGGTTACGCACCGCCCGCCGTAATTCAGATCACCACTGGCTCGTGCCGACGACCCCGGCCGCGCGGGGCCGGGGTCGTCAGTCGATCAGTCGGCGGGGTTGGGAGTGGGCTCGGGCGGCGGGCCGCCGAGCCGGCGGCGCAGCGAGGTCGTGGCCAGCGTGAGAGCCAGCACCACCAGCAGCGTGGAGACCGCGATCAGGATCACCGCGGTGCGCTGCACCGAGGTCAACCCGCCGTCTCCGGTGGTGGCACCGGCGGGCAGTACGCCCTGTGAGCCGGTCGGCGCGGGCGGGGAGACCACGGGCGTGGCCAGCGCGGCCGCCGAGGTGATCCGGAAGCTCATCTGCACCCGACGGGTCGGGCCGCTGCGTGGATCGAGTTGACCGATCACGGCCCCGGACAGCGGCGCCTCCCGCTGCGCCTGCGGCGTCGCCTCCACCGGCAACTGCACCTCTGCGGTAGTGCCCGCCAGCACCAGGCCGGCGTCGCAGCGGGTACGCGTCGGGTCGACAGCCACGCAGCCGAGCGGTGGGGTCGGCACTGTCACCCCGGCCGGCAGGACGACCTCGACCCGGCCGGCGGCGTCCACCGCGCCGGTGTTGCCGAGTCGGAGCGTGAGGGTGCTGGGGCCGCCGCTGATGTCGAAGGCCACCTCGTCGGCGGCGAGCGCGATCCCGGGCACCGGCGGGCCCGCTGGGAAGAGCACAGCGAAGCCCTGGTCGTCGGTCGCCTCCCCGGCCGCTCCCGGCGCGTCCGCGATGACCTGGACGGAGCCGCTGAGCGGCATCTGCTTCCACGCTGTGCCAGCGACCCGTAGCCGCAGCACGGTGCTGAAGCGGACGCCCGCTCCGGCGGTCCAGGCACCGCATCGGTACGTCCCACCACCGGCGGCGGCGCAACCCTTCGTGCCGGCGTCGGTCAGCCCGGAGGGCAGCGTGTACGAGAGTCGGATCTGCTCCGTCGTGGTGCCGGTGTTGTGCACTGTGACCTGGAGGGTGGCGGCCGTGCTCGCCGTGTTCCAGTACGCCTCGGTGAGGGTGACGTCGCCGGTGGTGACCTGCACGCCCAGCGGGCTCTGCGGCGGCGGCGCCGAACCCGGGGCGGGCGGGCGGACCGTCGGCGCCGGCGGTGTTGGCGGGGCCGGAGGCGCCGTCGGTGGCACCGGGGGAGCCGGGGTGGGCGGTCGGGTGGTGCCGCCCGGCGCGGGCGCGCTGGTGGTCGGCGCGGGCGGCGGGACCTCCGGGGCGGTGGTCACCGGCGCCGGTGGCGTCGTCTCCGGTGGTGGCGCGGCGGTCTCCGGTGCCGGATCGGTCGGCTCCGGTTCACCGCCCGGGTCTTCGGTGGGGGTGGGCTCGTCCGCCGGTGTGGTCGGGGGCCCCTCGCCTCCCGGCTCGTTGACCGGCTCGGCAGTCGTCGCGACCGGGTCCGCGTCCGGTGCGGCCGCGCTGGCCCAGGCCGGCCCCACGGCGAGCGCCGTGAACAGGCCGAGCGCGAGCGCGGTCGCCAGCAGGGGCGTGGAACGTCGCCCCTCCGCCCGGTTACCGGGCGATGCCTTCACGCGGGCCATCTGTCCTCCGGTGACATGGGTGGGTGTCCAATATTCGGTAACAGTTGCCAGGGTGCACTAGTCCCATCTGGAAACAAATCCGTAACGTGTTTGGGACGGCCCGTCCGGGCGGACGGTAGGCTGCCGACTGTGAACGGATACCTGGGCTCGTACGCGACGCTCGGGCTCCTGCTGCTCGCCAGCGTTCTCTTCTTCGTTACGGCGTTCTCGGCCAACCGGGTGTTACGCCCGGCGCGTCCAGCCGACCCGCCGGGCAAGCGGGCCAGTTACGAGTGCGGGCTCGACCCGGTCGGTGCCGACTGGGCGCAGATGCAGATCCGCTACTACGTGTACGCCTACCTCTACGTGCTGTTCGCTGTCGAGGCGGTGTTCCTCTTCCCCTGGGCGGTGGTCTTCGACCGGCCGGGCTTCGGTCTGGTGACGGTGGTGGAGATGGCGGTGTTCGTGGCCGTGCTCGCGTTGGGCATCCTCTACGCCTGGCGTAGGAACATCCTCCGCTGGACCTGAGCGCCACTGCCTCCGGCGATCGTGTCGGTCCGACCGCCCGTTCGCTGGCGGTTACGGCGACGACCGGTCAGGCGAGCCCTCGGCGGGTGGCAGTGGGCGGGCGGTCGCCCCGTATCGAGGCCACCATGTCCAGCACCCGGCGGGTCGGGCCGACCTGGTGGGCCCGGAAGACCCGGGCACCCAGCCAGGCCGAGACGGCCGTCGCGGCGAGCGTCCCCTCCAGCCGTTCGGCCACCGGCAGGCCCAACGTCTCACCGATGAAGTCCTTGTTGGAGAGCGCCACCAGCACCGGCCAGCCGGTAGTGGTCAGCTCGTCCAGTCGGCGGGTGATCTCCAGCGAGTGCCGGGTGTTCTTGCCGAAGTCGTGCGCCGGGTCGATGAGGATGCCGTCGGGGCGTACCCCTGCCGCTACAGCGCGCTCGGCGAGCCCGGTCACCGTCGCGACCACGTCGGCGACGACGTCGGTGAAGGCGGCCCGGTGCGGCCTGGTCCGCGGCGTCAGTCCGCCGGCGTGCGAACAGACCAGACCGGCGCCGGTCCGGGCGGCCACCCGGACCAACGCCGGGTCGACGCCCGACCAGGTGTCGTTGAGGAGGTCGGCCCCGGCCGCCACGGCCTCCGTCGCCACCTCGGCGCGCCAGGTGTCGATGGAGATCACCACCTCGGGAAACGCGGCTCGGACGGCGGCGATGGTGTCCACCGTGCGCCGGATCTCCTCGGCGACGTCCACGTCCGCGCCGGGGCCGGCCTTGACGCCGCCGATGTCGATGATGGCCGCGCCCTCGTCCACCGCCCGCTCCACGGCGCGCAACGCGCTGTCGGCGGCGTAGGTGGCCCCGCGGTCGAAGAACGAGTCCGGCGTGCGGTTGATGATCGCCATCACCACCAGCTCGCCGGGGGCGAACGTGCGCCCACCCAGCCGAAGCGCCCCGGCCATGCCCGCCTCCTGGAAGTTCGCGCCGTCGCCGCCGCGCCGGCCGGTCCCGACGCTAGTCGGTCGCCCGTCCACGATTCCGGGCGGGCGTCGGCACCGATCGTGATCGAGGCGGGTGGCGGGGTCGCTCCCGGCCGGCTGCCATGCCACGATCAGTACATGGGTCAGCTTCTGCTCCTCCTGGTCGTGGCGTTGACCGTCGCGGCGGTGATATTCGGCGTGACGGTGCTGGTCAGTGGGCGTGATCCCGGCCTGGTGCCGGCCGAGCCGGATTCGCAGGCCGTGGCCTTGCCGGGCACCCGCCCGTTGCGCGAATCCGACGTGGGGGCGGTCCGTTTCGACACCGGGTTGCGCGGGTACCGGATGGACCAGGTCGATCAGGCGTTGCGCCGTGCCGCCTACGACATCGGTTACAAGTCCGAGCTGATCGGCGTACTGGAGTCGGAGGTCATCGCCTTGCGTGAGGGGCGCACCGACGACGCGGACGTGCTGCGGCAGGCCCGCGAGCAGTCCGCCAGCAAGGTGAGCACCGCGAACGCGGCCGAGTCGGGCAACGCGGCCGAGTCGGGCGACGCAGCGGAGCCGGGCGAGGATGCGCCGTTGACCGGCGAGGCAGGCTCAGCTCCGGTCGGCTCGACGACTCCCGGCCCGTTGCCCGCCGCCAGTTCGTCCCCGGCGGATTCCGACGGGGTGGCGCCCGCCGCCGCGCCCGCCGACGACGAGTCGGCCGATCGTGAGCAGACGGCCGGCACCGAGCAGCGCGACGCGGTGGTTCGGTCGGAGTCGGCGTGACCGAGCCGGAGGGCGCTGACGATCTTCGCGAGGCGGCCCAACCCGGCGCGGGTGAGGTGACCGCCACGGTGATCGTCGAGGCCCCGGCGGAGCGGGTGTTCGCCGCGCTGCTCGCCTGGGAACGTCAATCCGACTGGATTCCGTTCACCCGCGTGCGGGTGGTCGAGGGCGACGGGCGCGAGGGCAGCCGGATCGAGGCGGTGACCGCGCTCGGCCGGGCGACACTGCGCGACGAGATGCGGGTGGTCCGGGTCGACGAGCCGTACGAGATCGGCGTCGTGCACCACGGCCAGCTGCTGCGCGGCCCGGGGGTGCTGCGCTGCACCCAACTGGACCGGGACCGCACCCAGGTCGTCTGGCACGAGTGGTTCCACCTGCCGGGCGGCCCGGCCGGTCGACTGGCGTGGCCGGTGCTCTGGCCCGGCTCCAAGCTCGGCCTCACCCAGGCGCTGAAGAGGTTCGCCCGCCTGGTCGAGCAGGGCCGGCTGCCCTGACCGGGGAGCCCGCTGCCGGCTGCCAACCCGGTGCGCGGAACAGGTGTCCGACCCGGTGCCGCCAGGTCACCGCGGCGCGCAGGTCCCGGGCGATCGAGGCGTACTCGTGGAAGGCCACCCGGACCGGGTTGTAGCTGCCGACGTTCTTGGTCAGGCCGTACACGCAACGTTCCCCTTCCGGCGCGAACGACGTGAAGAGCCGGTCCCAAACGATCAGGATGCCGCCGAAGTTGCGGTCCAGGTAGCTGCCCTGCGACGCGTGGTGCACCCGGTGGTGCGACGGGGTGTTGAACACCGCCTCGTACCAACGCGGCATCTTGTCGATCCGCTCGGTGTGGATCCAGAACTGGTAGAGCAGGTTGACCGAGCCGCAGAACGCGACAACGGCCGGGTG
Source organism: Micromonospora sp. NPDC048947 (assembly GCF_040649495.1). NCBI lineage: Bacteria > Bacillati > Actinomycetota > Actinomycetes > Micromonosporales > Micromonosporaceae > Micromonospora > Micromonospora sp. NPDC048947. The sequence goes on from NZ_JBEZFO010000014.1 coordinate 88,760, forward strand.
GACGCCGGCCACTATCAGCGGGATGTAGAACACCCAACTGGTCAGACCGGTCCAGGGCTGGCGCAGCGCGGTGGAGAGGTTGAACCGCTGCGACGAGTGGTGCACCACGTGTGAGGCCCAGAGGATGCGGATCACGTGGTGGCCGCGGTGCGACCAGTAGTAGCAGAAGTCCTGCCCGAGCAGGATCAGCGGCCAGGTCCACCAGAGCTCGGCGACCCGGAGCGGGGTGAGCGCGTAGAGCAGCGCGTACGCGGCGGCGATCGGCACCTTCCAGAGCAGGTCGGCGAAGATGCTGCCCAGGCCCATCGCCATGCTGGTAGCGGTGTCGGCGCCGCCGTAGCCGACCTCGTCGTCGTCGCGGTGCAGCAGGTAGGAGACCCGCTCCAGCACGATGAGCAGCACGAAGGCCGGGATCGACCAGGCGATGACGTCCGGGAACTCCTTCACCGTGCGGCCTCCGCTCGCCGTCACCGGCCGGGGCGCACCGTCGGGTGACCTCGACCTACCGGTCGGTAACAAGCGCCATAGGCAGCCGGGCCGCCGGTGGCAATGGGGTGTCGGACGGATGCCCTAGCGTGTACGGGGTGACTGACCTGGTGATCGGCGCCGACGGGCTGGCTCGCTGCGCCTGGGGGTCGAGCACCCCCGACTACGCCATCTACCACGACACCGAGTGGGGGCGGCCGCTGCGCGGCGACGACGCGCTCTACGAGCGGATGACGCTGGAGGCGTTCCAGTCCGGGTTGTCCTGGCTGACCATCCTGCGCAAGCGTCCGGCGTTCCGGCTGGCGTTCGACGACTTCCACATCCCGACCGTCGCCCGCTACGACGACGCCGACGTGACCCGGCTGCTCGCCGACGCCGGCATCGTCCGTAACCGGGCCAAGATCGAGGCGGCGATCGCCAACGCCCGTGCCGCACTGGAGCTCCCGGAGGGCCTGTCGGCGCTGCTCTGGTCCTTCGCGCCGGAGCCCCGGCCAACTCGCCCCGCCTCGTTCGCCGAGCTGGCACCGATCACCGCGGAGTCGACGGCGATGGCCAAGGCACTCAAGAAGCGCGGCTTCCGGTTCGTCGGCCCGACCACCGCGTACGCGCTGATGCAGGCCACCGGGATGGTCGACGATCACATCGTCGGCTGTCATGTCACCCTTGCACCGGCGGCGTGATGAGATGGCAGGCATGACGACCGAGACCGCGCACCGGGCCGGTGCGGCCGGCAACGCCGACGGGGTGGGCACCTGGGCGGTGCTGCTGCCCGCCGAACGGTACGAGGCCGAGCGGCTCGTGCACCACGACACGCTGGAGCTGACCGGGCTGACCGACGTCGCCCGGCCAGAGCCGGGCGACCAGGTGGCAGTGCTGGTCGACGCGCCGCCACGGCTGGTGGCCCTCGGCCGGGTCACCGCGCGGGGTCGACGCCACCGCGAAGACCCGGACGACCCGCAGTCCCCGGTCGAGCCGGGCACGCTCGTCGTCGCGTACACCCGGCGGGCCTTCGACGAACCGGTGCCGGCCGACCTGCTGACGCTCGACGATCAGGTCACCGCTGTGGAGCCGGCGGCCTTCCGGGCGCTGGCCGACCAGCTCGGCCCGCCCCCGGCGCGGCGCACCTGGCTGGTCAGCCTCGACCTGCCGATCGAGGCCGGCACGCCGGCCGAGGCGGTTCGGCTGTTCTGGTCCTACGTGCAGGAGCTGGGCCCCCGTGAGCTGCCCGCCTTTGTCTCGCCGGCCGGCGACGAACTGGCCATGCAGGCGTTCGTGCTGGGCGAGCAGGCCAACCAGGACCCGGAAGAGGACGACTAGGGCGTGTGTCGAAGTCCTCGGTCAAGCCGAGGCGGAGTCCAGGCCGTCGTCTGGGCCCGCCGCAGGCCGGCCAGGGGCATCGACACACGCCCTAGAACAGCTTCTCCACTCGTCCCCGCCAGTCGGCGAGGACCGGACCCGGGTCGGTGTCCAGCACCCGCTCCAGCAGCGTGGCGTAGACGTCACGGAAGTCGGTGGTGTATTTCAGGTCGCCGTCGTCGAGGTCGGTGAGGCTCGGTGGTGCACCGTGCCAGCCGCCCCGGACGCCCGCGCCGAGCAGCAGCACGTCCGAGGCGGTGCCGTGGTCGGTGCCGTCCGAGGCGTTGGCCCGTACCCGACGGCCGAACTCGGAGTAGACCGCCACCACCACCTTCCGGCCCGCCTCGGTGCGACTCATCCGGTCGGCGAACCCGGTCAACGCCCGGTCCAGCTGACCCAGCAGCACTGCCTGCAACTGCTTCTCGTCGGCGTGCGTGTCGAAGCCACCCAACGACACCGAGAAGACCCGGGTGGACACTCCCGCCTCGACGCACTGTGCGACCAGGTCGAGCTGCGCGTCCAGTGGGGTGCGGGCCCCGCCGGTGGCCGTCGCGGGGGCCTGCTCGCCGTCCGGGTCCGCCGTGTCCGGGTCGGCGGAGTCGCGTACCTGGCGGATCATCTCGTCCACCGACCGCAGGTCGGCGAAGCAGGCGGCGGCCCGACCCCGGGCCGCCGACTCGCCCGCCTCGGCGGCGGCGAACGCGGTCAGTGTCGCCGCGGGCAGCCCCTTTGCGGCCTTCCGGTCGGACACCGGCACCGCCGCACCGGCGCTCTGGGCCCCGGCCAGCAGCGGCGGCAGCGCCGGCTCGAAGGAGACAGCCAGTCGGGGATCGCCACCGGCGCGGTCCAGCCACCGCCCGAGCCAGCCGGTGTTGCCGGGCCGGTCCGGTTGCGCTGTGTGCCAGATGTCCATCGACCGGAAGTGGCTGCGGTCCGGCTTCGGGTAGCCGACCCCGCGCACGATCGCCAGCCCACCGCCGGACCAGCGCTGGTGCAGGCCGGCCAGTGCCGGGTTGAGGCCGAAGTCGTCGTCCAACCGCCGCACCTCCCCGTCCGGGTACGCCAGCTCGGGGCGGGCCGCCCGGTAGGCCGGGTCGGCGTACGGAATGACGGTGTTGAGACCGTCATTGCCGCCGTAGAGGGTCACCAGCACCAGCGTGCGGGACTGCGGGTCGCGGTCCCCGCTGGTGTCCAGCAGGTCCCGCATGCTGTACGCGCCGGCCCCGGCGGCCAACGCGCCAGCGCCGACCACTCCGCTGGTCAGCAGGAACCTGCGTCGGGTCACTGTGTCCATGTCGACTCCTCCGCTCAGCTGACTGTGTATTCGGGGCTGACCAGGCCGGCGGCCAGCAGCTTGCGGGGCTCACCGGCCAGCGGGGTGAGCGCGGCGCGGGTGCGCCCGCTCCAAGCGTCGACCACCAGCAGTCGGGCCAGCGCGTCCGGTCGGCCGGCGGTGGGCGCTGCGGTCAGCCGGGCCAGCACCGATGGTGCTGCTGCTGCGGCGAGCACCCCTGCCGTCCGTAGCCGGGCCTGTAACGACGAGGTGGTCAGCCAGGCGGACCCGGCCGGCCATCCGCCCACGCTCGGTGGACGCAACGGCACCTGGTCGAGCGCGTTCAGACCGGCCAGCAGTTGTCTACGTTGCTGCTCGGGCAGCGCTGACGGTCGGATGCCGAGCTGCCGCAGCGCACCGACCAACCACTCCACCGGCTGTTTCACCAGCGTGCCCCGGGTCTGCGCGAAGGCCGGTGCGGAAAAGATCGCGCGCACTGTCGCGATGGTGTCCGCGCCGGCCAGACCCTCCGGCGCCGGGATTTCGGGGCCGGCGTAGCGGAACCAGAGCCGACCGGCCACGAAGGTCGCCGCCGCCGGTTGGGCCGTCAGCAGACCGGCGTACGCCTCGGCGTCGAACCGGCCGCTCTGCCCGAGGATGTTCTTCTCGCCGGGGTCGTGCCGCTTGGGCTCGAAGCGGGCCACCCCGGTACGGCGGTCGACCACCCAGCCGGTCAACGCCCGCGCGCCGGCCTTCACGTCGGCCTCGCTGTAGGCGCCGATGCCGAGGGTGAACAGCTCCATCAGCTCGCGGGCCAGGTTCTCGTTCGGTGCCTTGCGGGTGTTCTTCTGCCCGTCCAGCCAGACGATCAGGGCGGGGTCGCGCACCATCGCGGCGACCAGCGGGCCCAGCGGTCCACGGCCGTGCCGGCGCAGCGTCTCCAACTGGCCCACCATCAGCCGCGCCGACTTGACCTTCTGTGCGCTGGTTGCCCAGTGCCCGTGCCAGAAGAACAGCAACTTCTCGGTCAGCCCGTCCTCGGCGGCCACCATCCGGTTCAGCCACCACTCGGTGACCTGCTGGAGTTGCTTGCGGCGCTCCGCGTTGGCCTGATGCCGCTGCTCGCGGGTGGAGTCCTTGGTCAGCTCGGCGTACGGGTCGGGGGGCAGCGTCGGGGCCGGTGTGGCAGCCGCGCCCCGGTCCGTCGCCGGCTGGGTGAGCAGCCGATCCAGGGTTGCCGCCGGCCCGGCCCGTTCGGCCGCGTCCACTTCGTCGGCGGTCGGCCCGAAGGTGGCCCGACGCAGCAGGTGCGCCACCGCTTCACGATCGCTCATGCCCGCCGACGCTAGGCGGCCCGTGTTCGAGGACGGTAAGGGAGGCGTCCGGATCGCGTTCAGCGTCCCTCGAAGACCGGTTTCTGCTTGCCGACGAAGGCGAGGGTGGCCGATCGGTGGTCGGCGGTGGCACCGCAGATCGACTGGGCCTGCGCCTCGGCGGCGAGGGCGTCGGCGAGGGTGCCGGCGTCGGCGATGGAGAGCTGGCGCTTGATCGCCCCGTAGGCGACGGTCGGGCCGGCGGCGAGGCGGGCGGCCAACTCCTGGGCGACGGGCAGCACCTGCTCGTCGTCGTCGGTCAACCGATTGAGCAGGCCCACCCGGCAGGCCTCCTCGGCGCGGACCGGCTCGGCCAGCATCAGCAACTCCACCGCCTTGGCGTGCCCGACCAGTCGGGGCAACGTCCAGGAGGCGCCGGTGTCGGCGGCGAGACCGACCTTGGCGAAGGCCATCAGGAAGCTTGTGGACGGGCCGCCGATGCGGATGTCGGCCAGGAACGCCAGCGACGCGCCGGCCCCGGCGGCCATCCCACGGACCGCGGCGATCACCGGCTTGGGCAGGTTGGCGAGCCGGGCGGCGATCGGGTTGTAGTGCGCCCGCACGGTGCCCAGCGGGTCGTTGGCGGAGTTTTCCAGGGTGGCCACGTGCTCGCGCAGGTCCTGCCCTGCGCTGAACGATCCGCCGGCCCCGGCCAGGACGACAGCCCGGCAGGACCTGTCGGTCTCCAACTCCGCGAGGGCGTCCCGCAGCGCCTCCTTGAGCGCCACGTCGAGCGCGTTCATCGCGTTCGGCCGGTTCAGCGTGAGGGTGACGACGGCATCGGTCCGGTCGACCAGCAGCGGCTCGGTCACGTGTCTAACGACCCTTCTGTCGGACGATGCGGTTGCCGGCGTCGAGGCACTGTTCGACGTACCGGTCGGCGGCCGGGCGCAGGCGGGCTGCGTGCCGGTCGAAGAAACTGGCAGCGGCGGTGCCGGGCCACCGCTCGGGCAGCAGCGCCGGGGGCAGCTGCGGATCCTGGAAGAGGAACGTACGCCAGGCGTGCACGAGGCGGAACCGCGTCGCGTACGCCTCCTCGTCGCTGCTGCGTACCGTGACAGCGGCGAGCAGCGGGCGCTGGTCCGCGACGAACCGCTCGTAGGCGCGGCCGATCTCGGCCAGGTTCCAGGCGCGCCGGACCACGCCCATCGCGCCGGGGGTGCCGGAGAAGTGCGAGGCGGTGAACCGCTCGAACCGGATGCCGGTCTCGGCGAGGAGCAGGTCGACGTCCTCGGCGGGGCGGGTGGCGACCCAGGTCTGCTCGTCGAGCGTCCCGTAGCCGAGGAAGCTCAGGTTGGCGGCGAGCCGCTGGCGGTCCCGTCGGGAGCCCGGGGCCTCCAACACCAGCAGATCGAATCGGCCGTCCCAGGTGACCCGGCCGGTCCGGTAGATCCGGGCAGCCGCCTCGTCGAGTCGGCGGGCAGCTTTCGGTGTGATCGAATATCCCGGTCCGGAGACCAACCGGAGGGGCTCGAGCCAGCCTTGACGCACCATCCGGGAGACGGCGGTGCGAACTGCTGGCGGTGCGATTCCCAGCGGCGCCAGTAGCTTGACCAGGGCAGCAACCGGTGCCCGGCCACCCCTCGGACGGAGGTGGTCGCCGTACAGGTCGAAGAGTGCCGACCGTGCCTGCATGACCGCACATTGTGACAGGCCTTCTCAAGATAAGCTAGATGCTGTTACATCAATGCTGCTCCGGTTTGGGTCCGGCGGTGTTCATCAGGGAAAATCGTCAGTCGACACCCCCGCGACCGTTGCGGGTGGTCGTGACGAAGTGGCTGTGGGGCAACCCACCGACCCTGGTGTAGGTCTGAGGGGAGACAACATGGCGGCGATGAAGCCGCGGACGGGCGACGGTCCGCTGGAAGTCACCAAGGAGGGGCGGGGCATCGTCATGCGGGTCCCGCTGGAGGGCGGTGGCCGGCTCGTCGTCGAGATGACTCCCGACGAGGCCAACGCGCTCGGTGACGCACTGAAGGCAGCGGCCGGCTGAGTAAGGAGTGCTCCGGGCGGCTCACGCCGCCCGGAACGTTCTTCAGGCCCTGAGCCACCGGAATCACCGGTGGCTCAGGGTCTTCAACGCTGCGGGCAGGTGGGTTCGCCGTCGGCCCGCGACACTTTCCTGGAGGTACGGTTCCGCGTGCTCGCCATTCGTCTGATCGCCGAGCCCGACCGGCTCGACGTCCTCGTCCTGCTCGTCCGCTCCGCCGATTCGACGGCGGAGGGTGACACCTCGGCCGAGCCGGTGCCGACCGCCGTGGCGGGCCCGGACGGCACTGCCGACGAGGCGGCCGCGCTGGCGTCAGCGGCCCGGCTGACCGGCCGGGCCGGCGAGATCCACACCCAGCTGCGCCCCGGACGTACCCCCGGCCGACTGCTGCTGCTCGGCATCGGTGACGGCGACGAGGCGGCCTGGCGGACGGCCGGCGCGGCACTGGCCCGCTCAGCTTCGGCTGAGACGCATATCACCATCGCGCTGCCGGCCGAGGTCACCCCGGCCGCGGTTCGTGGGCTGACCGAGGGGCTGCTGCTCGCCCCGTACCGGTTCCGACTCACCGAGGCCGGGGACCAACCGGCGCTCAGCGGCGTCGACCTGCTGCTCGACGACCCCACCGGGTACGAGGACACCGTCGCCACGGCCCGAACCACCGCCGCGATGACCCATCTCGCCCGGGACCTGACAAACACTCCCTCGTCGGTGAAGACCCCGCAGTGGTTCGCCGACCAGGTGGCCTCCGCCGCGGCCGACCTTCCGGACCTGCGACTGCGGGTCCGTGGCCCGGCCGAGCTGACCACCGAGGGCTTCGGCGGGATCCTCGCCGTGGGCGGTGGCTCCGCCAGCGGACCACGGCTGGTCGAACTGGACTGGCACCCCGCCAACGCGCGCACCCACGTGGTGCTGATCGGCAAGGGCATCACCTTCGACACCGGCGGCATCTCGATCAAGCCGGTGGCGTCGATGAAACTGATGCGCAAGGACATGGCCGGCGCGGCCGCTGTCGTCGCCGCCACACTGGGCGCCGCCGCGCTGCGGCTGCCGGTCCGGATCACCACGTTGGCCCCGCTGGCCGAGAACATGGTCAGCGGCTCGGCGTTCCGCCCCGGCGACGTGATCCGGCACTACGGCGGTACGACCAGCGAGACGACGAACTCCGACGCCGAGGGTCGGCTGGTCCTCGCCGACGCGCTGGCGTACGCGGTGCAGCAGCTCAAGCCGGACCTGTTACTCGACCTGGCCACGCTCACCGGCGCGAACTCGGTGGCGCTGGGCAAGCGCACCGCCGCCCTGTACAGCGAGAACGACGAACTGGCCGACGGCGTGCTGGCTGCCGCCGAGGCGGCCGGCGAGTCGGCGTGGCGGATGCCGCTGCACACCGACTATGTGGAGTACCTCGGCAGCGAGATCGCCGACCTCTACAGCGCACCCACCCAGGGTGCGGGCTCGGTGCTGGCCGCGCTCTACCTGCGCGAGTTCACCGGCGAACTACGCGACCGCTGGCTGCACCTGGACATGTCCGCCCCGTCCTGGGCCGACGGCGACCAGGCCGAGGTCAGCCGCGGCGCCACCGGCTGGGGCGTCCGCTCGTTGCTGCGCTGGCTCGCCGACGTCAACTAGGGCGTGGGTCAGAGCCTCGGCGCGACCGAGGCTCTGACCCGTCCTGCGCGCGAATCAGCACTTCACAGCGGCGAGCAGACCGTGCCCGACCGGAAGCAGCGCGGGGATCCAGTGCTCCGACTCCCGGACCGCCTTGATCGTTTCGCGAACCGTCACCGTCTCCGCGTCCCGGGCGGACGGGTCGCCGATCCGGTCGCTGGCCAGCACACCGTTGAGCGCCAGCACGCCCCCCGGGCGCAGCAGCCGCAGCGCCGCCTCCACACAGGCGTGGAAGCCGGTCGCCTCCGCGTCCACGAAGACCAGGTCGTACGCACCGTCGGCGAGCCGGGGCAGCACGTCGAGCGCCCGACCGGTGATGATCCGGGTACGCCCGGCCGCGAAACCCGCCTCGGCGAAGATCCGCCTGGCGATCCGCTGGTGCTCCACCTCCACGTCGATGGTGGTGAGCACGCCGTCGACGCGCATGCCGCGCAGCAACCAGACGCCGCTGACCCCGGTGCCGGTGCCGATCTCCACCACCGCACGGGCGTTGCCGGCGGCGGCCAGCAGTCGCAGCGCCGCCCCCGCGCCGGGGGTGACCGCGTCGAGGCCCACCTCCCGGGCCAGGCTGCGGGCGGTACGCAGAACGAGATCCTCGGTGACGTACGACTCGGCGAAGTGCTGGGCCTGTGTCGTCGAACTGCCGGAACCGGCGGCCGTGGCGATGGGGCACCTCCGGGGGCGGTGCGTGGTGCGGGGGCGGGTTGGCACTGTGAGCGTAGAGGCGACCGTTGTGGGGCGCAGCCGCGCCTCCGCCGGAAGCGATCACGGGGCAACCGCTGACTGCACCGCGTCCATCCGTGCAATCCTGGAGGCGGTATCCCGTCAGCCGCGACCAGACCGGCCAGTGGCCGGGCGACGCGGCGCGGCATCCGGGGACGGACTGGGAGGCACCGACGTGACCGACGGCTGGGACTGGCGCCGGGGCGGTGAGACTCCGGCTCCGGCGCGACCGCCCGGGGCAGGAGCCCCGTCGGTGGGGCCGCCGAGCATGCCGGGGGCTGATGGCACGCCCCTCGCCTCGCCAGGCGGCGCGCCCACACCGGGGTGGCCGGCGTCTTCCGGCGCGCCCACAGCGGCCTGGCCGGCGTCTTCCGGTGGCCCGACACCGGGCTGGCCCGCGTCGGCTGCGGGCGGGCCCAACTCGGCCGAGGCGTCGGCCTGGTGGTCGGACGCGCTCGCCGACCCCTGGCGCGACCCGGCGGCCCCGGCCGCTGTGGTGGTGCCCGGGGTGGTGGCTCCCGGCACCGAGCCCGAGCCGGTCAGCGACCCCGACGCGCCGGGCCGGCCGACACTGCGCCACCTGTTGCTCATTCCCGTGATCACCGCGCTGCTGGCCGGCACCCTCGGCGGTGCGTTGGGCTACGCGTTCGCGGTGCGCGGCGGCGCTGGCGCGGCGGTCCTCGGTGCTGCGCCCGCTGAGGTGCCGGCGCTGGCGCAGCGCAAGCCGGAGTCGCTGGCCGGGGTCGCCGAACGGGTCCTGCCCAGCGTGGTCACCGTACGGGTGAGCAGCCTCGGCGGGACCAGTGAGGGTTCCGGGTTCATCGCCAGCGCCGACGGTCATGTGATCACCAATGATCATGTGGTGGCCGGCGGCACCGGCAAGGCCTCGGTGGTCTTCAACGACGGCAGCACCGCACCGGCGACCATCGTCGGTCAGGACGCGGAGTCGGACATCGCGGTGATCAAGGTGAGCCGTCAGGGGTTGCGACCTGTGGAGTTCGGCGACTCCGACGCGCTGGCGGTCGGTGACCCCGTGCTCGCCATCGGCTCGCCGTTGTCGCTGGCCAACACGGTCACTGCCGGCATCGTGAGTGCGCTGGACCGGACGATGCAGGCTGGCGAGCCGGGCGGTCCGGTGCGTTACTACGCCGCCATCCAGACCGACGCCGCGGTCAACCACGGAAACTCGGGCGGCCCACTTGTCGACGGCGCCGGCCGGGTGGTCGGAGTTAACTCCACCATCAAGTCACTTGTCGCCGAGGGGCAGGAGGCGGGCAATATCGGGCTCGCCTTCGCCATCCCGATCAACCAGGCCAAGCGGGTGACCCAGGACATCATCGGCACCGGCAAGGCCCGGCGTACGGTGATCGGCGCCCGGGCGGACGGCCCCACCGGGGTTGTCGGGGGCGGCCTGCGGCTGGCCGAGGTGGAGCCGTCCGGCCCCGCTGACGGCGCAGGACTGAAGGTCGGCGACGTGATCCTCAAGATCAACGGGCGGCCGATGACCGAGCCGACGGATCTGACCGCGTTGGTCCGCAAGTACGCGCCGGGCTCGGTCGTGACAGTCGAGTATCGGCGGGGTTCCGCCCGGCAGAACACCTCGGTAACTCTCGCCGCGGACGCGAAGTGACTCAGCGCGGAAGCGAGACGAACAGCGGCGCACCCCCTGCCCGAAAGCCGTCCGCCGTGCGTAGTCTTGCTGCTGACGCCGAGAGGAGGCCCGCGGAATGCTCGACAACCTGAACTGGTGGGAAATCGGTGCGCTGCTGCTCCTGGCGCTGTTGATCTTCGGCGACCGGCTCCCCGCCGTGATCACCGACGGCCTGCGGTTGGTGCGCAACCTGCGCAACATGGCCCGCAACGCCACCGGCGACCTGAGCCGTGAGCTGGGCACCGACATCCAACTGGAAGACCTGCACCCGAAGGCGTTCATCCGCAAGCACCTCCTCAGCGAGGAGGACGAGGCGGCGATCCGCAAGCCGTTGCAGGGCGTCTACGACAACCTGCGCGCGGACGTCAGCGGCGTGCACAACGACCTGAAGGACGTGGCCAACGCCGCCGACCTGCGGTCGAGCGAGGCCCGGTCCGGCGCGGCCACCAGCAGCCCCCCGGCTCCGGCCCCCCGCGTCAGCTACGACGACGCCACCTGACCGACCCGTACCCCTGCCCCTGGGAAGGCGGCCGACCCACCGCTCGGCCGGATCGTGCCCGCCTGGTCCCGGCGTCGCCTCTGATCAACTCGGGTTTCCGAAAGTCGCGGCATTCCACGCCGGTCAAGGGCCGACTTCCTGAAACCCGAGTTGATCATGCCGGTCACTCGCGGCAGCCTGGCCGGACCATCCACCGACGCGACTCAGCCCGCCGGCCAACAGTGGCCGACGGGCTGACGGTGTGCCGGGTGGTCAGCGGCCAGCGGGCTTGAGGCCGAGTGGCTTGCCGAGCAGTGACTCGCGGCGCAGGGCGAGCCGGTCGGCGATCGTGCCGAGCGCCTGCGCGGCCGGGGACTCCGGCTCGGCCAGCACGATCGGGTTGCCGGCATCGCCGGCCTCGCGGACCCGGGTGTCCAGTGGGATCTGACCGAGCAGCGGCACCTGGGCGCCGATGGTCCGGCTCAGCGACTCGGCAACCGCCTCACCACCGCCGGCGCCGAAGATCTCCATCCGGGAGCCGTCCGGCAGCTCCAGCCAGGACATGTTCTCGATGACGCCGACCACCCGCTGGTGGGTCTGCAGGGCGATCGCCCCGGCCCGCTCCGCCACCTCCGCGGCGGCCGTCTGCGGGGTGGTGACGATCAGGATCTCCGAGTTGGGCAGCAACTGGGCCAGCGAGATGGCCACGTCACCAGTGCCCGGCGGCAGGTCGAGCAGGAGCACGTCCAGGTCGCCCCAGTAGACGTCGGCCAGGAACTGCTGCAGTGCCCGGTGCAGCATCGGGCCGCGCCACACGACGGCGGCGTTGCCCGACGTGAACATGCCAATGGAGATCACCTTCACGCCGTGCGACTGCGGCGGCATGATCATGTCTTCGACGCGGGTGGGCCGCGCCTCAGTGCCGAGCATCCGGGGCACCGAGTGGCCGTAGATGTCGGCGTCGACGACCCCGACGGAGAGCCCACGGGCGGCGAGCGCCGCCGCCAGGTTGACGGTGACGCTGGACTTGCCGACGCCGCCCTTACCGCTGGCCACCGCGTACACGCGGGTGCGCGAGCCGGGCTGGGCGAACGGGATGACCGGCTCCTCGGTGGCGCCACCGCCGCGCAGCTGCGACTGCAACGACTGCCGCTGCTCGGGGGTCATCACCCCAAAGTCGATCTCCACGCCGGTGACGCCGGGCACCGCGGCGACGGCGGCGGTGATGTCCGTACGCAGCTTGTCCTTCAGCGGGCAGCCGGCGACTGTGAGCAGCAGCTCGACGCGGACCACGCCGCTGGCACCGATCGTGGCGGAGCGGACCATGCCCAGCTCGGTGATGGGCCGGCGGATCTCCGGGTCGTTGACGGTGGCCAGGGCGGCCTGGATCGCGTCCTCGACGGTGCTCACTGGTGCTGACATGCCCGCAATGCTACGTCGCGGGGCATCCGTTGCCGCCGCTGCCCGGGGCGGTGTGAGCCAATCGATGACCCGTCGGTCAGCTCTCTGACCGGCGCGGGCCGGTGCCGTCCGGCCGGGCGTCCCGGGTGAAGTCGCCGTCCAGGTCGTCGCGGGGTTCCTCCAGGCCGACACCGTCGGTCGGCCGCTGGCCACGTCGCTCCTGGCGGCTGTCCTTCTCCTGCTGGCGGCGCTCCAGTCGCTGCCGGCGTTGCCCCATCTCGTCCAGTTCCTCGGCCAGCCGGGCCAGCTCGGAGCGGAGGAAGTCACGGGTGGCCACCTCACCCAGGGCGATCCGCAGGGCCGCGATCTCCCGGGCCAGGTACTCGGTGTCCGCCTTCTGCGCGGTGGCTCGCCGCCGGTCCTCCTCCAGGGCCACCCGGTCCCGGTCGGCCTGCCGGTTCTGGGCCAGCAGGATCAGCGGGGCCGCGTAGCTGGCCTGCAACGACAGCACCAGGGTCAAAAACGTGAAGGTGTACGGGTCGAAGCGCAGGTTCGCCGGGGCCAGGGTGTTCCAGGCGAACCAGATCGCGATCACCACAGTCATGACGACGATGAAGTTCGCGGTGCCCATGCCCCGGGCGATGCCCTCGGACCACCGACCGAACGCCTCCGCGTCGAACCGGGGCAGCTTGACGCCCCGGGGCTCGCGCGGCTGGTCGAGCCGTTCGTTCCGCCGCTGCTCAGCCATCCGCGCCGTCCAGCGCAGGGTCGGTGGTGCCCGGGGCGGCCAGGGCGTCGCGGTCCCGCCAGTCCCGGGGCAGCGAGTGGTCCAGCACGTCGTCGACCGTGACGGCGCCGACCAGCCGGTTGTTGCGATCGATCACCGGCATGGCGACCAGGTCGTAGGTGGCCATCCGGCGGGTGATCTCCGGCAGTGGCGTGGTGGGGCGCAGCGGGTCGATGTCGTTGACCACCACCTTGCCCAGCAGATCGGCCGGCGGTTCGCGCAGCAGGGCCTGGAAGTGCACCATGCCCAGGTAACGGCCGGTCGGCGTGTTCTGCGGTGCCCGGGTCACGAAGACCTGCGCGGCGACGGCGGGGGAGAGCTGCGGCTCCCGGATCCGGGCCAGCGCCTCGGCGACTGTGGCGTCCGGCGGCAGGATGACCGGCTCGGAGGTCATCACACTGCCCGCCGTGCCGGGGGTGTACTTCAGCAGTTGGCGTACCGGGTCGGCCTCGTCCGGCTCCATCAGGTCCAGCAGCACGTCCTGCTCGGGTGGGGGCAGTTCGTTGAGCAGGTCCGCGGCGTCGTCCGGGTCCATCTCCTCCAGGACGTCGGCGGCCCGCTCCCGGTCCAGGGCGGCGAGGATCTCCACCTGGTCGTGCTCCGGCAGCTCGCTGAGCACGTCGGCCAGTCGCTCGTCGTCCAGCGCGGCCGCGACCTCGTTGCGTCGCGCGTCGGGCAGATCCTGCAACGCGTTGGCCAGGTCGGCGGGGCGCATGTCCTCCAGGACGGCGAGCAGGTTCGCCGTACCCCGGTTGTCGGCGATGCCGCTGAGCCCGCGCACCCGGTCCCACTCGACCTGGTGCAGGTGGCCGCGGCGGCTGAGCCGACCGGTCTGCTCGCGTACGGCGACACGGGTCAGCGACCACTCGCCGCCCCTGGTGCACTCCATCGCGACGTCCACGACAGCGCCGGGCTGGCCGCCCGGGTCGAGTTGCACCCGCCGGTCGAGCAGCTCCTGGAGCACCAACAGCTCGTTTGGGCGCTTCTCGAACCGGCGCAGGTTGAGGGTGCCGGAGCCGAGCACGACGGCGTCCGCGTCGATGGAGGTGATCCGGTTGATGGACAGGAAGATCCGACGACGCATCGGCATCTCGGCGACGAGGCCCACCACCTCCGGCGGACGTTTCGTCGCCCGCAGCCGTGCCACGGCGTCACGAACCCGGCCCACCTGGTCGCCGTTCGGGTCGAAGACGGCGACTCCGGCGAGACGGGCGATGTAGACCCGGGTCGGCGTACTCACGGGCACCAGCCTAAGCGCCTAGTGTTTATCAACATGTCGACAGTGGCCTACGAGATCGTGGACGTCTTCACCGATCGCCCCTTCGCCGGCAACCCGCTGGCGGTGGTGTTCGGCGCGGAGGCGCTGGCCACCGAGCAGATGCAGGCGCTCGCGTTGGAGTGCAACCTGTCCGAGACGGTGTTCGTGCTGCCGCCGACCCAGGTCGGCGTCACCTACCGGGCCAGGATCTTCACTCCGGTGGAGGAGTTGCCCTTCGCCGGTCACCCCAGCGTCGGCGCGGCGGTCACCGCCTGCCGGCGGGGCATGTTCGGTGTGGGGCAGGTCACCCAGGAGTGCCGGGCCGGTGTGCTGCCGATCGAGGTGACCGCGTCCGGGGCGACGCTGACCGGTGGCGCCCCGACGCTCGGGCCGGAGCTGGACCCGGAGCCGTTGCTGGAGATCGCCGGCCTGGTCGCCGGGGACCACATCGGGCCCGCGCCACGGGTCGCCGGCTGCGGGCTGGAGTTCCCGTACCTGCCGGTGCGTCCGGAGTCGGTGGCCCGGGCCCGGGTGGACCCGGCGGCGGCGCAGCGGTACGGGGTGTCGCACGTCAGCGTCTTCTCCTGGGACGCGGCGGCGCAAACCGCGCACGCCCGGGTCTTCGTGCCGGGGATCGGCGTTCCGGAGGACCCGGCGACCGGTTCGGCGGCGCTCGGCCTCGGTGTCTGGCTGGTGGCGAGCGGTCTGCTGCCCGGCGAGGGGCGGTCGGAGTACGCGGTCCGTCAGGGCGCGGAGATGAACCGGCCGTCCGCGTTGGCCTGCACCGTCACAGCGGCGAACGGGGTGGCGGTCGGCGCGACGGTCGCCGGCCAGGTGGTGCCGGTGGCCCGCGGCGAGATCGCCGTGCCGCCGTTCGTGGGCTGAGCAGAGGCGCCGATGCGGGAGGATGCGGGTGTGACGGACGAGGACGCCCCCGGGGGCACCCCACTGGTCGACGAGGCGATGAAGAAGGCCGCCGTGGCCTGGGTCAGCGTTGCGGGCGGGCCGGCGCTTGCGCTCTGGTGCGCCCCGCTGGAGGGCGCGCTGCTGGTGGTCAGCGGGCCGGGCGAGCAGGCCGCACCGGGTCTCGCCGACGCGACCGAGGCCCAGGTCACCCTGCGCGGCGACCACGGCGGCCGGATCGTCACCTGGCCGGCCAGGGTGAGCCGGTTGCAGCCGGGCACCGAGACGTGGGACGTCGCCGCGCCGCTGGTGGCGGCGAAGCGCCTCAACGCGCCCGGTCCGACCGCTGACCTGGTGGCCCGATGGGCCGCCGACGGATGCGCTGTGAACCGCCTAGCCCCGGCCGGTACGCCGCTGGCCGGAGCGGAGTTACCGGCCGACGCGCAGGCCGAGCCACCTCGGGCGACTCCGGCGGTCCGGGCCACCCGCAAGCCGTTCCGCCTGCACAGGGTCCGCCGCCGCTGATCGGTTGATCAGCTGGTCCGACCGCCGACGCCCGCCACCGCGGCGTCGGCGTCGACGAGGGCGAGCACGTCGCCCAGGGTGCCGAGCGTGGGGCCGCGCCAGTCCCGGTCGGCGTTGAAGACCATGTGCGTGGCCAGATCCGGTGCGGCGAGCCGGACGGCGGTCATCCCGGCCCGCTCGGCGCCGGTCAACTCCTGGCTGCCGCCGTCACCGACGTAGAGGCAGTCGCCCGGCGCGAGCCCGAGCCGCTGGCAGGCCGTCAGGTAGAGCGTCGGGTCCGGTTTGCACCGCCCGACCTGCACCGAGAAGACCCGCACGTCGAGCAGGGGGGCGACCGCGAGCTGCGGCAGGAAGGCCGGCAGTTCGTGCGTACAGTCGCTGATCACGCCGGTGCGCAGGCCGCGCTGGCGCAGAGCCGCCAGCACCGGCACCGCGTCGGCCCGTAGCCAGGTGTCGGCGCGGACCGCCCGGTGCCGGGACGCCACCGCCGCCCGCACCGCCTGGTCGCTGGGGTGTACGCCGGCCTGGGCGCACACCCAGCGCAGTGTCGCCTCCGCGTCGCCGAGCCGCCCGCTGGCCCGCTCGTAGTAGGTGCGGTTCAACACCTCGGTCAAGATCTCGGTGGGACACCCGAGCAGCTCGGCGGTGCCGACGTGCGCGACACCGCGTTGTACCGAACGGGTCAGGGTGCCGAAGAAGTCGAACAGCACCGCCTGGTAGCTGGGCATGGGGGAGCGCCTCCGGGCGGTCGAGGGTCGTCGGCGCGAACCCGCGTGATCGTAACGGAGTGATGACCCTCCGTGCTGACCGTCATACGTGTGAGGATTACGTCCCGTGCCCCCACCTTCACCCCGGCCGTCCCTGGACCCGCTGACCACCGGAGCGGTCGGGCTGGCCGTGGTCGCCGTGTCGTCGTCCGCGCCGCTGATCGCGTACGCCGCCGCCCCCGCGCTGGCCATCGCGTTCTGGCGCAACCTGCTCGCGGTGGCCGTGCTGAGCCCCTTCGCGCTGGTCCGACGCCGCGCCGAGTTCCGCAGACTGACAGTGGGCGCGGGCCGGCGGGAGGGCCTGTTCTGCGTGCTCTCCGGCGTCGCCCTGGCCGGGCACTTCGCGACCTGGGTGCCGAGCGCCCAGCTCACCTCGGTCGCCACGTCCACCGCCCTGGTCGCCACCCAGCCGGTCTGGCAGGGGCTGATCGCCCGCGCCCAGGGGCGTCCGCTGCCCCGGGTGGTGTGGATCGGCATCGCGGTGGCGGTCGGCGGCGCGGCTGTCGCCACCGGGGTGGACGTTGGGGTCTCCGGCCGGGCCGTCCTCGGTGACGTCCTGGCGCTGGTCGGCGCGATGTTCGCCGCCGTCTACACCGCCTTCGGCGAACGTGCCCGGGTCAGCATCAGCACCACCACCTACACCACCATCTGCTACGGGATCTGCGCGCTGATCCTGCTGGCCCTGTGCCTGGTCGGCGGCGTACGGCTGACCGGCTTCGACGGCCGTACCTGGCTGGCCATCCTGGCCCTGGTGGCTGGGGCCCAACTGCTCGGGCACTCGATGTTCAACTACGCCCTGCGGAAGATCCCGGCGACCACGGTGAGCGTGCTGATCCTGCTGGAGGCGCCCGGCGCGGCAGTGCTCGGCTGGGCCTGGCTGGGGCAGCTGCCCCGCCCGTACGCGCTGCTCGGGATGGCGTTGCTGCTGGCCGGGGTGGCGGTGGTGGTGCTCGGCGGTGCCCGCGCTGGCCGTCGCGCAGTCGAACCCACAGCCCTGCCCGCCGACCCGACCCCGTTGGCCTGAGGGCGATTCACAGGTACGCGGCGAAGTGGTCGGCCACCAGGTCGGACAGTTTCCGTTGGCAGCTAACGGAAACTGTCCAAGATTGCCGGAAAATCAATGGCTCGCACTGCCGTCGGCGGTCAGGCTTCGTGGACCTCGATGACCCGGGTCGTCGGGGCGGCCTCGCCGAGGGCGGTACGCAGCGCCGCCCGGTCCGGGTCGGCGAGGAACGACTCGTAGCCGGCCCGCCCGTCGAACCGGATCACGTGCACCTCGGTCTGCCCGTCGGTGCCGCGCAGCCGCCGCTCCAGCCGGCCGCCGTGCCGTTCGAGCAGGGCCAGCACGGCGTCCTCGTAGCGCTGCCCGGCGGCCTCTGCCCCGACGGCGAACTCGACGATCGCGACGAGTGTCAGCACGCCGGCCCGGTCAGTCATCGAGACCGACAGCCTTGGCACTCGCCGCCCACAGCCGGGCGGCGAGCTGCGGATCGGCCGCCTTCCGGAGCGGTCGACGCGGCCGACGGTCGATGTAGTAACCCCCGTTGATCAGCCGGGAGCGCTCCTGGTTGGCCAACCACACCAGGGTCTCGGCACCCTTCTCCGGGCTGCGGAACGGCATGAAGCGCATGCCGAACGCGACAAGCCTGCTGTCGTTGGCGAACCGGGTACGGACCACCCCGGGGTGGAAGCTGTACGCGGCAACGTCCGGCCAGCGCCGGGCGGCCTCGGCGGTGAACAGGATGTTCGCCTGCTTGCTGGTGCCGTACGCGCCCATCGGCCGGTAGTCACGCAGAGGCTTGTTCAGGTCGTCCGGGTCCAGTGCGCCGAAGCGGTGCGCGCCGGAGGCGGTCACCACGACCCGGCCCACCCGGTCGGCGAGCAGGTTGGTCAGCAGGAACGGGGCCAGGTGGTTGGCCTGGATCGACATCTCGAAACCGTCGACAGTCCTCAGTGGTTGCAGCGCGATGGCGCCGGCGTTGTTGGCCAGCACGTCGATCCGGTCGTACGCGGCCCGGAGCTGTTCGGCCAGTCGACGTACGTCGTCGAGGATCGCGAAGTCGGCCCGGAACAGCTCCGGACGTTCACCGGAGTTCTCCCGTACCCGTTCGGCTGCGGCCTGCAGGCGGGCCGGGTCCCGCCCGACCAGCACCACCTGGTCGCCCCGGCAGGCCAGGTGCACGGCGGTGGCCAGCCCGATGCCGGAGCTGGCCCCGGTCACCACCACCAGTCGACGCCCAGTGAGATCTTCCACAGGTCCATTCACCCCGGTCATGGCGCGAGGTTACCGTGGCGTCACAACGCCCTTTGGGATCGTTAAGGTCTCGGATCTGTCGTCAGGTGGCGTCGGCATGCCCGCCGGACGCTGGAAGGAGCGCATCCATGGCCGCAGTCGGTCGCCCCCGCAGGTCCTGCCTCGCCGTGCCGGGTTCCAGCGTGAAGATGCTCGGCAAGGCCCAGGGCCTCCCGGCCGACCAGGTCTTCCTCGACCTGGAGGACGCCGTCGCCCCACTGGCCAAGCCGGACGCGCGCAAGAACATCGTGGCCGCCCTCAACGAGGGCGACTGGGCCGGCAAGACCCGGGTGGTCCGGGTCAACGACCTGACCACCCCGTGGACCTACCGGGATGTCATCGAGGTCGTCGAGGGCGCCGGCGCCAACCTGGACTGCATCATGCTGCCGAAGGTGCAGACCGCCGCCCAGGTGCAGTGGCTGGACCTGACGCTCACCCAGATCGAGAAGACGATCGGCCTGGAGGTCGGTCGGATCGGCATCGAGGCGCAGATCGAGAACGCCGCCGGTCTGGTCAACGTGGACGCGATCGCCGCCGCCTCGCCGCGCGTGGAGACCATCATCTTCGGCCCGGCCGACTTCATGGCGTCGATCAACATGAAGTCGATGGTGGTCGGCGGCCTGATCCCGGACTACCCGGGCGACCCGTACCACTACATCCTGATGCGGATCCTGATGGCCGCGCGGATGCACGACAAGCAGGCCATCGACGGCCCGTTCCTGCAGATCCGCGACGTCGACGCGTTCCGCGAGGTGGCCAAGCGCTCGGCCGCGCTGGGCTTCGACGGCAAGTGGGTGCTGCACCCGGGCCAGATCGACGCCGCCAACGAGGTCTACCAGCCGGCGCAGGCCGACTACGACCACGCCGAGCTGATCCTCGACGCGTACGAGCACTACACCTCGGAGGCCGGCGGCCGGCTCGGCGCCGTGATGCTCGGCGACGAGATGATCGACGAAGCGTCCCGCAAGATGGCGCTGGTGGTTGCGGCCAAGGGCCGGGCCGCCGGGATGAGCCGTACCTCGTCGTTCACCCCACCGGAGCGCTGACCGGCCGGGCCGGGACGACCGCCGACGGCTGTCGGTCCGGCCCGACAACCGGCGGTACGCCGGCCCGCCCGCCGGTCAGTAGCTGCTGCTGTTGTCGCTCGTCGCGATCGCGTAGATGATCGCGGCGGCGTAGATGGCGATCAACAGCACCAGGAACCCGGTGAGAATCCAGCCGACGATGATGGCGGCCTTCGCCATCCCCGCCCCGCCCTCGCCGCTGAGCCGGATCTGCTTCTGCGCAACGTGCCCGAGGATCGCGCCGATCGGCGCGGTGATGCAGGACGTGAAACCGATCAGGGCCAGCACGAACGCCGCGATGGCCATCCCGTTGGTCTTCGGCGGCTGCGGGTAGCCGTAGCCGGGGTACTGCGGCGGGTAACCGGGCGGGGCGTATCCGGGCGGGGCGTAACCGGGCATCGGCTGGGTCGCCGGGTGCTTCGCGCCGGCGTACGGGTCGGCCGGGGCGTACGGGTCGGGGGCGTACGGGTCGACCGGGCCAGGTTGCGCGGGCACCGGCTGACCGGCCACCAGGGTCGGGTCCGGTGCGGGGCTCGACGGCTGGGCCGACCACGTGGGATCGCTCCAGTTGCCGGGCGGCGGGGGATTGGTCATACGAACTCTCCGTCAGGTTGGGTGCGGAGACAGGGTAGCCAGCGCCGCCCAAACCCGACGCCCCTGCTTCCGGGTGCCGCGTTGCTCGGGCCGGTCGTAACGGGCAGGATCCCTGACATGGCATACGACGCGCGCGCCGCGGACCGCTCCGGCAGTCGACCCCGACGGGACGTCAGCCGCCCCGGCGCGGCCCGGCGCGCCCGGACGGCCGCCCCGGCGGGCAGCCCCGGCCCCGACGAGCCGGTCGCGCTCACCGACCCGGTCACCATGCGCCTCGACGGGAGGGTCGCCCTGGTCACCGGGGCGGGCAGCCCGGACGGCATCGGGTACGCCACCGCCCGGCGACTCGCCGACCTGGGCGCGCGGGTGGCCATCGTCTCCACCACCCGACGCATCCACGAGCGGGCGACCGAGCTGGGGGTGACCGGCTTCGTCGCGGACCTGACCGACGAGTCCGAGGTCGGCGCGTTGGCCGATGCGGTCGCCGAGCAGTTGGGCGACGTCGAGGTGCTGGTGAACAACGCCGGCCTGGCCAGTCGCGCCAGCCAGGGGGTGCTGCGGCCGGTAGCGCAGCTGACCTACGACGAGTGGCGCGGCGAGATCGACCGCAACCTCTCCACAGCGTTCCTGTGCAGCAGGGCGTTCATCGGGGGGATGGCCGAGCGGGGTTGGGGTCGGATCGTCAACCTGTCGGCCACTGCCGGCCCGGTCAACGCCCTGCCCACCGAGGCCGCGTACGCCGCGGCGAAGGCCGGCGTCGTCGGGCTGACCCGGGCCCTGGCCATGGAGATGATCGCCGACGGCGTGACAGTCAACGCGGTGGCGCCCGGCACCATCTACACCGCGGCGTCCACCATGGCCGAGATCAAGCAGGGGTTGGGCACCCCGGTGGGGCGACCGGGCACGCCGGACGAGGTCGCCGCGGCGATCAGCTTCCTCTGCTCGCCGGCCGCCTCGTACATCACGGGGCAGATGCTTGTGGTGGACGGCGGCAACAGCGTCCGCGAGGCCCGCTTCCGCTGACGGCCCCGGCAAGCGCCGGCCCGTTCGTCAGTAGCCGCCGCTGTCGCCGGTGTTGCCGAAGGCCACCAGCGCCAGCCAGCCACAGCAGGCCAACACGGTGAGCCCGGTGAAGACGTAGCCCAGGATCAACCCCCAGGTCGCGAGCTGGTCGCCCTCCTCGCCGCTGGTGCGGATCTGCCGCTTGGCCACGTGGCCGAGCACGGCGCCGGCCGGCGGAAAGACGAAGGCGAACACCAGCGACAGGATCGCCAGCACGTTGGTGCCCCGACCCGGCCCGGACGGCGGTGGGCCGTACTGGCCGTAGGGGCCCTGCGGGGGGTACGGCGGCTGCTGGCTCCAGTGCGCCGACTGCTGTGGGCCCTGGTGACCGTACGGCGACGGTTCGCCCGCCGGTGGCCCGTACGGTGACCGTTCCGTTGGCAACTCGTACGCCGGCTGGTCCGGCTGCGGCGTGTACGGCGGCTGGCCGGCCGGCGGTGGCGCGTACGGCGACTGGTCCTTCGGTGGCTCGTAGGGTGACGGCGGCGGCTCGTCCTCGGGCGGCGGTCCCGACGGCGGGTAGCTCACAGCTGTCCTCCTCCTGCCGGTGCCGGAAAAGTCCCTCTTGCCGGACGCTACCCGCAGCGGTGAACCTTTTCACAGCGGTTGTGTGGACTGGTCACCTTGGCCTCGTCGACCCGAGGGGCCGATACTGACCCAGCGTTCAGTTACCCATGAGTAGTGCGCGGATCCCCGGAGGCTGAGATGGCCAGACTCGCCCAGACGCCCGGCCTGACCGATGTGCAACAGTCGATCCTGGAGACCGTTCGGGATTTCGCCGACAAGGAGATCATCCCGCACGCGCAGCGGCTGGAGCACGCCGACGAGTACCCCACCGACATCCTCGACGGCATGCGCGAGATGGGGCTGTTCGGTCTCACCATCGACGAGGAGTACGGCGGCCTCGGTGAATCGCTGCTCACCTACGCGCTGGTGGTGGAGCAACTGTCCCGAGGCTGGATGTCGATCTCCGGCATCGTCAACACCCACTTCATAGTGGCGTACCTGATCTCCCAGCACGGATCCGCCGAGCAGAAGGCCCGGCTGCTGCCGAAGATGGCCACCGGCGAGGTGCGCGGAGCGTTCTCCATGTCCGAGCCCGAGACCGGGTCCGATGTCTCGGCGATCAAGTCCCGGGCCGTCCGCGACGGCGACCGCTACGTGCTCAACGGGCAGAAGATGTGGCTCACCAACGGGGCCTACTCCTCGGTGGTGGCCACCCTGGTCAAGACCGACACCGGCGCGGAGTCCGTCTACGGCAACATGAGCACCTTCCTGTTGGAGAAGGAGCCGGGCTTCGGCGAGACCGCCCCCGGCCTCACCATCCCCGGCAAGATCGAGAAGATGGGTTACAAGGGCGTCGAGACCACCGAGATGGTGCTCGACGGCGTGACGGTGCCCGACTCCGCGATCCTCGGCGGCGCCGACCGGGTGGGCCGCGGCTTCTACCAGATGATGGACGGCATCGAGGTGGGCCGGGTCAACGTGGCCGCCCGTGCCTGCGGCATCTCCATCCGCGCCTTCGAGCTGGCGGTGAGCTACGCCCAGCAGCGCAAGACCTTCGGCCAGCCGCTCGCCAAGCACCAGGCGATCGCCTTCAAGCTCGCCGAGATGGGCACGAAGATCGAGGCCGCGCACGCCCTCATGGTCAACGCCGCCCGACTCAAGGACGCCGGCCAGCGCAACGACGTCGAGGCCGGGATGGCCAAGCTGCTCGCCTCGGAATACTGCGCCGAGGTCGTCCAGGAGGCGTTCCGCATCCACGGCGGCTACGGCTACTCCAAGGAGTACGAGATCGAGCGGCTGATGCGGGAGGCCCCGTTCCTGCTCATCGGCGAGGGCACCTCAGAGATCCAGAAGACCATCATCAGCCGAGGCCTCCTCAAGGAATACAAGCTCTAACCCCACCCCCCGCCCTCGCGATCTTGCACTTTCGGTTGCCCGATTGCCCCTTGTATCGGGTATGCCGGGACGGTAAGTGCAAGATCGCGGGATGGGGTGGGGTGGGTCAGGTCAGGCGGGTCAGGTTGGCGGCGGCTCGTTCGACGATGAGGCAACGGTCCTCGACGTAGTCCATGCCGGCCTCCTCCGCGATCTGCCGCGCTTCGGCCGAGACGATGCCCAGTTGCAGCCAGACCGCCGGGGCGCCGATCGCCGCCGCGTCCCGGACCACCTGCACGGCGTCGGCCGCCGGTCGGAACACGTCGACCAGGTCGACGGGGTGCGGAATGTCGGCGAGGGTCTTGTAGGCCCGTTCTCCGAACAGTTCGTCGACCGTCGGGTTGACCGGGATGATGCGCCAGCCGTACTGCTGCATCTGCAACGGCACGCCGTGCGCGGCCTTGAACGGGTCGCGGGACGCGCCCACGACGGCGATCACGGCGGAGTCGGCGAGGATCTGCTGAGCGGTACGCACCCGCCGACTGTAGCTCCGACTACAGCAGCGTCAGCTGCTCGGCCGTAGACGGCGGCGGCTCGGGCAGGCTGCGGTTGTCGCCCCGCTCCCCGCGGTGCAGCCCGTGCCGGCGGGCGGCGATCCGCACCCGTGCGGTCAACTCCCGCTGGTACGCCTGCGGCGCGTACGCACCGGCCCGGTAGAGCTCACGGTAGCGGGGGACGAGGTGCGGGTGCTCGCGGGCGAGCCAGTGCGCGTACCACTCCCGGGCGCCGGGGCGCAGGTGCAGGGGCAGGGCGGTCACGCTCGTCGCGCCGGCGGCGGCGATCGCCGAGACGGTGGTGTCGATCGACTCGTCGCTGTCGCTGAGGCCGGGCAGGATCGGGGCCATCAGCACGCCGACGGAGAAGCCGGCGTCGGCGAGTGCCCGGACGGCGTCCAGTCGGCGGCGTGGGTGCGGTGTGCCGGGCTCGACGGTGCGCCAGAGGTGCTCGTCGACGAACCCCACCGAGAAGGAGATGCCCACGGTTGTCACCTCGGCGGCCTCGCGCAGCAGCGGCAGGTCGCGCAGGATCAGCGTGCCCTTGGTGAGGATCGAGAACGGGTTGGCGAAGTCTCGCAGGGCACCGATGATCTGCGGCATCAGCTGGTACCGACCCTCGGCGCGCTGGTAGCAGTCCACGTTGGTGCCCATCGCCACGTGCGCGCCCCGCCAGCGCGGCGCGGCCAGCTCCCGCCGGACCAGCTCGCCGGCGTTGACCTTGACGATCACCTTGCGGTCGAAGTCCGCGCCAGCATCGAGATCGAGATAGGTGTGCGTGTTTCGGGCGAAACAGTTGTGGCTGACCACTCCGTTGGCGATGAAGTCCCCGGTGCCAGTGGTGATGTCCCAGAGCGGCAGTTCAAGCCCGAGTGCCTCGATGCCGACAACCCGGAGGGCGCCCTGATGTTTGAGCGCGTCACCGTCGATCGACCGCTTCCGAGTGATGGCAGGGTCGGTCAGGTGAAAGAACCGGAGCCGGGCGGCGAGGCCCCCGGTCAGCCTGATCTCCCGCACACGGTTGGGTCGGCCGCGGTCTTCCCGCACGCAGGCGAACCCGAAATGGCGCAGTGCTGCAGTCGTCTGGTCGAGGATGGCGTCGTCGCTGTTGCTGATGCGCAGGACGCCTTTGCTGCAACTGCCCTCCGCGTCGAAGATGCCGGCCAGGAAGCCGAGGCGCCAGTCGTCGCTGGGCTCGACCGGCCAGCGGATAAGCCCACCAATCGTCTCGGTGTCCCGCTGCTTCGAGGTGCGGATGGCGGTCATCGCACGTCGCGTGGTGCTGGCCCGCGTGAAGGTGAAACGCTGCGTTGTGATCCCTTCGAGGGCGAGGTACCGCTGACTGCGGCTCAATGCCTCGTCATCGGCCAATGCCAGCCGGAACCGATGCACCACCCCGTACGAGTACGAATAGGTGCCGAGGTTTCCATCTCCGCGGATCATGCCGCAGAGGTAGCCTCGGCGGTAGTCGAGTGACTCCTTGGGCCCTTCGGCGAAACGACCGGTGCCGATCAGACGGTTGTTGGTGGTCAGATAAGGGCGTCGGGCGTTGCCTTGCATGGACCCGGTGACGTACTTCCACCCACGTTCAGATAGGAACCGGTGGTCTCCGCTGGCGATGAGGGTCGTGCCGTCTCCCAAGGTGACCCGGTAGGCCGGCTTCACCGTGGACCATTTGTCGCGGACGGTGGTGATCACGTATCGACGGTAGGCGCCGCGCCGCTCGGTCCCGTAGATGCGGTCGCCTGGCTCCAGTTCGCTGATCGGCTTCGTGCGACCGTCCGCCATCAGGATCGGGGTGTCGCCCGAGAGGCAGTAAACACATGCATGAGAGCAGCCTCGGTACGGGTTGATCGTCCACTCGAACGGGACGCGGGACTGCCCGGGCACCCGGTTGAGGATGGACTTGGCCTGCACCTCGTAGAAGGTCATCCCGGCGAACTCGGGGGTGTCGAAGGTGCGGGCGACGGCGCCGGGCAGCGCCAGCGGCAGGGGTGGCGTCGCTGGCGCTGCCCGCTCGGGGTCTCCCTCGACCGGGGGAGCGGTGAGGTTGTCCCAGCGCATGGGCACTATTCGAACACGTGTACGAGATGAGCGCAAGTGACCCGCCGTACACCGGTGGGCGTCCGGGTGGTCGGAGAGGGGAGGATGGACGCCATGGAGACGTCGACCTTCGTCTACGACGGGGACTGCGCGTTCTGCACGAGCTGTGCGGAGTTCATCGAGCGCCGCATCCCCACCGCCGCACGGGTGGTGCCCTGGCAGTTCGCCGACCTGGACGCGCTCGGCCTCACAGTGGCCGAGTGCGAGGAGGCAGTGCAGTGGGTCGGCGCGGACGGCTCACGCGCGGCCGGCCCGGACGCCATCGCGAAGCTGCTCGCCGCGAGTGGTCCGCTCTGGCGGGTCGCCGGCGCCGGCCTGCGGATTCCTCCGGTACGCGTCGCGGCCTGGCCGTTGTACCGCTGGGTGGCGCGCAACCGGCACCGACTTCCCGGTGGCACGGCGGCCTGCTCCCTGCCCCAGGAGGCCCGGGAGCGGCTCTACGGGCCGGCCGGTCGCCCGACCACCGGCGCCTGATCGTCGAGCGCCGGCCCCGCGCCGGCTGCCACCGGGCCCGGGTCGGCCGGCGTCGGGTCGACATCGGCGCGGCGCGGTTGCGGGGCATCCGTCGTCGCCGCCTCGGGAGAGCCACGCCTGACGAGCCGGCGACCCCAGACCAACGGGCGTACCCGCTCCAGCGGTAGGAAGCTGGTCATCGCGGCCAGGTGCGGCGCGAACGAGATCGTGATGGTCGCGATGGTGACCGCGTGGAACGAGTAGAAGAAGCCGACCATGGCGTGTCGCCAACGGGGCGGCAGGAAGAAGACCACCGGGCTGAGCAGCTCGAACGCCACGATGCCGAACTGGGCGACGATGAGCAGGTAC
This sequence comes from Micromonospora sp. NPDC048947, assembly GCF_040649495.1. Taxonomy (NCBI): domain Bacteria; kingdom Bacillati; phylum Actinomycetota; class Actinomycetes; order Micromonosporales; family Micromonosporaceae; genus Micromonospora; species Micromonospora sp. NPDC048947. Next base: position 115,769 of record NZ_JBEZFO010000014.1, read on the forward strand.
GGCACCTGGGCGATGAGGTCCGCCAGGTCGGTGCCGCGCCGGATGATCGCGCGGGCCAGGACCGAGCCGGTCAGCCAGTCCAGACCGCCGAAGCGCAGCTTGGCGAAGGCGGCCAAGAAGTACGTGCAGATCACCGCGATCTGGGTGACGCGTAGCGCCCAGCCACCGGCCTCGGTGCGGGTGGTGTCGCCGTGTCGGGCGCGACCGGCGGTGGGCAGCACTGCCAGTGCGACGAGCAGCCCGAACCGGTCGTGGTCGACCTTTCCGTAGCTCATCGCGATGATCATCCACTCCAGGTAGAGCGCGCACACCGCCCAGCCGAGCAGCCGGGGCGCTCGTCCGGTGGCGGCGAGGAGGGCGAGCAGCAGCAACGCCCAGAAGATCACCGTCACCAGCGTCTCGGTTGGCGTCGGCAGTGGGAGCAGGCGGCCGATCAGGAGTGGCTGGTAGAGGTCGCCGGGCACGCTGACCCGGGTGCGTACCCAGGGGGTGAAGATCACCAGATCGGCGGCGACGAACAGGTAGACCACGGTGCGGAAGGCGGCCACCCGCCCCCGAGGTACGGCCTCGGTCAGCCAGCGGGTCATCGGGTGGCCTGCCAGCGGACGACGGTCTGGTCGGTGTGGCTGCCGGTCGGTCGGCCGGCGCGGATCCCGTGCCAGCGGATGACGATGCGGACCTCCACCAGCGCGGGGGCGTCCGGGTGGCGTTCGGCGTACGCGTCGGCGACCTCGGTGAGCAGCGTCGGGTCGGCGGCGTATCGGGCCTGCTGACCCTCGATCTCGGCGCGCCGGATGCCTGTCGCGTTCTGGTCGAGGTCGATCACCGCCCCGGAGCTGTTCACCCCCTCGACGCGGGTGTCGGGCGCAGGTGCGTTCGGCGGGTTGGAGGTGGAGTACATCCGGAACGGGCCGAACGGGAAGTCGTCGTCGCCGCCCCAGAAGGTGCCGACGACGAGCAGGGCGAGGCCCAGTGCGGTAGCGCCCAGCCGGGTCACGCGCCCGCGGGTGGTCAGGTTCTCCATCGGGTCGTGACGATACGGGATGTACCGACGGCCTCGGGTCCCTCCGACGGCCAGTTCGGCCTGACCAGGCAGGTGATCATGCGGGAGTTAAGGGTACGACGAAGGCCGGGCCCGCATCGGGCCCGGCCTCGCGTGTCGTCGTGGGGACGACTCAGTGGTTGTGCTCGGCCAGCTGCTTGCGGACGTCGTCCATGTCCAGCGCCTCGACCTGCTCGATCAGGTTCTCCAGCGCGGACTCGGGAAGGGCGCCCGGCTGAGCGAAGACGATGACGCCGTCGCGGATCGCCATGATCGTCGGGATCGAGCGAATGTCGAACTTGGCGCCCAGCTCCTGCTGAGCCTCCGTGTCGACCTTGCCGAAGACGATGTTCTGGTGCTTCTCCGAGGAGCGCTCGTAGACCGGGGCGAACCGCTTGCACGGACCACACCAGTCGGCCCAGAAGTCGACCAGGACGATGCCGTCGTTGCCGGTCACCTCGTCGAAGTTGGTCGAGGTCAGCTCAACGGTTGCCATTGCACTCTCCGATCACCGCGGTTTATCTACGTCCCGTAGAACCAGGGCTGACCGTATCGAATTCCCGGGTGGTGGGGCACGAAACGTGCATCGGGCTGCCGGGGGGTGCCGGGGACCATCGACAGGCATCTGTTCACACCCGACCTGCGGAACGCAAGTGCATGACGCACTTGCGTGACCTGCGGTAATGGGAGCGTTTCCAGGGAGATCCACGCGATTGAGCTCTACGAATCGGTAACTTGGGCCTTGACGAGGAGGTATCCGGCCTGCGGAGATCGCTGATCAACCTCCGCTTCGTCACGCACAGTAGTGTTACAAAAAGATAAATGTGACCGCGATCTCTGTTGAACCTACGCAGGCGTAGGGCAGAATTCCTCACATCAGAGCGTGGGCGGCGGGTGCCGGGGAGGGCCCCGCCGCTCATTGCGTCTCCCCCCAGGCAGAGTGACCGGTGTGACATTTCCGCCGCCGTCGCGCCCCGCCGGTCGCCTTAACCATCGGTAAGGCATGCTGTGCCGAACTCCATCGCCGCCCGTCGAAGGGACCAGCATGCAGTTCGGTCGCTACTACGAGGAGTTCGAGGTCGGCGCGGTCTACCGGCACTGGCCGGGCAAGACCGTCACCGAGTACGACGACCACCTCTTCTGCCTGCTCACCATGAACCACCACCCGCTGCACATGGACGCGCACTACGCCGCGACGGCCAGCCAGTTCAAGCGCAACGTCGTGGTCGGCAACTACATCTACTCGCTGCTGCTCGGCATGTCGGTGCCCGATGTGAGTGGCAAGGCGATCGCCAACCTGGAGGTCGAGTCGCTGCGGCACGTCGCGCCGACCTTCCACGGCGACACCATCTACGGCGAGACCACTGTGCTGGACAAGCGTGAGTCCGGCTCGAAACCCGACCGGGGCGTGGTGTCGGTGGAGACCCGCGGCTACAACCAGGACGGCACGATGGTCTGCGTCTTCCGGCGCAAGGTCATGGTCCCCAAGCGGGAGTACGCGGCCGCCGCGGTGCCCGACGGAGTGGATCCGGAGCGGCCCAGCTTCCCCGAGCCGCGCTGACGGTCGCGGCGGGCTCGACCGTCGACGAACACCGGGGCTCCTTCCCCACAGCGGGTCTGCTGGGGAAGGGGCCCTGTTCCCGTCGCGGGGCATATGCTGACGCCGGAGGTTTCGATGAGCCACTCCGTAGCGGGAGAGCCGTCCTCTGCCGGCCGCCGAGCCGCACCGTTGACCACCGCCGTCTACTCCGCCGCCGAGTGGGATCTGCTCACCGGCCTGCCCGGTCGGGTTCTCGTGGCCGCCGCAGCGCCCGGTCCTGGCCGGACGGAGCGTGGAGTGATGGCCGGCCTGGCCGGCCTTGATGCCGTGGCCGCAGGCCGAGCCTCCGACAGCGATCTGGTCCGCGCTGTGGTCGCCACGATCTACGCCCGCCACGACGGCACCCCGCAACCCGCCGAGCGGCTCACCGACCTGGTGGACCTGCTGGCCGCCTGCCGTGCAGCGAGCCGGGTCCTCCGGCGGCGGGCCGACCCCGCCGACTCGGCCGCGTACCGCCAGTGGGTGCAGTCGGTGGCGGCCCGGGTCTGTCGCGCGGTGCCCGGCACCGGCGCGGGCCGGGTCGACCCACCGGCCAGCCCGGCGGACCGGCGCTTCCTGGACCGGCTCGGTGCCGCCCTCGACCTGGGCTGACCGGCAGGTCTCCGCGACGGGCGCCGACGCGGTCCGTACCCTCTGATGACCGTGACCGACGACCAGCTTGAGGTGGGCGTGGGCCCCTGGCCGGGGGACCCACCCGACGACAGCCGTTACGACCCGCAGCTGTTGGCGGAGGGGGACCGGCGCAACGTCGTCGATCGCTACCGCTACTGGCGGCACGAGGCGATCGTCGCCGACCTGGACCGGCACCGGCACGGCTTCCACGTCGCGATCGAGAACTGGCAGCACGACTTCAACATCGGCACTGTCGTGCGCAACGCCAACGCGTTCAACGCCGCCGAGGTGCACATCGTCGGACGGCGACGGTGGAACCGGCGCGGCGCGATGGTGACCGATCGGTACCAGCACGTACGGCACCACGAGACGATCGAGGAGTTCGTCGCCTGGGCGGTCGAGCGGCAGTTGCCGGTGTTCGGCATCGACAACCTGCCCGGGTCGCGTCCGCTGGAGACCGGCACCCTGCCGCGGGAATGTGTGCTGCTGTTCGGCCAGGAGGGCCCCGGCCTCTCCGCGCCGGCCCGTGCCGCCTGCGACCAGCTCTACTCCATCGCCCAGTACGGCTCGACGAGGTCGATCAACGCGGGCGTGGCCAGCGGGATCGCCATGCACGCCTGGATCCGCGCGCACGCCGGTACGCCGCCGGACTGACCCACGTACGGTGCCGAATCGGACGTTCCGGCTTGACGTGCCGCCGGTCCGGGGAGACGGTGGGGATGTGAGTGTCGCGGTGAGTTGTCCGAGATGCGGGGGCCCGGTACGGGCGCCGGATCTGATGAACACCGACTCGAGGTGTGTGCGCTGTGGCCCGGTGCCGCCGTTGCACGTGCCCGAGCACATCGGAGCGGACATCGTGGCGAGCGTGGTGGAACGGATCACCGCGACCGGCGATCCACCGGTGACACCGTTGTGGTGCCCGTGGCCGCTGCCACCCGGTTGGACACTCACCGGCGTGGCGTACGCCGGGGACGACCGCACGGGCGTGCGGGCGACTGTGGTGGCCTGCGCGGGTCCCGCGCCCCTCGGTGGCGGTCCAGCCGATCTGGTCTTCGTGGCCGAGGAACCCGGTGTCGGCCTGGGCACCCGGCTCGCCGGTCTGACCGGCCCGGATCCGGGACCGGAGTTGGTGGACGCGTTGACCGACCCGGGATCGGGTCACCCTGACCACGTCGGACAGGCGAAAATCAAGGTCGGCGGGCACCCCACTCCACTGTGGTTGGTGAATTCACCAACGGATCGAAGCGCGTACGCCGGCGAAGCTCGGGGAATGTGGCTCCATGCGATAGCCTGGCCGGCGAGTGCGGGTCACCTGCTCGCGGAAGATGTCGTGCTACACGACCTGACCGAGTGGACTCCGCCCGAGCTCGTGTACGGCGCACCGTCCCCGTATCTACCCGGTAGAGCTTGACAACTCTTCCGGATTGACGGAGAACGGACGCAGATATTCACTGTACGACACCACACTGATACTCTGGGTGCCGCTGCGGTAATGGGACCCGGCGCCGCGCGAGAGGATGGCCCGCCATGGTCAAGAAGGTCCTCACCTGGGCCGGAATCGCATTCTTGATCTTCTTCGTCGCCTATCGGCCAAACTCTGCGGCGGACGTGTTCAAGTCGCTCGGCGGCGGGATCATGGATATCGCCCAGGGGTTTGGCGACTTCTTCACAAGCCTCGTCGCCTAGCCGCCGATGGGCAGCCCCTCCGGTCCACCCTTCGACCCGGACGACCCCGACCGGGAGCGCCGCGAGCGCGACACCGAGCCGATCCCGCGGATCGGGCCTGATGACGGCCCGGGCTACGGGGCCGGTCCCGGCCTGTCCGACGGTCCGTCCCTTTCGGACGACGTCGGCTATGGCGACGGGCCCGGCTATGCCGGCCAGGGTCGTTCCGGTCGGGGGTGGATCCGTGATCCGGAGGCCAGCTACCAGCCGCCGCAGATCTCCGAGGACGAGCTGGCCGGGTTGCGCGCCGACGCGACCGGCGCGACCCCTCGGCGGGTGCTGCCACTGGAAGACGAGCCCAGTTCGCTGGTGGCTCGCTACCTCTTCCCCACCGAGCGCTACCGGGGCGAGTGGAAGCGACACTGGATCCACCTCACCAACCCACTGTTGATCGGCGTCGCGGCGACCTTCGTGCTCGGCTACCTCTCCGGCTTCCTCGCCGGCCAGGACGTCGGCGCGTTGACCACCATCGCCGTACTGCTGTGGTTCGCGGTGATGGGCTGGGTGGCGTGGAAGGTCGCCGACTGGTGGTATGACCGGTTCATCCTGACCAACAAGCGGGTCATGGTGGTCAACGGCATCGTCACCCGCAAGGTGGCGATGATGCCGCTGGTCCGGGTCACCGACATGAAGTACGAGCAGACCCCGACCGGTCGAGCGCTCAACTACGGCACCTTCGTGCTGGAGTCCGCCGGCCAGGAGCAGGCGCTTCGCGAGATCAAGAACCTGCCCAACCCGAACGAGCTCTACCTGCGCGTCGTCGAGGAGATGTACGAGCCGCAGGCCGTCGAGGCGCGGCTCGGCAAGGAGGCCGACGAGGCCAAGGCCGACGACGGGGCGTGAAGGTTTTCGACCGAACATCGGAGCAAGTGCGCACCTTTCGTCATGGACCAGAGCGCCCCTGACGTGGCACTCTGCCAGGACGGCAGGGGTGTGGAGGTGGGCGGTGACGAGCAAGGACTCGTTGGAGGAGCAGTTCCGCGAGTTCGTCGCGGCCCGCTCCGCCGCGCTCCTACGCACCGCTTATCTGCTCACCGGCGACTGGGCCACGGCCGAGGACCTGCTCCAGACGGCGCTGACCAAGACCTACCTCGCGTGGAAGCGGCTCGGCGGAATCGAGGCGGTCGAGCCGTACGCCCGGCGTGTGATGGTCAACACGTCGACAAGTTGGTGGCGGCGGCGCTGGCACGGCGAACGCCCGACCGAGGTCCTGCCCGAGCGGGCCGGCGTCGACGAGATCGAGCAGCAACTTGACCGTGACCTGCTCTGGCGGCATCTCCGGGAGTTGCCCAACCGGCAGCGGGCAGTGCTGGTGCTGCGCTACTACGAGGACATGTCGGAGGCGCAGACCGCCGCGATGCTGGACATTTCACCGGGCACCGTGAAGAGCCAGGCATCCCGGGCGCTCGCCACGCTGCGTCGGCGACTGGGCGCGGACGCACCGGAGCTGGCAGCCGCCGCCGGCATCGCCGGCCGGCCTGCCGCAGCCGGTGCAGGGGCCACGACCGGTGCCACCGGCCGGACGACGGGCTCGGGTTCCCGGACCGGGCGAGTCCCGGCCACCGGTGCCGCTGCCACACCCCGTCCCGGACGGGCGGCCGCCTCACCCGTGCCCCGACCGACCGCTCCGCGCCCCGCCGTGCCGCGGGCCATCAACCCGCAGGTCGTCCTGCCCACCGCCCCGGCGGCCGTGCCCGTCGGCACGGGCTCCGGGGAACAGCAGTGAGTCAGTTCCCAGGCCGGCGCGACAACCTGACGGACGGCCCGCAGCGTTCATACCAGGTGCGGCCTGACGAGTTGGAAGGTGCGGTGCGGGAGATACTCTCGCACCAGGTCGCCCTTGCCCGCCCACTGAGCGTCGATCCGGCCGGCCAGGCCATCCGTCGGGCGAACCGGATCCGGCGTCGACGCACCGCCGCCGGCCTCGCCCTCGCGGCGGTCACCACTGTGCTGCTCAGCGCCGGCATGGCCCAGCTCGGTGCCGAGACCAGGCGGGACGGCTCACCCATCGTCGTGATCGGCGACCCCGACCCGACCAACCGACCGCTCCCGACGGCCAGCATTCCCGGCCCCGCCCCCTCGCCCACGACGTCGACCTCTCCTCTCGTCGGCGAGACGCTGGTCAGCGCCGACGGGCGGCGGCTGGCGCTGCCCGACGTAGGGCCGGCCGAACGCGTCCAGCGGCTGCCCAGCGGCGGCGGTTGGCTGGTGGTCGGCGCGCCGAGCACCGCAGGACGCTCCCTGTGGGTGGTGCAGGACGACGGGCTGGTGCAGGTGCTGCTCGCCGGTGCCGGCGCGATCGTCCTGGCCCCGGACAGCCTCCAGGTCGCCTGGCGCGACGGAGGCGATCTCCTGATGGCGGGCGTGGTCGGCACCCAACTCATCGGGTCGGTGCGCACCCCGGTGCCGGCGGCGGCGGAACCCGTCCGGTTCGTCGGTGACAGCGTGCTGGTCCGGCTCGACAGGGCCAGCGCCGGGCACACGCTCTGGCGGCCCGGTGCGGGGCCGTTGCCCGACGCCCTCGACCACAAGAGCCTCAACGTCTACGGGCGGCTGCCCGACGGGCGGCTCGTCGGCCAGGTCACCACAACCGATCCGGGCCGGACCTGCCTCGCCATCCTCACCCCGACACGTCACCTGGACCCGGTACGCACCGGCTGCGGCCCGGACCTGAGCCCCGACGGCGTCGGCGCGGTTTCGCCGGACGGGCGGTGGCTGCTGGTCAACGAGGGGAGCGGCGCTGCCGGTCGGTCCCTGCTGGTCGACCTTCACCGGCTCGGGCCGGGTGCGACAGCCGTTGCGGCCGGGCCGCCGATGACCGGGGCGATCGTGTGGAGCGACGAGACCAAGGCATCCTACCTCGACGGCACCGGCGAGCTGGTCCGGGTCGACGTCGCTCAGGTGCGGGCGGGAAAGCCCGCCAACCCCGCTGCGGTGCCCGACGTGCCAGCCGGAGAGCGGCCGATCCTGGTGGACGGCTTCTGACTCCTGGTGACCCATGTGAACCGGACTCACCATTTCCTCGGTAACGTCGGGCGGTGACCTCGCGTACCGGCCCCGCCCCCCGGATCGACCTGCACGCCCACTCGACGGCCAGCGACGGCACCCTGACCCCGGCCGAGCTGGTCGGCGCGGCCTTCGACGCCGGGCTGGACGTGCTGGCGATCACCGACCACGACACCACCGCCGGCTGGGCGCCGGCACTGGGCGCGCTGCCGCCAGGTCTGCGTCTGATCCGGGGTGCGGAGCTGTCGTGCCGCTGGTCCGGTTCGCAGCCGGCGGTGCCGCTGCACCTGCTCGCGTACCTGTTCGATCCGGACCACCCGGAGCTGGTGGCCGAGCTGGCGCGGGTCCGGGCCGCCCGGGAAGAGCGTGGCGAACGAATGGTCGGCCTCCTGCGGGCCGACGGCATCGACGTGAACTGGCCGGACATCCTGGCCGGCGCGGGTGGCGGCACGGTGGGACGCCCGCACATCGCGCAGGCGCTCATCCGCGCCGGCCTGGTCGGCAGCGTCCGGGAGGCGTTCGGCCCGGACTGGCTGGGCGAGCGGTACCGGCTGCCCAAGGAGGACATCGACGTGTTCCGGGCCGTTCGGCTGGTCCGGGCGGCCGGAGGCGTGCCGGTCTTCGCCCACCCGCGAGCCACCCGACGCGGCCGGGTGGTGCCCGACGAGCTGATCGCCGAGCTGGCCGCCGTCGGACTCGCCGGGCTCGAAGCCGACCACGAGGACCACAGCCCGGCCGAGCGGGAACACGTGTGGGCGCTCGCCGCCGAGCTGGGTCTGCTCGTCACCGGCTCCTCGGATTTTCACGGCACCCACAAGACGGTCCAACTCGGCGCGTTCAGCACCAGCGTCGAGGCGTACGAGCGGATCGTCGCCGAGGGGGTGACCGAGGTCGCTTCGGGCTGATCCGGGTATTTCGCCCATCCCGGCGCGGCTAGGTTGATCACGTGGATCTGAAGCTGTTCGGCGAGGTTTTCGTGACCCTGCTGGTGATCACCGACCCGCCGGGCATGATGCCGATCTTCCTGGCGCTGACCGGCCCGCTGCCCGCCCGCGACCGCAACCGGGCAGCCTGGCAGGCCGTCGCGTTGGCGCTCGGCGTCATCGTGATCTTCGCGGTGGCGGGGCAGACCCTGCTCGACTACCTGCACGTGGACCTGCCGGCGTTGCAGGCGGCCGGTGGCCTGCTGCTCGTGCTCGTCGCACTGGAGTTGCTGACCGGCAAGGCCGACGACCCGAGCCAGCAGGTCACCTCCAACATCGCGCTGGTGCCGCTGGGCACGCCGTTGCTGGCCGGCCCGGGCGCCATCGTGGCCACCATGCTCTTCGTCCAGCAGGCCGACGGGCTGGGAGAGTTCAGTGCCATCGCCGTGGCGATCCTCGCCGTGATGGTCGCCGTCTGGATCGTCCTGCGCTTCTCCGGCGGCATCGTGAAGATCCTCCGGCCGGGCGGGATCGAGGTGCTGACCCGGATCGCCGGCCTGCTGCTGGCCGCGATCGCCGTGCAGCTCATCGCCGACGCGGTGGCCGCCTTCGTCACGCAGTACGTGAACATGGCCTGACGGCACGCGCACGATGTCGGAGGTGGATGGCAGGATCTCAGGCGTGCGACGATCCTCATCAGCGGGGCGGCCCGCCGCCGGCGGCCGGGCCCCGCGGCAGCGCGCCGGCGACGCCGAGCAACTCGGCTTCGAGGGAATGCCGGAGCGGCTGTTCGTCTGCACCCCGAGCAAGCTCGGCGCGTACGCGGACTGCCCGCGTCGCTACCGCTACTCCTACGTCGACAGGCCCGCCCCACCCAAGGGCCCGCCGTGGGCGCACAACTCGCTCGGCGCCAGCGTCCACACCGCACTGAAAAACTGGTATGCGCTGCCCGCCGACCGGCGGCGTCCCGAAGCGCTGGCCACCCTGCTCAAGGGCACCTGGGTCCGCGAGGGCTACCGCGACGACGAGCAGGAGCGTTCCGCCTACCGGCGGGCGTTGGGATGGCTGGAGGCGTACGTCGAGACGTTGGAGCCTGATTCCGACCCGCTCGGCGTGGAGCGGGTGGTGGCGGTCAAGACCGCCGTGCTGGCGTTCAACGGTCGTACCGACCGGATCGACTCGCGGCCCGGCCCGGAGGGCCCGGAGCTGGTCATCGTCGACTACAAGACCGGCCGCACCGGGCTGGACACGGACGATGCCCGGGGCTCACAGGCGCTGGCGCTCTACGCGTACGCGGCCGAGCGGGTGTTCCGTCGGCCGTGCCGTCGGGTGGAGTTGCACCACCTGCCGACCGGCACTGTCGCCGGCCACGACCACACGGTCGAGTCGCTGGCCCGACAACTGACCCGCGCGGAAGAGACGGCCCGCGACATCATGGCCGCCGAGCGGGCAGTCGCCGACGGCGCCGACGCGGACGAGGCCTTCCCGGTGGCACCCAGCCCGCGCTGTGGCTGGTGCGACTTCCGGCGGCACTGCCCGACGGGCGCCCAGGTCCCGGGCAAGGAACCGTGGGCGGCCATGGACCGGCCCGCCGACGGCTGATTCCCCTGCCGAGGGTCGGGTCAGCCGGCCAACGAGGCGGCGGCGTGCCGCGCGGCCCGCTCCTTGGCCGCCTGGATCAACGGCCCCTCCAGGTACCGGCGGGGGACGGCGGCGAAGGCGAGCCGCAGCGCGCGCACGGTCAGATCCGCCGACAGCGCTGTGGTCGGTAGACCGAGACCTCCGTACATCCGGTGTGCCCACGCCGGAAGCAGCGCGAACGCGGTGCTGGCGATCCCCAGGTACGCCCAGCGTGGCGGGCCCAGCGTGAGCCCCAACCGGACCGGCAGGCTGAGCTTCCACGGCAGCGGCGGGGCGGTGAGGAACACCGCCGTCTCGGCGGCCTCCCGGGTCATCCGCAACTGTGGCCGTACGGTCTCGTAATAGTCCGCGACCTCGGCGGCGGTCCCAGGGACGGTGGCCGGGTCCAGGCCGACCAGGGCGGCGGCGCGGCGCTGCTCGGTGTAGTAGCCGTCCACCTCGTCGTCGCTCAGCGGCAGTCCGGCGCGTCGGGCCGTGCTCAGGAACGACTCGACCTCGGTCACGTGCACCCAGCGCAGCAGGTCCGGTTCGTCGATCCGGAACTGTTCACCGGTGAGAGTGTCGGTGGCCCGCAGCCGGTCGTGCAGGCGGCGCAGCCGGGCCCCGGCGGCCTCAGCCTCGGCGGTGGTCCCGTAGACGGTGGTCGCCACGTAGGTCGCTGTGCGGACCAGTCGACCCCAGGCGTCGGTGCGGTAGTTGCTGTTCTGCGCGACCCCGGCCATGGCCCGGGGGTGCAACGCCTGGAGGTAGAGCGAGCGCAGGCCGGCGACGATCAGGATCGGCTCCTCGTGCACCTTCCACGTGACCGAACCCGGACCGAAAAGGCCGAGGTCATCGGAGTCCACCGCACAAGAGTGCCACGGTCGGGCCGACCTCGCCGGTCACGTGCCGCCGGTGCCGATGATCAGACGTCGGCGGAGCGGCGGGCCCGGCAGCCCGGGCAGAGGCCCCAGAAGGTCACTTCGGCCTCGTCGACCTCGAACCCGTGCGCGCTGTTCGGCTCCAGGCACGGTGCGCTGCCCACCGCGCAGTCGATGTCGGCGATCTCGCCGCAGCCCCGGCAGACCACGTGGTGGTGGTTGTCGCCCACCCGCGCCTCGTAGCGGGCGGGGCTGCCCGCTGGCTCGATCCGGCGTGACAGCCCGGCCCGGGACAGCGCGCCCAGCACGTCGTACACCGCCTGGGTGGAGACCGAGTCGAGGCGTTCGCGCACCCGCCGGGTGATCTCGTCGACCTCCAGGTGGCCGCCGTCGGCCAGCACGTCGAGCACCGCGAGGCGGGGGCGCGTGACACGCAGACCCCTCGACCGCAGCAGCTCCTCGGCACCGGACATTGGCCAATGACAACACGCCCGAACCGCATCGACAACCGTCGCCCGCTCCGGGTGGCCACCGACACAGCCAGGCAAGATCGGGATTACGGCCCAGCGGATGAACCCGATCGACGCGGCGCGCGTGTCACCGGTCGAGAGCCTGGGGACGATCGGCGGACCATAGGCTGACCACCCTTGACCATGATCCACCTGGAGGGTTCGATGTTCGAGGAGATCCTGGGTCTACCGGTGCACGTCCTGGTAATCCACGCGGTCGTCGTGTTCGTGCCGCTGCTGGCGGTGCTGGCCATCGCGTACGTGGGGCTACCGCGCTGGCGGCACCGGCTGGACTGGGCCCTGGGCCTCCTCGCCGTGGCCGCACCGGTGACCGCCTACGTCGCGGTCAAGTCGGGTGAGGCACTCACCGACGCGCTGGTGGCCCGGGGGTTCCAGGGGCCGATCCTCGACCAGATCTTCGAGCACTCCCGCTACGGTGACATCCTGTTACGCGTCGTGGTGCCGCTCGGGATCGTGGCCATCCTGCTGCTCGTGGCGACAAGTGGGCACCCCCGGGTGCCGCAGCTGCCCGCGCTGGTCACCCCGGTGCTGGCGGTAGCGGCAGTGGGGCTTGCCATCGCCGCCCTGATCTACGTCTACCTGACCGGCCACTCCGGTGCCGAGACGGTGTGGGGCACCACCCTCTGAGCTGCTGCTCACTGCTGAGGCCCGGGGGCGGCATCAGAAGATGACTCGCGAGCAGAGCAGACAGAGCAGTACCAGCAACACCACGCCGGCCGCAGCGCCGAAACCGTAGGTGACCCGCTGCGATCGCTGTTCGGCCGCGTCCAGGTCGGCCATGTCCTGCGGTGGCAGCTGTCGCGGCGGCGCCGGCTGCAGGTGTACGGGTGGACGCCAACCCGCCGGCGGCGGCACGCTCGGCGGCGGGCCGGAGTATCCGCTGGCAGTGCCCCCCGTCGGCGTTGGCCCGGGCGGCAGCAGGCCTGCTTCTCCGCTGGCAGTGCCCCCCGTGGGCGTTGGCCCAGGCGGCAGCAGGCCTGCTTCTCCGGTGGGAGTGTGCCCCGTCGATGCTGCGCCGGCCTGCTCGCTCCGCTGCGGGTTGGTGGGCCCGGTCGGTGGTGTGGTCGGGGGCGCGGCGGGAGGCTGGTCCGCCGCCGCATCGTCACCGGTGTCGGGCCGTCGCCAGTAGTCGTCCGGGGTGCTGCCACCGCTGGGGGTCGTCACGCCGTCCGACGCTACCAACGCCACCGGCGGCCCGGTCGGTTCTGCCCGGCGTGCCCTCGGTCGGCGGCCCGGTCGGTTCTGGTCGGCGTGCCCTCGGTTTGCGGTCCGGTCCAGGGTCGTCGGCTGCGCTAGTCTTGCCGCTCGTGAGCACCGAGGACCCCGGCACGCACGGCGTACGTGGAGACGACGACCGCGCCGTCGACCTGAGCGAAGACTTCGTGGTGCTGCCCGAGCAGACCTCCGACGACACCGACAGTGGTTGGGGAGAGCGGCCGGGCGGCAACGACGACTGGCTGCTCGCCGAACGCCCCCCGCACTGGGACTGACTGACCCCGGCGGCTCGACCAGACCCTCATGACGTCGGTCCGGCAGCCGTCCGTGCGGTGCCGGGAGGGCCTGCCCCGTTGGAGTCGGTCGATCGACCCTCGTCGAAAGGCCAGGCCGTGTCGTCTGCCACCGACTCGACCGGTCGGGCCGTGTCGTCTGCCACCGACGGTGCGTCGGCGGGCACGACTGTCGACGGGCATCCGGCCGGGGTGTGCAGGACTGCGGCGGCCAGGCAGAGCAGCGCGGCGACCAGGCCGGCCCGGAGCAGGGTGCGCCCGCGGGGCAGGGTGAACTTGCGCAGCGGGCGCAACGCCCGCGACGAATCCGGATCGACCATTACGTCTGCCGCCTCCCGTCCCCGAGCGCCGCAGTGGCACCCATGGACGGCAGACTAGGCAGTTCCCGCCGCCTCGGCCGACCCACGGCCGACGCCTGTGGACAACCGCCCGGCCTGTGGAAAACGCCCATCCGGCGGGTCGATTTGTTATGGCGCCAACCCTGATCGACTCGCGGTCAAGGAAATCGGCCTAACGAGGCGACCGGGATGGGCCGACTTCCTGAAACCCGAGTTGATCGAGGCCCGACCCGGTGGTGTCGGCGGCCCGACCCGTGGTGATCGAGGCCCGACCCCGTGGGTGCCGGGGGCCCGACCCGTGGTGATCGAGGCCCGACCCCGTGGGTGCCGGGGGCCCGACCCGTGGGTGTCGGGCCTTCGACGATCAGGACGCGGAGCTTGCCGCCGGTGCCTTGCCGCCGCCCGATCCACCCGAGGACGACCCGGAAGACGAGCCCGAGGAGGACGACGAGCCCGAGGACGACCCGGACGAGGACGACCCCGAGGAGGACGAGGACCCCGAGGAGGACGACGAGCTGTCACCGGAGGACGACTCGGACTTCGCCGGCTTGGTGGCAGTGCCGCCGGCTGTCGTCTCGGAACCGGACGCCCGGGAGTCGGTGCGGTAGAAGCCCGAACCCTTGAAGACGATGCCGACCGAGTTGAAGACCTTGCGCAGCCGCCCCTGACACGCCGGGCACTCGGTCAACGGCTCGTCAGAGAAGGACTGCACCGCCTCGAGCTGCTGACCGCACGTGGTGCAGGCGTACTGGTACGTGGGCACGTTCTCCTCCGGATCTGGGCTCAGCCAGTTGGCACTCGACCTATTCGAGTGCCAATGGTGCGTCATGCGCCCCGGGTTCGTCCAGCAGACGTGTGGGGCGCGACACCGTGCGCCGCACCCGGGCCGTCGTCAAGCGTACGCACCCCGTCGGCGGGAGTGACCACCGCGCGCACCCGACGGTCGTGGGGCTCTGCCGGCAGCACCTCCACCAGCTCACCGTCGTGCAGTGGCACCACCGTCACTGTCGCCGCGGGTACCCGGGCGAGTGCGCGGTCGTACGAGCCGCCGCCGCGCCCGAGCCGCCGACCGTGGTGGTCGACAGCGAGAGCCGGTACGACCACCAGTTCCGCGTGCGCCACGGCGGCCACCCCGAGACGGGCACTGACTGGTTCTCGGATACCCCGTCCCGCCGCGATCAAGTCCTCGGGACCGGTATACGCCGCCCAGTCCAGATCCAGGTCGGCGAGGAGCACCGGCAGCAGCAACTCGGCGTCCGCCGGCAGGGCCGCCCGCAGCACCTCGGGCAGATCGGCGCCGCCCGGTTCGGAGCCGACCGGCACGTACGCCGTCATCCGGTGTGGGCGCAGCCGGCGTACCAGGGCGACCAGCTCGGCCTGCACGCGCCCGGCGGCGGCTGCCCGGGTCCCGGCGGGCAGTGACCGGCGGCGAGCGAGCAGCTCGACGCGGGTCTCCCGCTTCGCCAGCCGGGTCACTTCCGCTTCATCAGAAAATTCCGGCACGCAACACTCCTGACGCAACGCCTCTCCCACGGTTGCACTGTGTCAGCATCGCAAGCAACGGAGGCGGAACTTCCGGGGGGACCGAGTGACGCTACGCGGGCGGTTGACGGCAGCCTTCCTCGTGGTGGTGCTCGGGCCGGTTCTGCTCGGCGCGCTCTTCGTCGCCTCCACCGTCGCAACGGTCGACCGCAGCCGCTCCACCGAGCGCCTGGCGGTGGCGGCGTCCACCGTTCGTACCTCGGTCGACGCGCTCTGCCAGCAGCTACGCGCCACCGCCGACGCGGTGGCGCTCACCGCCGATCCGGCCGTCGCCGCCGCGCAACTGGTCGGTCGGGGTCTGGCCGCCGCGGTGCTGGTCACCGACGTGGCCGGCCAGATCACCTACCTGTCGCCAGGTGCTCCGTCGACCCCGTGGCAGGACTGCGCCGGCTCGGCCGAGGGCACGAACGGGAGCTCGAACCCAGGCTCGACCGGCCCGGTCCGTGCGTTGGCCGCCCAGGTCGACCTGCACGATCGCGCTGGCGCCCGGCTGGGCACTGTGACCGCCGCGCAACTGGTCGACCCGGCCTTCGTGGCCCGACTGGCGGCGGTGACCGGGGTGGCGGTCACACTGCTCGACAGTGGGGCGAGCGCCGCGCGGGTCACCCACACGACCGAGTCCCGTGACGTCCGCGACGCGGTGCTGGCCGCCGCCGTCGGCGTACGGGGCGAGCAGGTCACCGAGACCAACGAGGGCCGGTACGTGCGCAGGCTCGGGCCCTCTGACGCGCAGCCGCTGCCACTGGTGCTCTCCGTGCCCAGTGAACGGCCACCGGGACTGCACGCCACGCTGCTCGGGGTGGTAGTGCTGGCCGGGCTGCTCGCGGTGCTGACCGCCTGGCGGCTGGCCCGGGTCACCACCCGGCCGTTGGCGGAGCTGGCCGGTGCTGTCGACCGGGTGGCCCAGGGCGACCTGACCGCCCGGGTGCCGGTACGCAGCAGCGACGAGCTGGGGCGGTTGGCCGCCGCGTTCAACCGGATGACCCGGGAGACCGGCGCCTACGTGGCGGCGTTGACCAGCAACCGGGATCAGCTGCGTGGGCACCTCGCGGTGCTCGGCGACACCCTGGCCAGCACGCACGACCTGCAACGCATCCTGCGGGTGATCCTGCGCAGTGCCATCGGGGCCACCGGCGCGCGGGCCGGCGCGGTGCTGCTCGCGGAGACCGGCGGGGTGCTCGTCGCGCAGTGCACCGAGGGGTTGGACGGGCGCTGGCCGGCCGAGGAGGCGGACGGGTCGCAGACGCTGCGGGTGCCGGTCGGCGTCGGCGTGATCGGTGAGGTCGCCGCCACCGGGGAACCGCAGCGGGGCAGGGCGGAGCCGACCGAGGCGACAACAGGTGAGCCACGCTGTCGCACCTACGTCGCGGTTCCGTTCGCCGCGCCCGCCGGCGGTGCCACGGCCACCCTCACCGGACCCTCCGGCCCTGTCGACGAGACGGGCGCGGCGGTCGCGCTCGGCGTGCTGGCCCTCTACGACCGGCTGGGCGCCGACGAGTTCGACGACGACGACCTGGCCACCCTGCGCACCTTCGCCGGTCACGCGGCAGTGGCGGTGGACAACGTCCGGGTGCACGAGGAGGCGCAGCGGCTGTCCCTCACCGACCCGCTCACCGGGCTGTGGAACTACCGCTACCTGCGCGAGTCGATCCGGCGGGAGGTGGAACGGGCCAGCCGCTTCGGGCGGATGCTCAGCGTCCTCGCGTTGGACCTGGACCGGTTCAAGGACGTCAACGACACCTACGGGCACGCCGCCGGGGACACCGTCCTGGCCGAGTTCGCCCGTCGGGTGCGCGGGGAGATCCGCGAGGTCGATCTGGCCTTCCGCCAGGGTGGTGAGGAGTTCGTGCTGCTGCTGCCGGAGACCGACGCGCGGGGCGCGGCGATCGTGGCCGAGCGGCTCGGCGCGGCGGTGCGCGACACGCCCATCGCGATCGAGGCGTACGCCGGGCCGGTCCTGGTGACCGTGTCGGTGGGCATCGCCGTCTTCCCGGACCACGGCAGCACCGGGCGGGAGGTGCTGGAGGCCGCCGACGACGCGCTCTACGCGGCCAAGGCGGCGGGCCGCGACACGTACCGGGTCGCCGAGGTTCGCTCGGATCTGCCGACCCGGGAGATTCCGGTGCTCGCGTGTGCGGTGAGCCCAACCGATGGGCTGCCGCGCGCCGGCCAGCCGGTGCAGGCCAACCGGGAGCCGGGCGGGCCCGCCCGGTCCGACCCGGCGGTGGGCGTACCGGAATCATCGCTGGCGGGCCCGGCGCACGCCCAACCGGATTCGGCCGACGACACGCCGGACAGCGCGACGGGCGCGGCGCGGGCCGGCCCGGACGCGGCGCGGCCGGGGCCGGGTGGCGGCGCGTCTTCTGGGCCACACCCGCCGCGGCAGAGCCGTGGCCGATAGTCTCGCGGCATGTCGGAGCACTCAGCGAACCCCTCATCGACGGTCGCCGCAACTGGCCGTCCCCTGGCGGTCAAGGCCGTCATCCCGGCCGCCGGACTGGCCACCCGGTTCCTGCCGGCCACCAAGGCGGTGCCCAAGGAACTGCTGCCGGTGGTGGATCGGCCGGTGTTGCAGTACATCGTCGAGGAGGCCACGCAGGCTGGCATCGGTGACGTGTTGCTGATCACCGGGCGGGGTAAGACGTCGATGGTGGACCACTTCGACCGTCGCCCGGACCTGGAGGCCAGGTTGGAGGAGAAGGGCGACTCCGAGCGGTTGGCCGCCGTGCGGCGGCCCAGCGAGCTGGCCGAGATCTACACAGTGCGGCAGCCCGAGCAGCTCGGGCTCGGCCACGCCATCGGGTACGCCGAGTCGCACGTCGGGGACCAGCCCTTCGCGGTGCTGCTCGGCGACGAGTTCGTCAAGCCGTCGGAGCCGCTGCTGCCGGCGATGCTGGAGTTGCAGGCCCGCACCGGCGGTGTGGTGCTCGCCTTCTTCGAGGTCGACCCGTCCGAGACCAAGCGGTACGGGATCGCCTCCGTCGAGCCGGCCGAGTCGGAGCTGACCGACATCGGCGAGGTGGTCAAGGTGACCGGGATGGTGGAGAAGCCGCAGCCCGAGGACGCCCCGAGCAACCTCGCGGTGCTCGGCCGCTACGTGTTGCCGGGCAGGATCTTCGACGCGATCCGGCGGACCAAGCCGGGCAGCGGCGGCGAGATCCAGCTGACCGACGCGATGGAGCTGCTGCGTACCGAGGGCGTCCCGGTGCACGCGATCGTCTACCGGGGCACCCGCTACGACACCGGCATGCCGCTGGGGTACCTCCAGACGGTGGTGCAGATCGCCGCCGAGCGCGAGGACCTGGGCACCGAGTTCCGGTCCTGGCTCGCCGACTTCGTCAAGGCCGACGCGGCAGGCGGATCTGGTACATGACCGCGACGGCCGACGCCGAGGCGGCCGCGAACGAGTTGACGCCGCTCGCCGACTACCTGGGCAGCGTGCTGCGCAGGTTGCGCGCGCTGCCGCCACTCGACCTCGACCTCACCCAGGCGCACGGCAACGTCCTCGCCGAGGACGTCGTCGCGCCGCACGCCTTCCCGGCCTTCGACCAGGCCGCAGTGGATGGCTACGCCGCGCGCTGGGAGGACATTTCCGGAGGGGGTCGGGGGCCGAGCTACGTCCCGGCCCCCTCCGGCACGCCCGGCGGCCGCACCATCCGGCTCAACGTGGTCGGCGACCTCGGCGCCGCGAGCTGGCGGCCGGTCCGGCTCACCCCCGGCTCGTGCTTCTCGGTGGCCGCCGGGGCTCCGCTGCCGGTCGCCGCTGACGTCGTGGTCCCGGTGGAGTGGACCGACCAGGGCATGGCCGCCGTGGAGATCTTCCGCACCCCCAAACGGGGGTACGGGGTACGCCGAGCGGGTGAGGAGCTGCCCGCCGGCACCCTGCTCGCTCGGGCCGGCACCTACGTGTCCCCGGCCCTGGTCGCCGTCTTCGCGGCGACCGGCATCGGGCACGTGGTGGTCCGGCCCAGTCCACGGGTGGTCATCGTGGCCACCGGGGACGAACTCGTCGACGTGGGCCGGGGCAGCCAGCCCGGCCAGGTGGTGGACGCGAACTCGCACGCGCTGACCGCAGCGGCGGCCGAGGTGGGCGCACTGGCGTACCGGGTGGGAATCTGCGACGACGACCCGGAGGGGTTGCGCGGGCTGCTGGAGGACCAGACGCTGCGTGCCGATCTGATCATCACGACCGGGGGCACCGGCACCGGCCCCGGAGACATGGTGCGTCGGATCCTCTCCCGCCGTGAGGGCGGTCGCGCCGGGCCGGTCACCTTCACCGACGTGGCGCTCTATCCCGGCACCGCGCTCGGGTTCGGCACTGTCGGCGCCGAGGAGGTGCCGGTGGTCTGCCTGCCCGGCGACCCGGGTGCTGCGTTGATCGGCTTCGAGGTGCTGGCCCGCCCCGCCATCCAACTGCTCGCCGGCGCCGAGCCGGTGTTCCGACCCAGTGTGCGGGCACACCTGCTGGAGACCGTGTCGTCGCCGACCGGGTTGCGCGAGTTCCGGCCGGCGCATGTCGCCGAGCGACGCGGCGGTGGGTACACGGTCCAGCCGCTCAGCGGCGGACCGTTCACCCTCTCCGGGTTGGCCGAGGCCAACGGGCTGCTGGTGCTCGGCGAGCGGGTCACCACGGCCGCGGCCGGCTCGACAGTGGACGTCCTGTTGCTGGACCGCCGCCGGTGACGCGTCCCGGCCGGTCCGCTCGCGGCCCGCGTCGGATGATCGTCGGATCTGTGTGGTGAACGCGGTGGAGCCACTTGCGCGCGACACGGTCCCGCGCGGGAGACTGTGCGGGTGAGTCTCTTCGGACCCGCGCGGGCACCGGGCTGGCCGGTGGAGCTGGCCGACGGCCCGGTGCTGCTGCGGCCCTATCGGCGCTCCGACGCGGCGGCGTGGTCGGAGGTGCGGCGGGCCAACCGGGCCTGGCTGGCACCCTGGGAGTCGTCACTGCCCGGCGGTTGGGACGAGATGAACTCGCCGGCGGCGTTCCGCTGGGTGCACCGTGACCAGCGGCGCTCGGCCCGCGAGGGTGAGGGCATGCCGTTCGCGGTCTGCCTGCGCGAGGCCGATCGGGACCGGCTGGTCGGGCACATCAACGTGGGCAGCATCGTGCGGCGGGCGCTCTGCTCCGGCTACGTCGGCTACTGGGTGGACGCGCGGGTCGCCGGCCAGGGTGTGATCCCGACGGCCCTGGCGCTCGCCGTGGACCACGCGTTCGGGCCGGGCGGGCTGCACCGGGTCGAGGTGAACATCCGTCCGGAGAACCGGCCGTCCCGGCGGGTGGTGGAGAAGCTGGGCTTCCGCGAGGAGTCGTACCACGTGCGCTACATGCACATCGACGGCGCGTGGCGGGACCACATCGGATACGCGATGACGAGTGAGGAGATCGCCGCCGAGGGTGGCCTGCTGGCCCGCTGGCACCGGGTTCGCGCCAACGCGCGGTAGGAGGATTTCCCGACATCCGCCCACTCGTCCCACGGACGGGATCGGCGCGGCGCGGTGGCATCCCGGTCGGTGCGCCGTAACCTCAAGTAACTGCAAGCTGCGGCAAGCGCTCCCCGGCCGGACGATCCACGCGCTCAGGCGTGATCGATGGAAGATCCTGCGGTCGGATGGCGCTTGCTTCGAATTCGGTGACGGGAGGGGTGAGGGTGCCGACCTCGGTGCTCCTCGCCGTCCTCGCCGCCGCCGGCCTGCTCGCCCTGGCCCCGGCGTTGGTTCGCCGGTACGACGCCACCGAGCGGCTGGTGGCGGAGCGGGCGCAGTCGACGGCGCGGGTGCTCCAGCGCCGCCGACGGCGCCGCACTGTGCCGGGACGGCGACCCGTCCATCCTCCGCGCTCACTGGTTGTCACCCTCAGTGAAGATGCGACTACGGGCGCGTTGAGTGCGCCGGTCTCCGCGCCACCGGCCGGTCGCCGCTCCGGTCGACTGCGCGCAGTGCCCGCCGCGCCCAAGCGGTCCCGTCGCCGCCCGCCGCCGCGCCGACAGCACACCCCCGCCGTGTACCGGCGTCGCCGGGTGCTCGCCGCACTGCTGCTCCTCAACGTCGTCGAGTTGATCGGCGTGCTGTTCGTCAGCCCCGGCTTCTGGGTCGGCTTCGGGGTCACCTTCCTGCTCCTGGCCCTGTACGTCGTGCACCTGCGGGGGCAGGCCCTCGCCGGGCGTCGCCGCCGCCGCGCCCGAGCCCGGGAGGCCGCCTGGTTGGCCGCCCGGCAGGCCGAGGTGCGCCGGGAGCAGGCCCGGCGGGCCACGGCCCGTCGGGAGGCGCAGCGCCGCCTCGCCGCCCAGCGCGAAGGGGTACGCCGAGCTGCCATGGGCCTGGACCGGCCGGGAGACCTGCCGGCGGCGGTCAACGGTGGATCGGTCTCGTACCGGCGGTCGGGTGGGCTGCGCGGTCGCCCCTACGAGGCCGGCCGAGGCGCCTGACGCCGGTCTCGGTCGCGCCCCGGCCGGCTTGATCGACTCGGCTTCCGGAAAGTCGGGTGGTTGTGGCGTCCGGGATGCCCCGGTTTCCAGGAACCCGAGTCGATCTTCCGGTGGGCCGGAGCGCCGGGCAGGGGGCGGATTCGCGGTGGAGGCCGGCGACCTGTTAGCCTTGCTGCCGGCCCGCCCGGTGTAAGCCGGGTGGGACCGAAGCCGGTTCGCCGGTGGGGGGCTGTGGCGCAGACTGGTAGCGCACCTCGTTCGCATCGAGGGGGTCAGGGGTTCAAATCCCCTCAGCTCCACCAAGAAATAGCAGGTCAAGGGCGGGTTTCCGGATGACGGAGAACCCGCCCTTGATCGTTTGGCCGTCGTTTGACCGCCGGACAGAGCCACAGACCGCGGCACAGGGCGGCAGAACTCGAGCCGAACGGCGAGTTCGACGCTCACCGCCCGTTGACCAAGACTGCGGCAAGTCAGTGCGGCCGAGCCACGTGGCGGTCGACGATGTTCCTCGCCGATCAGTGTGCCGCCGCATATTGAACGCCACAGGCCCGCAAACCGAACATCGTCGAGCCGCAGATCGAAAGCGGACCTGCCCGCAGATCGTAACCCCGCCGGTTATCATGACTCGTGCCCACACCGCACTTGATCCCCCGCCACGCCGCCGTGCAGGTCGACGCTGCACTCGCTGACACCCGCGTCGTGCTGATCAGTGGAGCACGCCAAGCAGGCAAGAGCACCCTGGTTCGCATCGTCGCTGGCGACCGGCTCGCCGAGCGCCGCGATCTCGACCGGGCGCAGGACCGGGCCGCGGCGATCGCCGACCCGGTTGGTTTCGTGGACTCCGCCGAACTGCTGGTGATCGACGAGATCCAGCGCGCTCCGGAACTGCTGCTGGCCATCAAGGCGGCCGTCGACGAGGACGTTCGTCCCGGCCGCTATCTGCTCACCGGCTCATCGCGGCTGTTCGGCATGGTGGCTGCCCCGGACGCGCTGCCCGGCCGGATGGAAACCGTCGAGCTCTGGCCGTTCTCACAAGGTGAACTCGACGGCGAGCCGGACGGGTTCGTCGACGCCGTCTTCGCGCTCGGCCCCGAACTGCGACACGAGTCGGACGTGACCCGCGCCGACTACGCGGCCAGGATCGTGCGAGGAGGCCTGCCCGAGGCCACGAACCGCGTCGACCCGCGGCGCCGCCAACGGTTCTTTGACGCGTATGTCCAAGCGCTCATCGATCGCGATGTGCGACAACTGTCCGACATCCAGCACAAGGGCGAGCTGCGCAAGCTGGTGCGCCTACTCGCCGCCAGATCCGCGACCATCATCGCCGCCAATGCCCTCGAATCCGCCCTCGGACTGAGCCGCCCGACGATCGCACGATACTTCCAGGCACTGGAAGAGATCTTCCTCATCAAGCGGATCCCCGGTTGGTCCCGAAATCTTGGCACCCGTTCAACTGCCGCGCCGAAACTGATCTTTGTCGACTCGGGCATCGCCGCCAACGAGATCGCGACCGACGCCCGCGCACTGCTCCGGCCCGGCGCACCGTTCGGCGCACTGCTCGAATCATTTGTCTTGTCCGAGCTGTCCCGCCAGCTCACCTGGTCGGAGCAGTCTGCCGACCTCTCTCACTACCGCGACCAGAGCAGGTACGAGGTCGACGCGGTGCTCGAGAACAGATCCGGGCACGTGGTCGGGATCGAGGTCAAGGCAGCCACAACCGTCGGATTCGACGACTTCCGCGGATTACGCCGACTCGCCGACCGCCTCGGCGACGACTTCATCGCCGGCATCGTCCTCTACACCGGGACCTCGACACTGCCGTTTGGCGACAGGCTCCGCGCATTGCCGGTCAGTGCCTTGTGGCAGGTTGCCGGCCCACGGACAGGCTGACCGGGGCGCTCGCCGTGAATGGTCGCATCTCGCCTGGAATCAATCAGTCCTCCATCGCCGAGACGAGCCGGAGGCCAGCGCGTTCCCGACGGTTTTCGTGGGTGATCCACTCCTTGCCTTCGGCGGCGATGCCTTCCAGCACATGCAGGGTGCGCTCGAGGCCCGAGGCGTCGAGGGAGACCTGGGAGGCGATGCGGTCGTCGTCGCCGAGCTCCGGCATGCCTGGCCACTCACCAGTGATCGTCAGCTCGTCCCGGGGATTGTTCGTCAGGGTCAGGGAGAGCTTTCTCGCCGTTGCGGGCATCAACGACGTGCGCCGCCACGACCGAGTTGTACTGGTAGGTGAGGCGCTGCTGATCGCCGAATTCCGTGGTCTCGAAGTCGAGAGTGACCGTGACCTGGCGGACGCCGTCCTTGGTGAGTAGGAAGAGGGCCACGCGGTAGTGGCGCAGCGTGTCCCAATCCGTTCTTACCTCGGAGCGACGCGTGCTAGCGATCTTGCTCGCGTCGATGACAAGTGGCCCTCTCGTTCGCATCGAGGGGGTCAGGGCTCAAATCCCCTCAGCTCCACCAGCAACACGTACGACCTGGGGAGACGCCTCCGGGCCCTGTTTTCGTTTGGCGTGCTCGTCGCGTAGCGCGCCGCTGATGATGTTGGGGCGGCGGTCTTTCTCGGGCCACCGGTGCACGTAGGCCCTAGCATTGCCCCAATGCTTGAGGACTTCGCGGATCGCCTCCTGTACGACATGGCCGGCCTCGACCCCTGCACAGCGGTCGTCGAGGCTGGCGAGCAGGATGTCGACGGGCTTACCGACTACAGCCCGGAGGGCCACCAGGCCCGCGCCGACCTCGCAGCCCGCTCCCTGCGCGAGCTTGAGATCTCCGGTGACGCACTGCCGGCCGCGATCCCGTTGCACGCCCACCTCGCCGAACGGCTGCATACGCGCATCGCCTTCCACGACGCCGGGGAGGACCTGCGCGAACTGCACGCGGCGGCCACCGGTCCGCTCCAGCTCATCCGCCAGGCCGTCGAGGCCGCGGTACCCGCCCGGGGCGCCGAGGGCGCGGAATTCGAGCAGGGCTGGGCTCGTGTCGGCGCACGTCTGGCCGCGGTCCCTGCGGCCCTGGACGGGTACGCCCGCAGCCTCTTACTTGCCGCGGAGCGCGGCAATGTGCCGGCGCGGCGTCAGGTGGAGCTTGTCACGCAGCGCTGCCGCAACTGGATCGACGACGATGCCGCCCTGGTGGATCGCTACGGCGCGGGGCGTCAGCGGACGTCGTTGCAGGCCGCGGCGACAGGCTCGCGAGAGGCGTACCAGAAACTGGCCGAGGTGCTGACCGCGGACCTGGCACCGCGGGCCGTTGAGGATGAAGCGTTCGGCCAGCAGCGGTACGCACTCTGGGTGCGCACCTTCCTCGCTGCCCAGCCTGACCTGCGCGAGCTGTACGACTGGGGCTGGGACGAGTTCCGAGCGACAGAGGCAGAGCTGATCGCGGAAGCGAAGGCCCTGGGCGGAAGCGTGCCAGAGGTGCTCGCCTGGCTCGCCAGCCCCGACGCGCCCGGCACGCTGCACAGCAGCGAGGCGTTCGCCGCGTGGCTGCAGGAGCTGTTGGAGAGCGCCACCGAGCAACTGGATGGCGTGTACTTCGACATCCCCGCCCCGCTGCGGCGCATCGAGTCGCGGTTGACCACGTCGTCCAGCATTGCCTACATCGGGCCGTCGCGGGATCTGGCGCGGCCGGGCCGGGTCTGGTGGTCAGTTCCCGAGGACGCAGCGAGCTTCCCCACCTGGTACGCCTACAGCACCGCCTATCACGAGGGCGTTCCCGGCCACCACCTCCACCTCGGCTCCGAGGTCTGCCGGGCGGGCCTCGGGCAGCGGCTGAACCTGCTCGGCGGCCTCTCCGGCAGCCAGGAGGGCTGGGCACTGTACGCCGAGCGGTTCATGGACGAACTCGGGCTCTACGGACAGCCGGGTGCTCGACTGGGGTATCTGTACATGCAGCTCCTGCGGGCGGCACGGGTCGTGCTCGACATCGGCCTGCACCTGCGACTGCCGATGCCGTTTGGCGACGGAGCAATGTGGACGCCGGACGCTGCGCTGAAGCTGCTGCGGGACCGCTGTCATCAGGGGCCGTACGCGTCCGCCGAACTCGGGCGTTACCTGGGCCGGCCCGGGCAGGCGCTGGCGTACAAGGTGGGTGAGCGCGCCTGGCTGGCAGGCCGCTCGTCCTTCCCCGGCGACCGGCGTGCATTCCATCGTCAGGCCCTGGAGTTGGGTTCGCTGGGGTTGGATCAGTTGACGGTTGCCCTCGATGGTGACCGCGCACCACTCGTGCACGGCGGAGAAACAAGCCGGGGACAGCACCTGTAGCTCTAGGGCGTAGGCGGCGGGTTGGGGGACCACGCACGCCTGAGCCCAGACATCGGCCCGCGCGGCGGTCACCAGCTCGGCGAGCGGGATGGGCTCAAGGTCGACTGAGATTCGAGCCCCCAGTGTCGTCCGATGGCGGTGCCAGACCCTAGGAGAAGCGTTCGGTCGTCACGGGTATCAGGCCGTGTTGGCGCAGGACGTTCGTCAGCTCGGACAGTGTCGAGCCGAGCGCCGCGGTGGCGTCGGTCCGCAGCAGCGCGGTGACGTCGAGGCACCAGGCGAGGGAGTGGCCGACGCGGCGCAGATCCCAGGTGAGCTGGTCGCCGTGCGCGTCGAGGCGACCGCTCGCGGCGGACGTGACGGTGCCGTCCGTCGGTGTCCGCCAGGTCGTCCGGAGGTTCGCCACCTGCTCGGCGCGGAGATCCTTGGCGAAGAGGACGCGGTACACCCGCCGTTCGTGGAAGCCGGCTGGTGGCTGCGCCGGGCCGAGCCGCAGTGGCGGGGCGGTGGCGATCGGTTGATGGTCGAGGAAGTGCGTACGAAGCAGCGGTTCGTCCGGCAGTTGCCCACCACCGAGCGCGCGGTAGACGTCCTCGGCCTCCCGGCGGGAGGTGGGGACGATCCGCGCCAGCACCTCGGGGTCGGTGCGCATGCCGAGGCTCAGCGCGGGGGAACTCCACCAGCCGGCGTCCGGCGTCCACCCGGCGCTGTCCAGCCCTGTCGTGGTGAGGTCGTGGTGGCGGGTGAAGTCCTCGACGACGATCCCTTCCACAGTGGTGGCTGGACCGCGGGCGTCGAGTCGAGGTAGGACCAGGTAGTAGTCCAGGGACGGGCCCGGGTCGGGCACTGGCACGGGTACGGCCCGCATCGGCTCGGTGGTCATCAGCGCAACCGTAGCGAAGGAGAGCGGCTAGCATCCGGATCTCTACGTGAGGAGCCCAGATGACTTCGGTGGCCCAGACCCGGTTCGGCATCATCGGCAGCGGCTGGCGAGGTGAGTTCCTCCTCCGCCTGGCCCGGCTGCTCCCCGAGCGGTTCCGGGTGACCGGGGTGGTGACGCGTACCGAGTCCCGGGGAGCGGCCGTGACGGCCGACTGGGGCGTGCCGACCTTCCGCACGGCGGCGGAGATGCTCGCCCACGAGCGGCCGGACTTCGTCATCGTGTCGGTGCCGTGGCCGGTGACTCCAGAGGCGACCCGGGAGCTGGTGGCGGCCGGCGTACCGGTGCTCGCCGAGACGCCGCCCGCCGCCGACCTGGCGGGTCTGCGTTCGCTCTGGGCCGACGTCGGAGGCAGCGGCCTGGTGCAGGTCGCCGAGCAGTACCTGCTGATGCCCGGGCACGCGGCGCGGCTGGCGTTGGTCCGCGCCGGAGTGCTCGGTGAGCCGACTTCGGTCCAGATCTCCTCGACCCACCTGTACCACGCGGTCTCACTGATCCGGGGTCTGCTCGGCGTCGGTCACGGGAGCGCCGAGGTGAGCGCGCGCGCCTTCGTCGCGCCGCTTGCCAACCCGCTCTCGCCGGCCGGCTGGAGTGGCGACGACACCCCGCAGCAGCTCTCCACCACCCTCGCGACCATCGACTTCGGCGGGCGGATGGGGTTGTACGACTTCACCGACAACCAGTGGTGGAACCCGCTGCGCACCCGTCGGTTGGTGGTCCGGGGCTCGCGCGGTGAGCTGGTGGACGACAGGGTGGTCCGCCTGGTCGACCCGAGCACACCTGTGGAGTCGTTCCTGACCCGACGGCAGACCGGTCTCGATCTCAATCTGGAAGGTCTCGACCTCAAGCACATCAGCTTCGACGGCGACGTGGTCTACCGCAATCCGTTCGTCGGCAGCGGGATGTCCGACGACGACATCGCTGTCGCCGACATCGTCGCCCGTGCCGGGGCGTGGGCTCGGGAGGAAGGCCCGGCGCCGTATCCCCTCGCCGAGGCATGCCAGGACCACCTGATCAGCCTCGCCATCGACGAATCGGTACGCACCGGCCGGCCGGTCGTCACGGACACCGAGGCGTGGGGGCGGTAGCTCCAGCGGATCCACTTCTGTCTCTTGGCTGACAGTGCGCAACCGCGCAGCCAGCTCACCTGTGAAGCCGGGTATCAACCCAATGCCCGGGAGCACCCGGGCCCCACACGGGGAGCAAGGATGAATCGAAGCACTCGACGCAGGATGCTCGCAGCCACCGCGACCGGTCTGCTGGCCACCTCTCTCGGTGTCGCTGTCTCCGCGCCGGCGACCGCCGCGCCCGCCGGCGCGACCCCCCGCAACTGCAAGATCAGTACGCTGCCGTACCCGACCGGCACCTATCGCGCCGACGCGAACGCTGTCGACCCGACGGGTCGTTACGTCGCGGGCACCGCGCTGCGGGTCGGTGAGACCGACAACCAGTATCTGTTGCTGTTCTGGGACGGGCAGCGGGTCACCGAGTTGGAGTCGGAGGCCACGTCCACCCCCGTCGACATCAACGCCGACGGCGTCGTGATCGGCAACGGATCGGCGGAGACCGGCTACGCGCAGCCGTGGAGGTACCGCGACGGCAAGCTTGAGCGGTTGCCGGTGCTGCCGTCCACCGGCATCTTCGTCAGCGCCATCAACGATGCCGGCGACATCGTCGGCTACGGCTCCGACATCATCCCCGGGGAACTGGTCGCGCTGCGCTGGCCGGCCGCCCGTCCGGGCACTGTGGAGGTGCTCGACGCCCCCGTCGACGCCCAGGCGGGTGGGATCACTGACAACGGGACAATCGTCGGTAGCGCCGGACCCTTCGGAGACTGGAACAGCTGGGTCCGCCGGCCGAACGGCCGGATCGACGCGCTCACGATCCCGGGCGCCGAGTGGAGCACTGCCGGCGCGGCGGCGGGTCGCTGGGCGATCGGCCAGGCATGGCTGGGCGGCACCACCTCGACAAGGGTGCGGTGGGACCTCCGGAATGGCTCGCACACGTTGCTCGACCAGGAGATGCCGGCACTGACCGGCATCAACACCAAGGGTGTCGTGGTGGGCGGTGACCGCGTTGCCAGGGGCTCCACCTCCCGGGTCCTGCCGGGCGGCGGCCAAGGGGTGGTCGTCGGTGCGCGGTCCATCTCCGACTCGGGCACCATCGTCGGGTTCCGCAACGTCCTCGCCGACCGGGTGACCCCGGTGCGCTGGACGGGCTGCTGACCCACCAACTCTCCCACCGCGTGGGGCCGGCCCGGACAGGGTCGGCCCCACGTCGCGTCAGCGCGTCACGGTTTCCAGGAACCGGCGGTCTGGAACTGGTCCTGGTATTCCAGCGCGCCCGAGGTGTCGTGCACGTCGAACACCACGCTGCCGGTGCTTCTGGTGCCAGCGGTCAGGTCGTCGACGGCCGGCATCGGTTTGCCACAGCCGGAGAAGGCTCCACCGATGGCTGTGGTCTTGGTGCCGTCGGCGGCGACCCACTGGAAGTAGAGCGGGTTCGTCGACGCGGTGCCCTTGGTGACGGCCACAGTCACGTCGGCGATCACGTACATGCCCTCGCCGGGCTTCAGTCCGTGGGACTTGCAGGGTTTGGTGGCGCTACTGAACTTCGTCACGGTGATCTCGACGGTGCCGGCCTCGCGGTTGACGACCAGGGTGTCACCCGGCGACATCCCGCGGGTGTCGCCGTTCGCCGGCGACGGGGTCGGCGGGGTGGCCTGTGCCTCGCTCACAGTGGTCGAGGTGCCCTTGGTGCCGATGACGACCGCCACGATGCCGCCGGCGCAGGTGAGCAGGGTGAGTACGGCCGCGGTGACCGCGACGACCACGACGGACTTCTTGGCGCGGTCCGTCTGCACCGGTGGTGGTGCGATGATCGGGTAGCCGGAGCCACCTGGTGCCCGGTATCCGCCGCCATCGCCCGTGTGCCCGCCGGCCGCCGGGTACGCAGCCCCCGAGAACGGCGGCTGCGGTGTCGCCGCGAACGAGCGGGTCGGCGGCTGCGGGTTCGGCTGTCGGGGGTCGTGCGGCCTGACGCGGGGCTGGGGGTGGGTCACCGTACTCCTTGACGCTTCGGTACGTGCGGTGCGGGAACTCTTCGACGTTACCGTGGGTGGTGGAGCGTCCAGTCGCCACTCCAGAGGGCTTCCCACCGCAACAATCCGGAACCCCTCTGGCCAGCGTGGACAGTGTTCGATCGGTCACCGAACGCCAATATTTATCGGTATTCCATTCATCGCTATGAGTAACCAGACGAGGTCAACGTGCCGGAAGTGCGGCGGCGGTGCGGACCAGCCCGTCGGCGATCACGAAGCGGCCGCTGATCGATGCCGGCGGGTTGTCGACCCCCGCCGTGTCCACCCGGGCCGGTGCGATCCGGGCAGTGAACGTGCCCGCATCCGGGTCAATATCGAGTTGGGCGTCGTGGAAGCCCAACCAGCCGCGGACGATCGGATGCCACACCTTGTAGACGGTCTCCTTCGCACTGAACAGCACGACCGGCCAGTAGGTGCCGTTGGGCAGCCGTGCGCAGATGGCCTCCTCCTCGGGCAGCAGCACGAGTCGGCGTACTCCCGGATCGACCTCGCGGTGCTGCTCGGCATCCATTCCGACGGACCTGACGTCGGTGGTGTGCGCCGCCGCAGCGGCGCAGTAGCCGGCGGTGTGGGTGATGCTGCCGACCACCCCGGCCGGCCAGACCGGCGCGCGGTCGGCGGCGGCCGGCACGGCGGTCGTCGGCAGGCCGAGGTCGCGCAATGCCCTGCGGGCGCACATCCTTCCCGCGGCAAAGTCCCGCCGACGGGTCTGCACCGCCCGCTCGCCGAGGCATGCCTGCTCAGCGGGGAGCAATTCGCCGGTCCAGTCCTCCGGCCCGGCGACGGCGACGGCGACCGTCGACGGCAGCAGGTCACGCATTCCGGTGGCCTACTGGTCGGTAGGAATGACGCATCAAGTTAACCGTCAAATTTCCGACTCCCACGACCGATGAAGGTACCGCAAAGATGTAACACCGGAGGGACGCGCAGCGCCCTCCCTGATGGCTCCGGGGGGACCACCATCAATGCTGGCCGGCACGGCAGCCGCCAGTCCCGTGGACATCTGGAAGGACGTGCGATGACCGATGGCCTGGAACGGCCGGGGGTGCGGGCTGACGAACACGCCCCGAAGACCCCCTGCTGGAGCTGCGGCTCCTGCGGTGACGAGTGGCCGTGCGCGACGAAGCGCACCCGGCTGCTGGCGGAGTATGGGGGTGACCGCGCCATGCTCAGCGTCTATCTGGGCTCCTGCCTCGCCGCCGCCACCGAGGATCTGCGCACCGCCCCGGTGATGTCGCTCCAGGACAGGTTCATCGGCTGGTTGCCGCGCGGCTCCCGGCGTAGCTGATCCTCTGGTGGCCCCGCCGCCGGGCGGGGCCACCAGAGGTGGCGTTTCAGCGACGTCGAGGCCGTCGGGTCACCGCGAAGCCGAACACGCCGGCCACTGCGGCGAGCACGCCGCCGATGCCGGTCCAGACCCAGCGCGAGCCGAGATCCGGCAACCAGTCCGCCAGCGAGCCGCTCTCGTCGTCGGCCTCCGCGTCCACCGGGGGTACGGCGTTGAGCACCGTTCCGGCCTTGGTGTTCGGCACCAGCGGGGCGGCCAACTCGCCGTCGTCGGCCGAGGCGCCCCGGTCGGCGACGGTGCCCACCAGCAGGTCGACGTCGATCGGCGCACCCAGGTCCGGCTCCGGCAGCTCGATCACCGAGAGCCGGACGACGTACGTGCCGGGCAGTGGGTCGGCCGACCAGGGCTCCGCCCACGACCGCACCTCGCGCAGCGTGCAACCCAACACCACGTTCGATGCCTTCGCGTCCACTGTCGGGGTCTGGGCCCCCGCCGTGCACGCCTGGCGTCGGCGCAACCCGTCGAAGACGTCCACCGTCCAGGTGGAGGCGCCGCTGCGTCCCTTCGGGAAGGTGACGGTGGCGGTGATCTCGTGCACCTGGCCGGCCGTCGCCGGGAACGACCAGTAGAGGTGGTCGCCGATCGAGGCGTCCACCCGTACCGGTTGGCCGGCGGTGATCGGGGTGGCGGTGAGGAACGACGTGCCGGCACGGTTCACCGGCGTGGCACCCGGGGAGGGGGTCGGTGCGGCGGTGGCCGCGGTGGGAAGCAGAGCGGCCACGCCGGCGGCGAGCAGCGCCACCATCGACCGGAACAGTGCGGTACGCATCAGTTCTCCCTCCAGGTGGCTACCCACCAGCGGGTGAGCAGACCGGCGAGCAGACCGGTGAGCAGACCGGCGATGGTGAGCAGCGCGAGCAGCACCCAGCCCCGGCCGAGGTCCGGTCCGTCCGGTGCGGGTGCGGCGGCGACCACGTCGATCGTCAACTCCACCGGCATGCCCGGGGTGGCCGCGGTGCCGGGACGCGGGGCGAACGAGTTGCTGACCACCAGGCAGACGGTGGTGGGTTCGATGACCGGCGCGGAGCTCTGCTCGGTCTCGGCGGCATCCTCGTCGTCGGCGCTGGCCGACCAGCGCAGCCCGGCGGAGAGCACGTCGGCCCGCCCGCTGCCGGCGTCAGCGCCGCGGACGAGTTCCCGGCCGTCGGCCGCGGTGGCCCGCAGCAGCACCCCGTAGTCCCGGTTGACGGCCCGGTCCAGCGCCATGCTCACCGAAGCCCGCAGTTCCTGCCCGGGCCGGACCGGCACCCGGTAGTAGCGATGCTCGGAGAACGCCTCCCGGTCGGCGTAGACGCCGGGGGCGAGCAGTGGCGCCGAGTCGCACGCGCTGGTGCCGCCGACCACTGTGGGGGCCCGGGTGTGCGTGTCTCCGGCCCGCTCGACGAGCTGTTTGATCCGGTCGGTCAGCTCCTCGGCGCTCTGCGCGGCGGTGTAGGTCCCGCCGGTCGCGCTGGCGATGCAGAGCAGTTGCCGGCGAACCTTGTCGTCGGGGGCCAGGCCGAGGGTGTCGACGACCAGGCTGGTGCCCTGGGCGGCCAGTTCCCGGGCCACCTCGCACGGGTCCGGCGGAGCACAGGTGTCCTCGCCGTCGGTGATCAGGACGATCCGCCGGGTGGTGGCCCCGGTGCCCAGGTCCTGCGCGGCGGAGCGCAGCGCCAGCCCGACCGGAGTGAACCCGGTCGGCCGAAGTGTCGCCACCGCCGCCTTGGCGGCGGACCGGTCCACCGGCCCGACCGGCACGATCTGCTGGGTGTCCTGGCAACCGACCTTCTTGTCCTTGCCGCGGTAGGTCGCGCCGAGCACCCGGATGCCGAGCTGTGTCTCCTCGGGCAGCGCGTCGACCACCTCGTTGAAGGCCTGCTGGGCGACCGAGATCCGGGTGCGTCCGTCGATGTCGGCCGCGCGCATCGACCCGCTGACGTCGAGCACCAGCTCGACCCGGGGCGGCTCGGGCACCGGCTCCTCGTCGGCCTGCGCCGGCCCGGTCAGCGCGGTGGTCGCCAACAGTCCGAGAAGGACCGCCGTCGATCGTCTGAAGTTGATCACGACTCGCAGTGTAGTGAGATCCACTTTGGATGATCGTTTGGGTGGAGACATGCGGAACCGGCGACTCTGATCGAGCCGGGGATCGCCTCTGACCGGCCGCGCCCGCGCTCAGGGTCCACGCCGGGTCACCCTCGGTCAACTGCACGAGGGAAGGTGTCGGTTCGGCCAGCATCCGTCGGAAATCTGACCCAAGTCGACCCGTTGTGCCGGTGGTGCGCGGTGGTTAAGCTCTTCTTGCGCGCCCCAATCGCCCGCTTCCCCCGTGGCAGGCGATCGGGGCGCGCGTCTTTGTCAAGAAGGGCCCGCACGCTTCGGCGTGCGGGCCCTTCTTCCGTCGCGCTGTGCGGCGCGTCGCCTGTCGATGCTTATATCCACCGACCGTCGAGCCACATCCGGGACAGCCAGTCCGAGTACGGAATCACCCGACCCACGAAGATCGGATAGAAGTACGCGAAGCAGAGCGCCACCAGCAGCACGTACGCCCCCGCCGCGATGCTGCCCACCAGTCGACGCTCATAACTCGGGTCACCGGGCACCAGTGGCGCCACCGCACCCACGTCACCCCCGGCGGGGGCGATCATCGTGCCCAGCACGTACACCACGGCCAGCACCAGGAACGGCACCGCCGGCGCGGCGTAGAACGAGAACATCGTCCGGCCGTCGAGGGCGAACCAGAACCACGGCAGCAGGCCGGCGGCCACGGTGAGCAGGATCGCGCCGGCCCGCCAGTCCCGACGGGCCACACCAAGCCAGACCAGCGCCACCAGAGCGGGCAGGAACGACCACCAGAGCAGCGGGGTGCCGAGCAGCAGAATCTCCGAGGCGCAGCTCGCCGCGCCGCAGACGCCGTCACCGGCGTAGTGGAACGCCACCGGCCGGCCCAACAGCAGCCACTGCCACGGCCACGACTGGTACTTGTGTGCGTCGTCAAGCTGGGCGTGGAACCCGTATGCCGCGCGGTGGTATTCGAAGAGGTTGATCAGCGGACCGATCACCGGGCGGTCGCTGAGCCGGGAGCCCGGGTAGGCCGACGCGAGTCGGTAGTAACCGTCGTCGGTGAACAGCCAGCCGGACCAGGTGGCGAGGTAGGTGCCCACCATGAGCACGCCGGCGAGCACCAGCCAGGGCAGCTCGTCGACGAGCGTGTCCCGCCAGGGCCTGCGGACGCCGGCCGAGCGGCGGACGCCGACCTCCCAGAAGAGCACCAGCAGCGCGAAGGCAGGCACGAAGTACAGGGCGCTCCACTTCACCGCACAGGCGCAGCCGATCAGCACCCCGGCCGCCAGCCGCCACCACGGCCAGGTGCGCCAACCGGTCGGTGGGCGGCCGGCCCGGCCCGGCTGGCTCGGATCGAGCCCGTCGTCCAGGGCCCGAGCCCAGCGTCGACGGCGGGCGTCCCGATCGAGCACCAGCGCGCCGAACGCCGCCAGCACGAAGAAGAGCAGGAAGATGTCGAGCAGGGCCGCGCGGGACAGCACCAGGTGGAAGCCGTCCAGGGCGAGCAGCAGGCCGGCAGCGCAGCCGAGCACCGTCGAGCGGAACATCCGCCGACCGATGCGGACCAGCAGCAGCACCGACAGCGTGCCGATCACCGCCGCCGAGAATCGCCAGCCGAACTCCGGTGCGGTGGTCATCAGGTGCCCGGGGACGGAGACCTTCGAATCGGCGTCCTGATAGCCGAACGCCCACTCGCCGATGCCGATCAACCACTTGCCCAGCGGCGGGTGCACCACGTACGACGGGACGTTGTCCTTGTAGTTCCACTCCACGCCACGGGAGATCAGCCCGTAGGCGTCCTTGGCGTAGTACGTCTCGTCGAAGATCTTGCCCTTCGGGCTGGACAGCCCGACGAAGCGCACTATCGCCGCGATGGACACCACCACTGCCGTGGCCAGCCAGGAGAACCGATCCACCTGGGTGTCGACGGTGGCGAACCGTCGCCGGACCGTCGCGGCCACCCCGCCGCCCTCGGCGCTCGGTGCCGTCGGCTCCTGGTTGGCACCGGGCTCGCCCGTCGCCTGGATCATCTTGTCCGGATCGGCGCTCGGGCTCTGCGCTGTCGACGCACTCGTCACCCGGCGATCGTAGGCTGCCAAGGTGTCCGGTGGCGTCCGTCGTCCCTGATACCGGTATTCCCAGCAATGAAGGAGACGAATTCGTGGGTGAAATGTCCGAAGTTGGGCGCCTGATTCTGCTCGGTGCCCCGCTCGGCAACCCCGCCGACGCCTCGGCCCGACTCCGGGAGGTGCTGATCAGCGCCGACGTGGTCGCCGCCGAGGACACCCGCCGGCTCACCCGGCTGGCCCGTGATCTCGACCTCACCGTCGGCGGTCGAATCGTCTCCTACTTCGAGGGCAACGAGGAGCGGCGCACCCCCGAGCTGGTCGAGGCCATCCTCGGCGGGTACGTGGTGGCGCTCGTCACCGACGGTGGGATGCCCAGCGTCTCCGACCCCGGCTACCGACTGGTCCGTGCCACGTTGGATGTCGGGGCGCCGGTCACCGTCGCCCCCGGGCCCAGCGCTGTCACCACCGCGCTGGCCGTCTCCGGGCTGCCCTGCGACCGGTTCTGCTTCGAGGGCTTTCTGCCCCGTACCCCCGGCGGCCGCCGATCCCGGCTGCGCGCCCTCGCCGCCGAGGAGCGCACCCTGGTCTTCTTCGAGGCCCCGCACCGGATCGGAGCGACGCTCACCGACCTGGCCGACACGTTCGGGGCCGACCGGCCGGCCGCGCTCTGCCGTGAACTCACGAAGACCTACGAGGAGGTGCTCCGTCGCCCCCTCGGCGAGCTGGCCCGGTGGGCCACCGAGGGGGACCCGCGCGGAGAGATCACCCTTGTGGTGGCCGGCGCTCCGGTGACCGCTGCCGAACGCCCCGACGACGACACCCTGCGCGCCGCCGTCGCCGAGCGGGAGGCCGCCGGCCGGTCCCGCCGGGACGCCATCACCGACGTCGCCACCGAGTACGCGCTGCGCCGCCGGGACGTCTACACGATCGTGCACAGCTGACCGCTGTGGCAGGGTCCGCCGGGTTCACCACGCGGCGGCCAGGAAGCCGACTGTGATCAGCGTGGGGCCGGCGATGGCGGCGGCCACTGCCCAGCGGCGGTGCCGGCGACCGGGCAGCCGGGCCGACCCGGTCCATCGAACGATGCCGGCGGCGCAGGCCAGCACCACCAACAGACCGGGCAGCCACCGCAGGTGCCGGCCCACACCGACGTCCGCGTACGCGGTGCCGCTGTCCGGGCCGGTCATCCGCGCCGGCAGCGCGGTGCCGGCCGTGCTCCCTTCGACGGGCACGCCGCTGACCCGGACACCATGGGCGATGAACCGCCCGTCCTCGGCAGTGAAGATCCCCCGGCATCGCAGGGTGAGCCCGCCGCCGGAGCAGTCGTCGATCACCACGGTGCCAGTCCGGGCGTGCCCGACCGCGAGCCAGAACGGGCCGGCGCTGACCCAGGCGAAAAAGGCCGCGACCAGGCTCAGCACCACCAGCGCGGCGAGCCCGGGCAGCGGATCCGGCGGTGGGGGCGTGCGGCTGGGTGCCCGGCGCAGCGCCAGCCGGAAGCCGCGAAGCCGCGCCGGTGCCGGGTCCTTGCGGACCGGGGTGCCGTCCCAGTGCACCTGCTCGATGGGCGCCCAGAAAGCGCCGCCGTCGTCCGGCGGGTCGCCGTCGGGCCCATTGTCGCGCTGTCGGCGACCCTGCTGCCGGACCGGCACCCGACGTGGCACCGCGTCCACCGGAGCGCCGGTGGTCGGCTCCACCTCGACGGGCTCCGCGCCGACCGGTGCCGCGCCGGCCGGCGGGCCCGACGAGCCGGGTCGGACCGGGCTGGGAACGGGTGCCCCCGGGGTCGGACGAGTCGGTGTGGGTGACGGCGCCGCCGGCGCGGGGCGGGCCGGGGCAGCGGACCTTCCCGCCGGGGTGGGCCGCTGCGAACCCGGGTCGGCGCTGGGCACGACCCGGGGCTGCGGCGCGACCCCGGCGAGCCGTGACGCGGCGGGCTCAGGCCCCGGGTCGTCGCCGACCGCCGACCCGGTGGGACGGTCCTCGTGGTCCCGCGCCGCTCCTCTGCCCGTCACGACGTTCATTGCACACCGCGCCAGGAGGTGAAACCGGCAGGTGAGCCGCGTGTCGACGACAAATCGGACCAACGGGCGAGGTGGTCGGCCCGGTCCGACGGTCGGGCACCCCCCATTGGTTCGCGAAGGCCCCGGACGGGTCACTAGGCTCACTGCTCATGAGTCACGTTCTCGCGGCAGTGGCCTGGCCGTACGCCAACGGCCCCCGCCACATCGGCCACGTCTCCGGTTTTGGCGTTCCCTCCGACGTCTTCGCCCGGTACATGCGGATGGCCGGCCACGACGTGCTCATGGTCTCCGGCACCGACGAGCACGGCACCCCGATCCAGGTGCAGGCCGACGCCGACGGGGTGACCCCGCGCGAGCTGGCCGACCGGTACAACAGGGTGATCGTCGAGGACCTGCACGGCCTCGGTCTCTCCTACGACCTGTTCACCCGCACCACCACCCGCAACCACTACGCGGTGGTGCAGGAGTTGTTCGAGGGGATGTACCGCAACGGCTACATCGTGCCGAAGACCACCATGGGCGCGATCTCCCCGTCCACCGGGCGCACCCTGCCCGACCGTTACATCGAGGGCACCTGCCCGATCTGCGGGTACGACAGCGCCCGCGGCGACCAGTGCGACAACTGCGGCAACCAACTCGACCCGATCGACCTGATCAACCCCAAGTCGCGGATCAACGGAGAGACTCCGAAGTTCGTCGAGACCGAGCACTTCTTCCTGGACCTGCCGGCCCTGGCCGAGGTGCTGCGGCAGTGGCTGGACACCCGCGAGGGGTGGCGGCCCAACGTGCTGCGGTTCTCCCGCAACCTGCTCGACGACCTCCAGCCCCGGGCGATCACCCGTGACCTGGAGTGGGGCGTACCGATCCCGCTCGACGGCTGGCGCGACCGGTCGGACAAGCGGATCTACGTGTGGTTCGACGCCGTGATCGGCTACCTGTCCGCCTCGATCGAATGGGCCCGTCGCTCCGGCGACCCGGACGCGTGGCGCAGGTACTGGTCCGCCGACGGCGCGGGGAAGGACGCCCAGTCCTACTACTTCATGGGCAAGGACAACATCGTCTTCCACTCGGTGATCTGGCCGGCGCTGCTCTCCGGCTACTCCGGCGAGGGCTCCCGCGACGGTGAGCCGGGCGAACTGGGTCGGCTCAACCTGCCCACCGAGGTGGTCTCGAGCGAGTACCTGACCATGGAGGGGCGCAAGTTCTCCTCGTCCCGCAAGGTGGTCATCTACGTTCGCGACTTCCTGGAGCGCTACGACGCCGACGCGCTGCGCTACTTCATCGCCGCCGCCGGCCCGGAGAGCAACGACACCGACTTCACCTGGGCGGAGTTCCTGCGCCGCAACAACGACGAGTTGGTCGCCGGTTGGGGCAACCTGGTCAACCGGTGCGTCTCGATGGCCGCGAAGAACTTCGGTGCGATCCCGCCGGTCGACCCGGCCGGGCTCACCGAGGCCGACGAGGCGCTGCTCGCCGTCGCCCGGACCGGGTTCACCACAGTCGGCGACCTGATCGGCCGGCACCGGCAGAAGCAGGCGATCGGTGAGGCCATGAAGGTGGTCGCCGAGGCCAACAGGTACCTCTCCGAGCAGGCGCCCTGGAAGCTCAAGGACGAGGCGGACAAGCCCCGGATGGGCACCATCCTGCACGTCGCCCTTCAGGTGATCAGCGATGCCAACACACTGCTCACCCCGTTCCTGCCGCACTCCGCGCAGCAGGTGCACGAGCTGCTCGGGGGCACCGGCGTGCACGCGCCGATGCCGGTGATCGAGCAGGTCGACGACCTGGACGGCGGCCCGGCGTACCCGGTGCTCACCGGGGACTACACAGTCGGCGCGCGCTGGGAGTCGGTGTCGATCGAGGCGGGTCGCCCGCTGGCCGCGCCGAAGCCGGTGTTCCGCAAGCTCGACCCGTCGATCGTCGACGAGGAACTGGCCCGGCTGGCCGACTGACCGCACGACGCGCGGCGGCGGGTCGCCCTGCCGCCGCGCGCCGTCACATCACGTACCGGGTGTCCATCACCTGGTCGTCGGTCACCTCGGCGCCCGGTGCCCAGGCCTCGTAGACGCCGCGTTCCTGACACTGCGCGCCGGTCGTCACCACGGTGTCCGGGTTCGGGTAGCGCAGGCGCACCCGCAGCCAGCCGGCCTCCTCCCGCAGCACCAGGCACGGCACCCCCCGCCACTGGGCGAACCGGAGCCGGCGGGCCACCGCGTCCACCGGGTAACGGGCCGCCCGGGTCATCGCCAGCACCCGGAACCCACCGGGCAGGTCGGCGACCGCCTCGTACTCGCTGTCGCCGTACATGCCGACCAACTGGGTGGAGCGGGGAGCGTCGGCGTTCGGCACGTACTCCTGGTCCGGGGAGAGGTCCGGCACCGCGGCCAGCAGGTGCCGCCACTGGGGGCCCACCATCCGCAGCCACCCGCGCTGCTCGGCCTGGTAGGTGTACAGCACCACCTCCACCCCGTCCGCCGGGTAGGCGATGAGGGCGGCGTTCGCCGGCATCGGCAGGTCGGCGAAGTCCCGGGTGATGAACTCCGGGATGAGCTGACCGTTGCTGGGCACGAAGCCGGTGCCGAGCACCGGGGCGCCGAGCCGGTCCCGGGAGGCCAGCGCGGTCAGACCGCGGTGTGCCGAGCCCACCGGCACGTCGTAGTCGCCCGGGTCGGACGCGCGCCAGCGCAGCGCGTACGCGACGTCCGGGCCGTCCCGGCCAGCGTCACCATCCGTACGCAGCACCGTCGTCGTCGCCGGCGTACGCAGGTGCGCCACATCGTGCTCGCGGTAGCAGAAGCCGTGCGGCAGCCAACCCCGTACGTAGCCGGCGAGCTGCTGGGCCGAGAGCACCTTCACCATCCGGGTGCCCCGCCGGACCACCGCCGACGCGCGCGCCGCCGCCAGCATCGGGTCGCCCGCTGCCGCCGGCTGCTGGCTGAGCTGGTGCAGGTACGCCCAACCCCGCTCGCGGTGAGCGGGCATCAGCAGCGGCGTCTCCGGCTCGTCGGCCGGCTCGGTGGCCCCGTGCACGGCGGTCACCTCGGTGACGTGCACGAACCGGTGCCACGGCAGGGCGCTACCCGGGCGGGGTGCCCACTCGAAGCCGGCCACCTCGTCGGCGCTGAACAACTCGTACGCGGCGCCCCGGGCGATCTCCTCGGCCGGGTACACGCCGCCGCCGAACGCCACGTGCAGTCCGGTCCGTTCGCCGGCGCTGCCACCGGCCTGGGGGGTGACGCTCATGCCGTCGCCTCGCTGCTCGGTGGGATGGGTCCGCACGCTGTCGCGTCCGCTCGTGAGCGACCGTAGAGTCGCGCGGCGTAGTCGGGGTGAACGTCGGGTGGCGGGCAGATGGACAGGCCCGGTGTGTGATGCTGTCGCTGATGAGCGAGCCCACTGAATCCCGCCGCGAGCGCGCCGCCCGGCGGGCCGGAGAGTTTCCGCCCGCCCCCGAGCCGTTGCCCCGGGCGGTGCTGGACAGCCACACCCACCTGGACATCACGGTCAGCGAGGCCGGTGTGCCCGGCGGCGGCCCGGCCGACGACCCGGTTGCCGTGGCGATCGCGTTGGCCGCGAAGGTCGGCGTGGACCGGCTGGTCCAGGTGGGCGTGGACGTCGCCTCCTCCCGGTGGGGCGCGGACACCGCCGATGAGTACCCCGCCGTGCTGGCCACTGTGGCGCTGCACCCGAACGAGGCGCCTCGGCTCAGCGACCTCGACGAGGCGTTGCGGGAGATCGAGTCACTCGCGGCCCGCGACCGGGTCCGGGGGATCGGCGAGACCGGGATGGACTTCTTCCGGACCGGCGACGAGGGGCGTGCCGCGCAGGAGCAGAGTTTCCGGGCGCACATCGCCATCGCCAAGCGGTACGGCAAGACGCTTGTCATCCACGATCGCGACGCGCACGCCGACGTGCTGCGGATCCTCGACGACGAGGGCGCTCCCGACCGGGTGGTGCTGCACTGCTTCTCCGGCGACGCCGAGTTCGCCAGCGAGTGCGTCCGCCGCGGTTACCTGCTGAGCTTCGCCGGCACCGTCACCTTCGGCAGCGCGACGGCGCTGCGCGAGGCCGCCGCGCTC
Organism: Micromonospora sp. NPDC048947; assembly: GCF_040649495.1. Taxonomy (NCBI): domain Bacteria; kingdom Bacillati; phylum Actinomycetota; class Actinomycetes; order Micromonosporales; family Micromonosporaceae; genus Micromonospora; species Micromonospora sp. NPDC048947. The sequence goes on from NZ_JBEZFO010000014.1 coordinate 157,392, forward strand.
ACCCCGCTGGATCAGATGCTGGTGGAGACCGACGCCCCGTACCTCACCCCGATGCCGTACCGCGGCCGGCCGAACGCGTCGTACCTGATTCCGCTCACCGTCCGCGCGCTCGCCGCGACCACCGGCAGCGACCTGGACGAGCTGTGCGCGGCCATTTCCGCGACCGGCGACCGGGCGTTCGGCCCGTGGTGAGCCCGGCCCGACGGTCGGCGCCGACCCGTCGCTACGCTGCCAGCCATGACCGGTCTCCTCGGCCCGGCGGAGATCCGGGAACTCGCCGCCCGGTTGGGCGTCGCGCCCACCAAGAAGCTGGGCCAGAACTTCGTGCACGACCCGAACACTGTGCGCCGGATCGTGACCGCCGCCGGCCTCACACCCGACGACGTGGCCCTGGAGGTGGGGCCCGGGCTCGGCTCGCTGACAGTGGGGCTGCTGCCGGTCGCCGGGCACGTGCACGCCGTGGAGATCGACCCGGTGCTCGCCGGGGCGCTCCCGGAGACGGTCGCGCGGCACGCCGGGGCCGACGCCGCCCGGCTCACCGTGCACCGCGCGGACGCGTTGCGCATCGCCGCCGCCGAACTGGCCGACCCGGCACCGACAGCGCTGGTGGCGAACCTGCCCTACAACGTCGCCGTGCCAGTGGTGCTGCACCTGCTCGCCGTGCTGCCCACCCTGCGACACGGCCTGGTGATGGTGCAGAAGGAGGTCGCCGACCGGCTCGTCGCCGGTCCCGGCTCCAAGGTGTACGGCATTCCGTCGGTGAAGCTCGCCTGGTACGCCCAGGCTCGGGGCGCCGGCAAGGTGCCGCCGAACGTGTTCTGGCCGGTGCCCAACGTCGACTCCGGCCTGGTCTCCTTCACCTGCCACGAGCCGCCCCGCACCGACGTACCGCGGGAGCGGGTCTTCGCCGTGGTGGACGCGGCGTTCGCGCAGCGGCGCAAGACACTGCGCGCCGCGTTGGCCGGTTGGGCCGGTGGCGCGGACCGGGCCGCCGCGGCGCTCACCGCCGCCGGCGTCGACCCCGGCGCCCGTGGGGAGTCACTGACAGTCGAGCAGTTCGCCGCCATCGCCGCGTCGGCTCCGGTCGGTACGCCGGCCGGGAAGTAGGCTGACGCCGTGCCCGCCCAGGACGCTGAGGAGCTGAAAGTGGCCAAGCCGTTCGACATCCGCCTGCGCCTGCGGGACAGCACCCCGTGACCGAGGCCTGGCGACCGGACGACGACGAGCGACGCGGGGCCCTCGGCCCGGTGCGGGTGCGGGTGCCCGCGAAGGTCAACCTGCACCTCGGGGTGGGCCCGCTGCGCCGGGACGGCTACCACGAGCTGAACACGATCTACCACGCCATCTCGATCTACGACGAGCTGACGGCCCGCCGGGGCGACACCCTCGCCCTGACCATGGAGGGTGAGGGCACCGGCGAGCTGGCCCTGGACGACACCAACCTGGTGATCCGCGCCGCGCACGCCCTCGCCGGGTACGCGGGGGTGCTGCCGCACGCCCGACTGCACCTGCGCAAGCAGATCCCGCTCGCCGGTGGGTTGGCCGGTGGCAGCGCCGACGCTGCCGCCGCGCTGGTGGCCTGCGACGCGCTCTGGGGCACCGGGCTGTCCCGCGACGAGCTGGCCGGCATCGCCGCCGACCTCGGCTCCGACGTGCCGTTCTTGATCTACGGTGGCACCGCGCTGGGCACCGGCCGGGGTGAGGCGATCAGCCCCGTGCTGGCCCGCCCCACCTCCTGGCACTGGGTGGTGGCGATCGCCGACGGCGGCCTGTCCACCCCGACCGCGTACCGGGAGCTGGATCGGCTCCGCGACTCCGGTGCCGCCGGCGCCCCGCTGGGCAGCACCGACGCCCTGCTGGGCGCGCTGCGCCAGCGTGACCCCCGGGTGCTCGCCCGCACGCTCGGCAACGACCTCCAGGACGCCGCGCTGGCCATGCGCCCGGCGCTGGCCGACACCCTGAAGGCTGGCGAGGCGGCCGGCGCGCTCACCGGCATCGTCTCCGGCTCCGGCCCGACCTGCGTGTTCCTCGCCGCCAACGCGGCCGACGCGGAGCGGATCGCCGCCGAGTTGACCGCCGCCGGCGTCTGCCGGGAGGCGCGGGTCGCGCACGGTCCGGTAGCCGGCGCCCGCGTCGGCTGACGAGGCGTTCCACCGGAGCTGCTGGCGCGCGGCGCGGGCGTTCGGGGCTTCCGCGTACCCTTGGGACAGGCGTCCAGGTGCCCGCCGGCACCCGGACGCTTTGATCATGAAGGGTGGAACGTGGCGAACATCGTCAATCTGGACCGGGTGTCCAAGGGGTACGGCGCCGCCGGGCGGCTGCTCACGGACGTCTCGCTCGGCCTGGACGACGCCGACCGGATCGGCGTGGTCGGCCTCAACGGCGCCGGCAAGTCCACCCTGCTGCGGTTGCTCACCAAGCAGGAGGACCCCGACGACGGTCGGGTGACCCACCGCCGTGACCTGCGTGTGCTCTGGCTGCCGCAGCAGCTCGCCCTCGCTCCCGAGGCCACCGTCCGGGACGTGGTGCTCGGCACCGCCTGGCTCGCCGAGGGCATGGGCGCCGAGCACGAGTGGGCCGGTGACTCCGGTGTGCGGGCCATCCTCGACGGCCTCGGCATGCCGCACCTCGGCCTCGACCAGCCGGTCGGCCCGATGTCCGGTGGCGAACGCCGCCGGGTGGCGCTCGCCGCGCTGCTCGTACGCGACTCCGACCTGCTCATCCTCGACGAGCCCACCAACCACCTGGACGTCGGCGGGGTCGACTGGCTGGCCCGGCACCTGGTCGGCCGCAAGGGCGCCCTGGTCGTGGTCACCCACGACCGGTGGTTCCTGGACGCGGTCTGCACCAACACCTGGGAGGTCGCCGACCAGACCGTCCGCGCCTACGAGGGTGGCTTCGCCGCCTGGACCCTCGCCCGCGCCGAGCGCGAGCGGGTCGCCGCCGCCACCGAGGCCCGCCGGCAGAACCTGCTCCGCAAGGAGATCGCCTGGCTGCGCCGTGGCCCGCCCGCCCGGACCTCCAAGCCGCAGTTCCGCATCGACGCCGCCAACGCGTTGATCGCCGACGTGCCGCCGGCACGCGACACCATGTCGTTGCAGCGCATGGCCACCTCGCGGCTCGGCAAGCAGGTGTACGACCTGGAGAACGTCGAGCTGCACGCCGGCCCGAAGGAGATCCTTCGCGACGTCACCTGGCTGGTCGGCCCCGGCGACCGGATCGCCATCCTCGGCGCCAACGGCGCCGGCAAGACCACGCTGCTGCGGATGCTCGCCGGCATCACCCGCCCCGATGGTGGCCGCCTCGGCACCGGCTCCACAGTGCGGCCCGCGTTTCTCTCCCAGGAGCTCACCGAGCTGCCCGGGCACCTGCGGGTCCTGGAGGCGGTCGAGGAGGTCGCCCGCCGGGTTCAGCTCGGCGACCGGGAGGTCTCCGCCGCGCAGCTCGCCGAGGTGTTCGGCTTCGACGACCGCCGCCTCTGGACCCCGGTCAGTGACCTCTCCGGTGGGGAACGCCGCCGGTTGCAGATGCTGCGGCTGCTGGCCGGCGAGCCCAACGTGCTGCTCTTCGACGAGCCCACCAACGACCTTGACACCGACACCCTCGCCTCGCTGGAGGACCTGCTCGACTCGTGGCCCGGCACGATCATCGTGGCCAGCCACGACCGGTACCTGATCGAACGGGTCACCGACACGGCGTACGGGATGTTCGGCGACGGTCGGCTGGTGCACCTGCCCGGCGGCGTGGACGAATACCTCGCACGGACCGCCGAGCGGGCCGGCTCGCCCCGGGTGGGCGTCACCTCGACCTCCGCGCCCGGTACCCCCTCCGGAGGCGGTATGTCCGCCGCCGAGGTCCGTCAGGCCCGCAAGGAGCTGACCCGGCTGGAGCGGCAGCTCAGCAAGCTCGACCAGCGCGAGACCACGCTGCTCGACCAGCTCGCGGCGGACGCCACCGACTACGCCCGGGTCGCCGAGTTGGACACCCAGCTCAAGGATCTGCGCGCCGAACGGGAGCGGATCGAGGAGAGCTGGATGACCCTCGCCGAGGACCTGCCCGAGAGCTGACCGGCCGGGCGCGCCGGCCCGGGCCCCGTGTGCGGCGTCACACCACCACATGCGAGACAATCGTCGGCGACACCTACCCCACGGCGTTGGAGACACAGACATGGCACACACCCCCGTCAACCACCCCGCGCGGCCGATCTACCGGGCGATCGGCGGGCTGACCGGTCTGTACCTGGTCGTCTTCGGTGTGCTCGGCATCATCGCGAGCACCGGCAACGAGATCCTCGCCCAGGACGACACCCGGGTCCTCGGTCAGGGCACCAACCTCGGCTTCTCGCTGCTCAGCGTGCTGCTCGGGATCATCGTGCTGGTCGGCACCGCGCTCGGCCGTAACATCGACGTGGCGATCAACCAGTGGCTGGCGTACGGCCTCATGGTGGTCAGCCTGGCCGGTCTCGCGTTCATCCGGACCGACGCCAACTTCTTCAACTTCAGCATCACCACAGTGGTCGTGGTGATGGCGGCCGCCCTGGTGCTGCTGATGGTCGGCATGTACGGCAAGGTCGGCACCGAGGATGAGGCGGAGGCGTTCCAGAAGGCTCGTCTCGTTCTCTGAGCTTTCTTCGTGGTTGCGGCCGTGGGTTTTCGCCGGAGCCCGAGCTGCTCCGGGCGGTCAGGCTTGATCCCTGCGCAGCTCGGGCTCCGGCGAAAACCTGACCTGGTCCAGCCATTCGGCGGACCCCTTGGGCTTTGGGGTTCTGCGGACAGTTAGCGCTGCCTTGGGCGACAATTCCCCCTGAAACGGTCACATCAGGGGGTCTGGGCATGCCGCACTTTCCGGTCAACCATCCGGCACGGCCGCTCTACCGGATCCTCTCCGGGCTGATCGGCGTCTACATCCTGGTCTTCGGCGTCTGGGGCGTCGCCGAGACGATCGGGGATCCGCTCTTCGCCCGCAACAGCACCTGGGCCCTCGGGCTCCGGACCAACCTGGCCTTCTCGCTCGCCTCGGTGGTCTTCGGGGTCGTCCTGATCATCGGGGCCTCACGGCGCAGCAACCTCGGCCACTACATGAACCTCACAGCGGGCGTGGTGTTCCTGGTGACCAGCATCCTGATGATGTCGGTGCTGCAGACCGGTGCGAACTTTCTCAACTTCTCGATGTCGACAGTGGTCGTGTCGATGCTGTTCGGCCTGATCCTGCTCGGCACCGGCCTCTACGACAAGGTCGGCCCACCGGAGTCCGCCGAGGCGGAGTTGGAGCACCGCAAACACCCGGTGGCCGACGTGCACCGCCGCTGATCGGGGTCAGCTGCGCCGTGCGGTGATCAGCGTCGGCTTGGCCTCCAGGTGTGACAACCCGTTCCAGGCCAGGTTGACGAGGTGCGCCGCCACCGTCTCCTTGCGCGGCTTACGCACCTCCAACCACCAGCGACCGGTCAACGCCACCATGCCGACCAGTGCCTGCGAGTACAGCTCGGCGAGCTTCGGGTCGTACCCTCGGCTCTTGTACTCGGCGCCCAGGATGTGCTCGACCTGGTGCGCCACGTCGTTCATCACGCTGCTGAAGTTGGCGGTGCCGGACATCAGCGGCGACTCGCGGACCAACACCCGGAAACCGCTGGTCTCCTCCTCGATGTAGGTCAGCAGGGCGAGCGCCGCCTGTTCCAGAAGCTCCCGCGGATGCCCGGCGGTCAACGCCGTGGTGATCCGGTCCAACAGGGCCCGGACCTCCCGGTCCACCACCACCGCGTAGAGCCCTTCCTTGCCACCGAAGTGCTCGTACACCACCGGCTTGGAGACCTTGGCACGGGCCGCCACCTCCTCGATGGAGGTGGCGTCGAAACCGCGCTCGGCGAAGAGTTGCCGGCCGGTCGCTATCAACTGCTCCCGGCGTTGGGCCGCCGACATGCGGACCCGGGAGGGAGCTTTGGCTTTCGGTGCCGCCGTCGGCGTCGCCCGTCGGCCGCTGACAGCTGCCGCCGCGTCGTCGCTGACCTCAGGCATGTCGCCGCCTCGCTGGCGCTCGGTGACGCCCTGCCGTGGAATGGTTCCTCCGCTGTGCCCGTTCACGTCGTCGCCTCACTGTCGGGCGGTCCGACCGCCCTGACGCGCCGTTCGACAGTACCCGGAACGGGCTCGGCCTCCCGTCCGCCGAGCCGCCTGGTCCCCCCGCATGGCTCGGGTCATCCGGCCATCCTGCCAGGCGGCATCGTCGAGCACCGCCCGGTTTCAGTGGGGTGCGACAGGCTTCACCAGCTTGGCGGCGAGGCGCTCGGGCTTTGGCCAGCGCACCTGCGTTGCCGCGCCGGTCTTCTCGAACAACCAGATCACCCGGGCGGAGATGTCCACCTGACCGCGCAACACGCCGTGCCGGGCGCTGGTCGGGTCGGCGTGGTGCAGGTTGTGCCAGCTCTCGCCGAACGACAGGATCGCCAGCGGCCAGAAGTTCGACGCGCGGTCACCCTGGCGCATCGCGAACGGACGCTCACCGTAGACGTGGCACACCGAGTTGATCGCCCAGGTGACGTGGTGCAGGAGGCCGATCCGGACCAGCCCGGCCCAGAAGAACGCGGTCAGCGCGCCCTGCCAGGACCAGGTCACCAGGCCGCCGATCAGCGCCGGGCCGAGCAGCGAGATGGCCACCAGCGCGGGGAAGAGCCGGTCGACCCGGCTGATGTCCCGGTCGGCGATGAGGTCCGGGGCGAAACGCTCACGGTTGGACAGCTCCCGGCGGAACAGCCAGCCCACGTGTGCGTGGAACAGGCCCCGGGTCAACGCCCAGAAGCTGGTGCCGAACCGCCACGGCGAGTGCGGGTCGCCCTCCAGGTCGGAGAACGCGTGGTGACGCCGGTGGTCGGCGACCCACTGGATGATCTCGCCCTGCACCGCCAGCGAACCCGCGACCGCCAGAGTCACACGTAGCCACCGCTTGGCCTTGAACGAGCCGTGCGTGAAGTAGCGGTGGAAGCCGACGGTGATGCCGAGCCCGGAGACGACGTACCAGACCAGGCCGATGATCACGTCGGTCCAGCCCAGCCAGCCGCCCCAGGCCACCGGCACGGCGACCAGCAGGGCGACGAAGGGGATCACCACGAAGGCCCAGAGGGCGGCCAGGATGCCGGGGGACTGGCTGCCGTCGGTGAGTGGTTTGGGGCCGGGTCCGGCGGTGTTGGAATCGAGCAGAGCAGTGGACATGGGACCTCGCAGGGGAAGGTAACGATCACGAAGCTACGCCTACGTCACCGTAACTTACGGCACCGTAGATCGCACGGGGAAGTTTCGAATCGACTTCGCGTAACTGCTCGAAGTCGCAGGTCAGCCGGCCCGATGGCGGGTGCCTGACCGATCCGGGAAGAGGGCGGCTGAGGCGCGAGCCGACCACCCCCGGAAGGCCGACGACATCGATCGGTCGCCGTGCGGAGGGATGAGCGCTGGCATCCGACGGCCGGGGCGCTAAGGTGTAGCGGCGGGATGTCCATCCCTCGTGCGACGTGCTCACGTCGCTGATCGGCCGTGGTGTAATTGGCAACACCCGGGTCTTTGGTACCCGTATTTCAGGTTCGAACCCTGGCGGCCGAGCTGCCCATCTACGTCCGTTTTAGGGTCGGGTGGGGGTAAGAGGGAAACGTGCCGGGCCTCGCGGTTAGCATGGCCGCGAGAGTGTCCGCCGTCCCGACGGGAGCCACGTCGTGCCCCAGCCCCACCCCCGTACCGTCGTCGTACTTGCCGCCGGTGAGGGCAAGCGGATGAAGTCGACACTGCCCAAGGTGCTGCACCCCCTTCTCGGTCGGACGCTCCTCGGTCACGTGCTGAGCGCCGCCGCCCCGTTGGGCGCGGACCGCACCGTTGTCGTGGTGGGGCACGGCGCCGACCAGGTGCGGGCGCACCTGTCCGAGGTCGCCCCGGACGCCACCCCGGTGCTCCAGGCCGAGCAACTCGGCACCGGGCATGCGGTACGGATCGCGCTGGAGGCCGTACCGGACGGTGCCGGCACCGTCGTGGTGATCAACGGTGACGTGCCCCTGCTGCGACCCGAGACGGTGGGCGCGCTGGTGACCGCGCACGAGGAGGCCGCCGCGGCGGCCACCGTGCTGGCCGCCGAGGTGCCCGACCCGACCGGCCTCGGGCGGATCGTCCGGGACGCCGACGGGCGCCTGGAGCAGATCGTCGAGGAGCGCGACGCCGACCCGACGCAGCGCGCGATTCGGGAGATCAACGCCGGTATCTACGCGTTCGACGCGGTGCGGCTGCGCGAGGCGCTGGGCAAGCTCTCCACCGACAATGACCAGGGCGAGGAGTACCTGACCGACGTCTTCGGTCTGCTTCGTTCCGCCGGCGAGCCGGTGGCGGTGCACGTCGCCGTGGACCACGTCGAGACGTTGGGCTGCAACGACCGGGTGGAGCTGGCCACGCTGCGCCGGTTGCTGCGCGACCGGATCAACGAGGCGTGGATGCGCACCGGGGTGAGCCTGCTCGACCCCGCCACCACCTGGATCGACGTGACTGTCGCGCTGGACCGGGACGCGGTGGTCGACCAGAACACCCAGTTGCGCGGCGGCACTGTGGTCGGCGCGGGCGCGCTGATCGGGCCGGACGTCACCCTGATCGACACGATCGTCGGCCCCGCCGCGTCGGTGATCCGCAGCCACGCCGTGGGTGCCGAGGTGGGCGCGGGCGCAACAGTCGGGCCGTACGCGTACCTGCGGCCGGCCGCCCAACTGGCCGAGAAGGCGAAGGTCGGCACGTTCGTCGAGGTGAAGAACTCGCAGATCGGCGCCGGCGCGAAGGTGCCGCACCTGACGTACGTCGGCGACGCGACGATCGGCGAGCAGACCAACATCGGCGCCGCGTCGGTCTTCGTGAACTACGACGGGGTCAACAAGCACCGCACGGTGATCGGCAGCCACGCGCGGACCGGCGCGGACAACATGTTCGTGGCGCCGGTCGAGGTGGGCGACGGAGCGTACACGGCGGCTGGTTCCGTGATCATCGACGACGTGCCGCCGGGGGCGATGGGTGTCGCCCGGGCGCGTCAGCGCAACATCGAGGGCTGGGTGGTCAAGCGTCGCGCCGGCACCGCCGCGGCGGAGGCGGCGCAGCGGGCCCACGACGCGAAGGGTGCGTCCGGTACTACTGGTGCCGCAAGCCACAGTGAGGCAATCCACGGGGCGACCGAGACGGTGGGCGGCGCATCCGGCGCGGGAGATACTGCAACCGAATAGTCCCTGACCCACCACCACCGGGTCGGGTACCGCCGACATAACGGGAGCAGACGGGCCCATGGGCAGCATCGTCGCCGAAAACCGCAAAAGCCTGATGCTCTTTTCCGGACGTGGCTTTCCGGAGTTGGCCAAGGAGATCGGCGAGGTGCTCGGCGTCGCGCCGACGCCGGCCGACGCGTACGAGTTCGCCAACGGCGAGATCTTCGTACGGTTCAAGGACTCGGTACGTGGTTCGGACGCCTTCGTGGTGCAGTCCGTCACGCACGGGGTGAACACCTGGGTCATGGAGACCCTGATCATGGTGGACGCGCTGAAGCGGGGGTCGGCCAAGCGGATCACAGTGGTCCTGCCGTTCTACCCGTACGCCCGCCAGGACAAGAAGCACCGTGGTCGGGAGCCGATCTCGGCCCGCCTGGTGGCGGACCTGCTGAAGACCGCCGGCGCCAACCGCATCCTCACCGTCGACCTGCACACCGCGCAGATCCAGGGCTTCTTCGACGGCCCCGTGGACCACCTCTTCGCGATGGACATCCTCGCCGAGTACGTGGAGCACAAGTACGCCGGCCGGCCGATGACGGTGGTGGCACCGGATTCGGGCCGGGTGCGGGTGGCCGAGCGGTGGACCGACCGGTTGGGCGGGTGCCCGCTGGCGTTCATCCACAAGACCCGTGACCCGATGAAACCGAACCAGGTAGTCGCGAACAGGGTCGTCGGCGAGGTGGAGGGTCGGGTCTGCCTGATCGTCGACGACATGATCGACACCGGGGGCACCATCGCCAAGGCCGCCGACATCCTCAAGGAGTCGGGCGCTGCGGAGATCGTTGTCGCGTCGACCCACGCGCTGCTGTCCGACCCGGCCACCGAGCGGCTGAAGAACAGCTCGATCAGCGAGATCGTGGTGACGAACACCCTGCCGCTCCCGCCGGAGAAGCAGCTGGACAAGCTGACAGTGCTGTCGATCGCGCCGCTGCTGGCGCGGGCGATTCGCGAGGTGTTCGACGACGGCTCGGTGACCACCCTCTTCGGTGGCCTGAGCTGAGCCTGAGCCCCGTTCCCACCACTTGGCACGCCGGTGGGGGCGGGGCTGGCAAACTGACGGAAACAGGGCCGGCACGCTGGTGGGAGCGCCACCGACGCGCCGGTCCTGAGCCGTGATCGGGGACTGCCGGAAACCCTGGAAACAGCTCGGGTAGACTGGTGCGGTTGCCACGGCGAGGGTGCCCGGCGGGCCGCTGAAAAGCGCCGCACGGAGGCACCGTCATCGACGCGGTGCTCCGGGCAGTCGTTCATGACGCATGAGCCCCAGCGAGCCCCTCGCCCCAGCACCGTTAGACGACAAGCCGCCGCAGCGAAAAGCATCAGGAGTTTCCCCGTGTCCGAGGTAAAGATCAGCGCCGAGCCCCGTACCGAGTTCGGCAAGGGTGGTGCCCGCCGTACCCGCCGGGCCGGCAAGGTGCCCGCCGTGCTGTACGGCCACGGCGAGAAGCCCAAGCACATCGCGCTGCCGTCGCGGGAGTTCGCCGCCGCGATCCGTAAGGGCGGTGCCAACCAGCTCTTCGCGATCGACATCGCCGACGGCACCCAGGTGCTGGCGCTGCCGAAGGCGATCCAGCGTGACCCGATCCGCGACACCTTCGAGCACGTCGACCTGATCCTGGTCCGCCGGGGCGAGAAGGTCACCGTCGAGGTCCCGGTCCAGCTGACCGGCGAGGCCGCCCGGGACACCCTGATCGTGCACGACCACGACACCCTCTCGGTGACCGCTGACGCCACCAAGGTTCCGGACCACCTCGAGGCCTCGATCGAGGGCCTGGAGGCGGGCACCCTGGTGACCGCCGGCGATGTCGCGCTGCCGACCGGCGTCGAGCTGGCCGTCGACTCGGAGCTGACCGTCGCGTCGGTGACCGCCGCCCCGACCGCCGAGCAGCTCGAGGCGACGCTGCCCGAGGTCGAGGTTGCCACCGACGAGGCCGAGGCCGAGGTCGGCGAGACCACCGAGGGCTCCGAGGGCTCGGACGCCGCCCCGGCCGAGGGCGCCGAGACGACCGAGGCGCGCACCGAGGCCTGATCGGTTCGTACTGTGCGACAGGCGTCCCCGAAAGTTCGGGGGCGCCTGTCGGCATACCGGGAGTCGCCGCGTTGGGCGTCGGAAGGGACTGGTCGTGACGGACGAGGCGGGGCCGTGGCTGGTGGTCGGCCTGGGCAACCCGGGTCGGGAGTACGCCGGCAACCGGCACAACGTCGGGTTCATGGTGGCCGAGCTGCTGGCCGGGCGGGTGGGTGCCCGTTTCGGCCGGCACAAGCGGGCGGTGGCCGAGGTGGCCGAGGCGCGGCTGGGGTTCGGTGGGCCGAAGCTGGTGCTGGTGAAGCCACTGACGTACATGAACCTGTCCGGCGGACCGGTCGCGGCGTTGGCGCAGTTCTACAAGGTGCCGGCGGCGCAGGTGATCGCTGTGCATGACGAGCTGGACATCGGCTTCGGCCAGGTGCGGGTCAAGTTCGGCGGCGGCGAGGGCGGGCACAACGGCCTGCGCTCGATGTCGAAGTCGTTGGGGACCAAGGACTACGCCCGAGTGCGGTTCGGCGTTGGCCGACCACCGGGGCGGCAGGATCCGGCGGATTACGTGCTGTCGGATTTTGGCGCGGCCGAGCGCAAGGAGTTGGATTTCCTGGTGGACCGGGCCGCCGACGTGGTGGAGTCGGTGATCACCAAGGGCGTGGAGCCGACCCAGAACCTCTACCACGGCGGCTGAGCCGGGCGGGGCGTACCCGAATCGGAAACGGCGGGCCGGTAGTCTGCGCCTTTCAGCGTGCCGCGACCGGCGACGCGAGTCGCGGCGGATCGGCCCGTGCGGGCAGTGCGGCGAGGCGACGGGAGCGGACAGATGAGCAGTCCTCCGATGATCGATGGCGCGTTCGCCCGATGGTTGGCGTCCCGAGCCGGGCAAGCGCTGCTCGACCTGCGCACGGAGATGGGTTTCGCCGACGCCGGTGCGCTGAAGTCGGCCGGGGACAAGGTGTCGCACGACCTGATCCGCACGGAGTTGGCGAAGTGGCGTCCGGGTGACGCGGTGCTCTCCGAGGAGGACGAGGGGTCGCGGTTGGCCTGGGCCGCGGAGGTGAACACCGGAGCGGTTTCGCGGTTGAACGCGGACCGGGTGTGGATCGTCGACCCGTTGGACGGCACCCGGGAGTTCTCCGAGGAGGGCCGCTCGGACTGGGCGGTGCACGTGGCGCTCTGGGCGCGCAACGCGCCGAGCCCGCACGGGCTCGTCGCCGGGGCGGTGGGGTTGCCGGCGCAGCACCGGGTGCTCGGCACCGACTACCCGCCGGCGTACCCGCCGATGACCGTGGAGGCGGCGACGGCCGGCGAGCGGAAGATCCGCCTGGCCGCGAGCCGGAGCCGGCCGCCGGTCTTCCTGACCGATCTGGCCGAGGACGTCGGGGCGCACCTGGTGCCGATGGGCTCGGCCGGAGCGAAAATCGCCGCAGTGGTCACCGGCGAGGTGGACGCGTACATCCACGCAGGTGGGCAGTACGAGTGGGACTCGGCGGCCCCGATCGCTGTGGCGACGGCCACCGGACTGCACGCTTCCCGGATCGACGGTTCTGCGCTGAAATACAACGAGGCGGATCCGCGGCTGCCCGACCTCCTGGTCTGCCGCAAGGATCTCGCCACCCGGTTGCTTGCAGCGCTGCAGAAACATTCCGGGTAGCCTGAGCGAACTTTCTTGACATGCCCGACCGGAAAGGTCTGGAAATCGGATGAGCGAGCGAATCGAGCCGGTGTCATGACCACCCCCGCGGCGTACCAGGTCTCCCACCTGGACGCCTTGGAAGCGGAGAGCATCTTCGTGATGCGCGAGGTGGTCGCCGAGATGGAACGCCCGGTGATGCTCTTCTCCGGTGGCAAGGACTCGATCGTCATGCTGCGGCTCGCGCAGAAGGCGTTCGCCCCCGCCAACGTCCCCTTCCCGGTGATGCACGTCGACACCGGGCACAACTTCCCCGAGGTCCTGGAATACCGCGACCAACGGGTCGCCGAACTGGGGTTGCACCTCGTGGTCGCCAGCGTGCCGGAGGCCCTGGCCAGCGGCATGGTCCGGGAGTCCGGTGACGGCATGCGCAACCGGATCCAGACACCGGTGCTGCTGGACGCGGTGGAGAAGCACCGCTTCGACGCGCTGTTCGGGGGCGCCCGCCGGGACGAGGAGAAGGCCCGGGCGAAAGAGCGGGTGTTCAGCTTCCGCGACGAGTTCGGTCAGTGGGACCCGAAGAACCAGCGGCCGGAGCTGTGGTCGCTCTACAACGGCCGGCACCACCCGGGCGAGTCGATCCGGGTCTTCCCGCTGTCCAACTGGACCGAGCTGGACGTGTGGCACTACATCGCCCGGGAACGCATCCCGCTGCCGTCGATCTACTACGCGCACGAGCGCGAGGTGATCGAACGGGACGGCATGTTCTACGCCGTCAACGAGTTCTTCCGCCCCCGCGCGGGTGAGGAGCGGTTCAAGGCGCAGGTGCGCTACCGCACCGTCGGCGACGCCTCCTGCACCGCAGCGGTCCGTTCCGACGCGGACACCGTGGAGAAGGTCATCGAGGAGGTGGCGGCCACCCGGATCACCGAGCGCGGCGCCACCCGTGGTGACGACCGGGTCAGCGAGGCCGCCATGGAGGACCGCAAGCGGGAGGGCTACTTCTGATGAGCACCGAGATCATTGACTCCGCGAATGCGGAGGCCCGGGCTGTCACCGGGGCCGGGCCGGAGGCCCGGGCTATGGACCTGCTGCGGTTCGCCACCGCCGGCAGCGTGGACGACGGGAAGTCGACCCTGATCGGGCGGCTGCTCTACGACACCAAGTCGCTCTTCACCGACCAGTTGGCCGCCGTGGAAGCGGTCAGCGCGGCCCGCGGTGACGAATACACCAACCTGGCGTTGCTCACCGACGGTCTGCGTGCCGAGCGGGAGCAGGGCATCACCATCGATGTGGCGTACCGGTACTTCGCCACCCCCCGGCGCAAGTTCATCATCGCCGACACCCCGGGCCACATCCAGTACACCCGCAACATGGTCACCGGCGCGTCGACAGCGGACCTGGCGCTGATCCTGGTGGACGCGCGCAAGGGCCTCGTCGAGCAGTCCCGCCGGCACGCGTTCCTCTGCTCCCTGCTGCGGGTGCCGCACCTGGTCCTCTGTGTCAACAAGATGGACCTTGTCGACTGGTCGCAGGAGGTCTACGAGCGGATCGCCGACGAGTTCACAGCGTTCGCGGCGAAGCTCGACGTACCGGACCTGACAGTGGTGCCGGTCTCCGCGTTGCGCGGCGACAACATCGTCACCAGGTCGGACAACATGCCCTGGTACGAGGGCCCGTCGCTGCTGCACCACCTGGAGCGGGTGCACATCGCCAGCGACCGCAACCTTGTCGACGTCCGGTTCCCGGTGCAGTACGTGATCCGTCCGCAGTCCACCACTGTCACCGACTACCGCGGCTACGCCGGCCAGGTCGCCTCCGGCGTGCTGAAGCCGGGCGACGAGGTGATGGTGCTGCCCTCCGGCTTCACCAGCCGGATCGCCGCCGTGGAGACCGCCGACGGGCCGGTCCCGGAGGCGTTCCCGCCGATGTCGGTGACGGTACGACTGGCCGACGAGATCGACATTTCGCGGGGTGACCTGATCTGCCGGCCGAACAACGCGCCGGCGGTGGCCCAGGACATCGAGGCGATGGTCTGCTGGATGGACGAGACGGCTCCGCTGCGGGTCGGCGGACGGTACGCGATCAAGCACACCACCCGGTCGGCGCGGGCCATCGTGCGCGGGCTGCACTACCGGCTGGACATCAACTCCCTGCACCGTGACGAGTCGGCCGACGAACTGCGGCTCAACGAGATCGGCCGGGTGCGACTGCGCACGACGGTGCCGCTGCTGGCCGACGAGTACCGCCGTAACCGCACCACCGGCGGCTTCGTCATCATCGACGAGGCGACCAATCGCACTGTGGGCGCCGCAATGATCGTCGAAGCCAGCTAACCGCCCACGCCGCCCGTCGGCTCGCGCCCGCCGTCCCCTGCCCGCGGCGCTTGGCTCGCGCCCGCCGCCTCGCGCCCGCCGGCAAGGTCGCGCACGATCCAGGAAGTAGTGGCCTCGCCCAACGGCGAGGCCACTACTTCCATGAACAAGCACGATCTCCATCCCTGGCCTTCGCCCATCCCCGGCCCTCGCCCGGCCCTGTGCCTCCCGCCCGGCCCCAGACCCACGGCCCCTGCCCCGCAGCGGGTGATCAAGAGGTTTGCGTCAGGATTCGGGCTCGAACTGACGCAAACCTCTTGATCACCGGCCGGAGCGGGGGTGGGCGGTGGGGGCAGGGGGCCGGGGGCCGGCTGGGGTGGGGTTAGGGCAGGCGGGTGGCGCCGGGGGAGGGGAGGACCGTCACGGTGCCGGGGGCGGTGAAACCTCGTTGCGCGTACGCGTCGGTCACGGCGGCGGCTACCGCGTCGGCACGGTCGGCCTCGACCAGCGCGAGCACGCAGCCTCCGAAGCCTCCGCCGGTCATCCGGGCACCCAGCGCGCCGGTCGCCAACGCTGCCTCGACCGCAGTGTCGATCTCCGGCACGGTGATCTCGAAGTCGTCGCGCATCGAGACGTGCGAGGCGGTCAGCAGCGGGCCGATGTCGCGGACCCGGCCGGCGCGGAGCAGCGCCACAGTGTCCAGTACGCGCTGGTCCTCGGTCACCACGTGCCGGACCCGTCGCCGGGTCTCCTCGTCGTCGAGCCGGGCCAGTGCGGCGTCGAGCTGGTCGACGCCCACGTCCCGCAGCGCGCTGACACCGAGCGCGCTGGCCCCGGCCTCGCAGGAGCGGCGGCGGGCGGCGTACTCCCCGTCGGCGTGGCGGTGCGGCGCCCGGCTGTCGATGACCAGCACAGCCAGCCCGTCGGCGTCCAGGTCGAACGGGATGTGCTCGACCGACTCGTCGCGACAGTCCAGGAAGAGGGCGTGCCCAGCGCGGCAACGGATCGCCGCGGACTGGTCCATGATGCCGGTCGGCGCGCCCACGTAGACGTTCTCCGCCCGTTGCGCCAGCCGGGGTTGAAGTTCCGGGGCGAGTTCCAGCCCGCCGAGGTCGAGCAGGGCAGCCAGCACGGCCGACTCCAGCGCGGCCGAGGAGGAGAGCCCGGCGCCCAGCGGCACGTCGGAGGCGATCGCCAGCCGGGCGCCTGGCACCTGGTGACCGGCCTCGCGTAGCGCCCAGACCACACCCGCCACGTACGCGCCCCAGCCGGTGACTCGACAGGGCTCGGCGACGTCGTCCGCGCCGAAGGTGATCGCCTCGCCGGACAGCTCGGACCAGACCGTCCAGTGCTCCCCGTCCTGCCGGTCGGCCGCGACGACGGTGCGCATCGGCAGGGCGAACGGCAGCACGAAGCCTTCGTTGTAGTCGGTGTGCTCACCGATCAGGTTGACCCGGCCCGGGGCTGCCCAGCGGCCGGCAGCCTCGGTGCCGAACTGCGCGGAGAAGCCGGCCGCAGCCCGCTCGGCGACATCACCGCTCGGGTTGGTCATGACTGCCCCAGGATGTGCGTGCGGTAGAACGCCCAGGCATCGCCGACCATGTCGTGCAGTGTCGGCTTCTGCGGCACCCAGCCCAATTCGTCGCGGGCCAGTGCGGACGATGCCACCAACTCGGCCGGGTCGCCCTCGCGGCGTGGCGCGACCTCGACGGGCAGTTGGTGCCCGGTGACCTCGCGGACCACGTCGACCACCTGCCGGTTGGTGAAGCCGTTGCCGTTGCCCAGGTTGTAGATCCGGTGTTGGCCGCCGGTGGCGGCGTCCAATGCCAGCAGATGTGCGCGGGCCAGGTCGGCGACGTGGATGTAGTCGCGGACGCAGGTGCCGTCCACTGTGGGGTAGTCGTCCCCGAAGAGCTGGAGCTTCTCCCGCCGGCCGGCGGCGACGTCCAGCGCTATCGGGATCAGGTGTGTCTCCGGGTCGTGCCGCTCGCCGAGCGTGATGTCGCCGTCGAGGTGCGCGCCGGCCACGTTGAAGTAGCGCAGCGACACGGCGGCCAGCCCGTGCGCGATCGCCTCGGAGGTGAGTGCCATGTCGACGGCGAGTTTGGTGGCGCCGTACGTGTTGGTGGGTGCCTTGACCGCGTTTTCGGTGATGGGCAGCTCGGTGGGGTTGCCGTAGACGGCGGCGGTGGAGGAGAAGACCATCCGGGGCACCCCGGCGGCCCGGACCGCGTCGATCAGGGCGAGCGTGCCGATGGTGTTGTTCTGCCAGTACAGCTCCGGCTTGACCATCGACTCGCCGGCGGCGATCAGGGCGGCGAAGTGCAGCACCCCGTCGAAACCGGCGTCCGCGGTGATGACCTGGGCGGCGTCGTGGATGGACGCCTCCACGTGGGTGGCGTCCGGGGCGAGGGCCTCGCGGTGGCCGGTACGCAGGTCGTCCAGGATGACCACCTGGTGGCCCGCGTCGAGCAGCATCCGGGTCACCACGCTCCCGATGAAGCCGGCGCCCCCGGTGACGAGCAGTTTCACGTCGTTGCCTCCTGCCTGGCCCGCCCGGGACGTGGCCCTTCGGTGATCACACTAGGGCGGTGGTCGGCGCTCTCGCCGTCGCCACCGCCAACCCCATTCCATCATAATCTTTCATGATTAAACAGAGCCGAACATCTCTTCACCGCTCCACCTGATCCCCGGCGTGGTGGGCCCACGGTGTCTACCATCTCTGTCATGCGGGAAGCGGCCCGTACCGGGCTCCGGCGACACGCGCGGGCACATCCCCGCCGCGACAGTGGCCCGCTCGCCCGGGCCGTTGCCCGAGTGCTGGTACGCGCCGCAGACGGGGCGACCCGACTCGTCACCGATCTGCTCGGGACCGGTCCGACGGCCGGCCGGGAGCACATCTCCGAGGCCGATCTGCGGGACCTGGTCGCGGCGAACACGGTGCTCGACCCGGACGAGCGGCGGATCATCGACGAGGTCCTGGTGGCCGGTGCCAGTCTGATCCGCGAGGTGATGATGCCGCGCACCGAGGTGGTCTTCCTCCCGGCGCGGCTGACCATCGTCGAAGCCGCTCGACTGGTCCGCGCCGAGACGCACACCCGTTACCCGGTCACCGACGGCACGCACGACGACGTGGTCGGCTTCGTGCACCTCCGTGACGTACTGCTGCGCCCGGACGCCGACCCGTGCGTCACCGTCGGCGAGTTGGCCCGGGAGGTGAAGCGGCTCCCGGGCAGCAAACGGGTGCTCGCCGCGCTGACCGAGATGCGCCGGGAGGGTCAGCACCTCGCGGTGGTCGTCGACGAGTACGGCGGCACCGCCGGGATCGTCACCCTGGAGGACCTCATCGAGGAGTTGATCGGCGAGATCCACGACGAGTACGACGCCACCCCGGACCCGGTGTACGCGGGCCTGCCCGCGGTGGTGGACGGCCGCCTCAACCTCGCTGACTTCGCCGAGCGGACCGGGGTGGCCCTACCCGCCGGACCGTACGAGACGGTGGGCGGGTTCGTCATGGCCGCGCTGGGCCGACTCCCGGTGACCGGCGACGAGGTGCCGGTGCCGGGTGAGCCCGCCGAGGTCGGCGCACCTGATCCGGCCGAGTTGCCGGCCGGCTGGCTGCTGCGGGTGCTCACGTTGGACGGCCGCCGGGTGGCCCGACTCGCCGTCTCCGCCGCCCGCACCACCGAGCAGCGCCGTGAGCCGGGCACCGAGCAGCGCCGCGAGCAGAGCACCGAACAGCGCCGCGAGCCGGGCACCGAGCCGGGCACCGGGCGGCGCCGCGAGTACGACGTTGCGTCGGCCTCGGCGGGCGACGCCGAGTCGGCCCGGGAGGCGGTGGCGGGGCAGCACCGCCGGGTCGCGGTCGGGCCGACGCGCCGGGTCGGCGCGGGCGAAGCGGGCGAGGTCAGCACCCCGGCGCCGGCGGGCCGGAGCCGACCCGCCGGCCCGTCATGACGGACCGGGTTGCTTGCTGACAGAATTATCGCCATGTCCGACGTTCCCGCCCGGCCCCGCGTCTTCTCCGGCATCCAGCCGACAGCCGACTCGTTCCACCTCGGCAACTATCTCGGCGCGGTCCGGCACTGGGTGGCGCTACAGGACACCCACGACGCGTTCTACTGCGTTGTGGACCTGCACGCCATCACCGCGGGCCACGATCCGGCGCTGCTGCGCCAGCGGACCCGGGTGGCGGCGGCCCAGCTCTTCGCGGTCGGGCTAGACCCGGAACGCAGCACCCTGTTCGTCCAGTCGCAGGTGCCCGAGCACCCGCAGCTGGCCTGGGTGCTCGGCTGCATCACCGGCTTCGGCGAGGCCAGCCGGATGACCCAGTTCAAGGACAAGTCGCAGAAGCAGGGTAACGAGCGGGCCAGCGTCGGGCTGTTCACCTATCCGGTCCTCCAGGCCGCCGACATCCTGCTCTACCAGGCCAACGCGGTCCCCGTCGGCGAGGACCAGCGCCAGCACCTGGAACTCTCCCGGGATCTGGCCCAGCGCTTCAACTCGCTGTTCGGCGCGACTTTCACGGTGCCCGCGCCGCACATCGTCAAGGACACTGCCAAGATCACCGACCTGCAGGACCCGACCGCGAAGATGTCGAAGTCGTCGTCCTCGCCAGCCGGCATCATCGACCTGCTCGACGATCCGGCCCGGTCCGCGAAGAAGATCCGTTCGGCGGTGACCGACACCGGTCGGGAGATCGTCTTCGACGCCGAGACCAAGCCGGGCGTGTCCAACCTGTTGACCATCTACTCGGCGCTCAGCGGCCGCAGCATCGACGAGTTGGTGGCCGCTTACGCGGGCCGCGGCTACGGCGATCTGAAGAAGGAGCTGGCCGAGGTGGTGACGGACTTCGTCCGGCCGATCCAGGAGCGGACCCGCGCCTACCTCGACGATCCGGCGCAGTTGGACAAGCTGCTCGCGGCCGGCGCGGAGAAGGCCCGCGCGGTGGCCGCGACGACCCTGCGGTCCGCGTACGAGCGGGTGGGGTTCTTCCCGCCCGTGCGCGGCGAGTAACTCCGCGGTACAGGTGGACGGCTCGGTGGTCGGAGGGGCGGCGCGAAGCGTGGATCGCAGTGGCGGGGTGCCGCCGACCGGCGACACCATCCAGATCGGCATCGCGGTGGACATCCCTGAGCCGTGGGGCGCCCTGCTCACCCGGCGGCGGGTCGAGGCCGGTGATCCGCTGGCGGTGCCCGCGCACGTGACGTTGCTCGGGCCCACCGAGATCCGGACGGCCAACCTGCCGGCGATCGAGCGGCACCTGGCCGCCGTCGCCGCCGCGCACCTGCCGTTCACGCTGCACCTGCGGGGCACGGGCACGTTCCGTCCGGTCACCCAGGTGGTGTTCGTCGCGGTGGCCGCGGGGATCAGTGAGTGCGAGCTGCTGGCCGCGGCCATCGCCGCCGCGCCGGGCCTGCACCGCGAGCTTCGCTTCCCGTACCATCCGCACGTCACGGTGGCTCAGGACGTGACACCGGAGGCCCTGGACGAGGTGTACGAGGATCTGGCCGACTTCTCCGCGATGTTCGAGGTCGACGGGTTCACCCTCTTCTCGCACAGCGGGCAGGCCAGGTGGCAGCCGCGTCGGGACTTCTGCCTCGGCACCTGAAGCGTCAGCAACCGAAGCGCCAGCACCTGAAGCATCGGCGACGCGCCGGCCGGCGAGCATCGGGAGCCGGTTGCCACCACAGCGCTGGGAGATCGGCGAGGATGATCGCGTGAACGTGATCGGCCGGATCGAGGCGGGCATCGACCGCTGGGTGAGCGCCGCGCGCCACCGGTCGGGGCTCTTCGATCATGTGTGGCGGGCCGGTGTGCTGTACGGCGAGGTGCTGGCCGGCCGACTGGCCGCAGCCATCGCCTACTACGGCTTCTTCGCCGTGTTCGCCCTCGCCCTTGTCGCGTTCTCGATCTTCGGGGCGATCCTGGAGGACAACGACGAGGTCAGCGCGGCGGCGGCCGACTTCCTCAAGGAAAATCTGCCGTTCCTGGACGCCGAGCAGATCGCCAACTCCAGCGGCACTGTCGGTGTGGTCGGCCTTGTCATCCTGGTCTTCACCGGGATCGGCTGGGTGGAGGCCATCCGGTCCTCGCAACGGCTGATGTACCAGCTCAACCAGCAGCCGGGCAATCTGGTGGTGCGGCGGCTCGTCGACCTGGGCGTGATGATCGGCGTCTTCGTGCTGCTCGGCGTCTCGGTCGCGGCGGTGGACGCGTTGGAGTCGCTGCTGCGTTTCCTGCTGCGCAGCACCGGGTCGGTGGGTCTGACCACCATCAGCGCGGTGCTCAGCGTGCTGGTCAACACGGTGCTCGCCACCGCGTTGCTGCTGGCCGTCCCCCGGCTGCGGATGAGCCGGTCGCGGCTGCGCCCGGTGGTGGTGCTGGTGGCCATCGGCATCACGCTGCTGAACACCGTCGGGCGTTACTACGTGGTGCGGACCGAGCGGAACCCGGCGTACACAGTTGTGGCCGGCGCCGTCGGTCTGCTGCTGTACCTCTACCTGCTCAACCAGTTGGTGCTGTTCGGCGCGGCGCTCCTGGCGACCAGCACCAACGGCCGGGTGGTGGACCTGGCGGAAACCCCCGCGCCACCGAAGGATGTCGACGAGGGCATCGATCCCGGTACGCCGGGCGGTGGGGGCTGATGACGGAAGGCGCGCAGGTGCTGATCTCGGTCGACCCGGACTCGTCGGTGCCCCCGTACGAGCAGGTGCGTGTGCAACTCGCCGAGCTGATCGGCGACGGCCGGTTGCCGGTGGGCAGCCGACTGCCCACAGTGCGGCAGCTCGCCGCCGACCTGCGACTGGCGGCGAACACCGTGGCCCGCGCCTACCGGGAGTTGGAGGCGGCTGGGCTGCTGGAGACCCGGGGGCGCAACGGCACCTTCGTGGCACCCGGCCGCGACGACGCCGTCGACCGGTTGCAGCGGGCGGCGGCCGGCTACGCGGCGGAGGCGGCCCGGCTTGGCGTGCCGCCGGCCACCGCGCTCGCCCTGGTCCGCGCCGCCCTGGACGCGGTCCGCCCCGGCTGACCGGCCGCCGATCGACAGTCGGACGGGCGATAACTGAGAAGAACGGCGTCGGCGCTCGCGTTCGCGGACCATGATGAGCCGGTGGGCGCACTCATGACACTGGACCTGCCGGCGGACTCACCGCTCCTCGGCCTGCCATGGATCATCACTTTCGGTCCGCTCGGTGATCTTGACGAGTGGGAGCCGGTGGTCTGTGGGCCGTACGAGCGACCGCACGCGTTGGCCCTGGCCGAGGCGGTAGTGGCCGAGGAGCAGTTGATGGCAGTGGTCGAGCCGCTGCTGCCGGCGCTGTCCGCCGACGAGATTCGCAGTGAGATCGCCGCCGCGCAGGTCGCCGCCGAGGACGAGGCCCGGCAGGTGGAGGGGGCCGACCTGTACGGGGACTTCGAGGACGTGATCGACGAGGAGTTGGACGCGGCAGCCGACGAGGCCGGCCACGGTGAGCCCGCCGAACCGCCGGACGAGGCCGAGGTACGCGCGGGCTTCACCCGGATCGCGGCGTTGCTCACCGCGAAGTGACGACCTGGGTTGCCGTGAACGGACACCGGCGCCACACGGAGCGGACTCCGCGCGGCGCCGGTGGCACCTCACCCCCCACCACAAGGGGCCGGTAGCCCAGTCGCCCGCCGGCGCGGGGCACGACGAACGACCAGGTCGAGAACGGGTTACCCGTTCAGCGGCGTTCCAACCAGACTGCCGCGTCAATTGGCAGCAGCTGACCGGAGCCCTGCTCGGTGAGCTGGTCGCTGGCGACGAGGGGCTGACCGTACCCGTCGATCAGGACCGGCGCGCCGCTGAAGTTGACCACGCAGGTCAGCACGGTCGCGCCGGCGGAGCGGGAGAAGGCCAGCACACCCGGTTCGCTCTCCCGCCAGGTGACCCCGCCGGCGTCGAGGGCGAGCGCGGGATGAACGTGGCGGATCCGCAGCGCGGTCCGGTACAGCTCCAGTGTCGAGCCGGGCACGTCGGTCTGCGCCGTGACGGACAGCGCCTGCCAGAGCGCCGGGGCGGGTAGCCAGCTCAGCTCACTGCCGGCCGGCCCGAAGCCGTACGGGGCCAGCTCGCCGCTCCACGGGATGGGCACCCGGCAGCCGTCGCGGCTCTCGCCGGTGCGCAGGAACGCCGGATCCTGGCGCAGCTCGTCGGGGAGGTCGAGGACCTCCGGCAGGCCCAGTTCCTCACCCTGGTAGAGGTAGGCGCAGCCGGGCAGGGCGAGCATCAGCAGGCTGGCGGCCCGGGCTCGGCGCAGCCCTTCGACGCCGTCGCCGTACCGGGTGACGTGCCGCTGCTTGTCGTGGTTGGACAGCACCCAGGTGGTCGGCGCTCCGACGACGGTAGCCTCTGCCAACGCGGTGTCGATCACCTTGCGGAACGAGTCGGCCGACCAGGTGGCGTCGAGGAAGTCGAAGCTGAACGCCTGGTGCAGCTCGTCCGGGCCGATGTAGCGGGCCAGGCGCTGTGGTGTCTCGGCCCACGCCTCGGCGACAGCCATCCGACCGCCCGGGTAGCTGTCCAGGATGGGCCGCCAGGACCGGTAGATCTCGTGCACCTCGTCCTGGTCGAAGTACGGCAGCCGGCCCTTGCCGAGCAGTTCGACCTGGCGCTGGCCGGTGGTCGCCGTGCTGAAGCCGACGTCCGGCAGCCCTTCCGCCTTGATCATGCCGTGCGCCACGTCGACGCGGAATCCGTCGACGCCCCGGTCCAGCCAGAACCGCAGCACGTCCTCGAACTCGGCGCGGACCTCCGGGTGCCGCCAGTTCAGGTCCGGCTGGGACCTGTCGAACAGGTGCAGATACCACTGGCCGTCAGGGATCCGGGTCCAGGCGGGGCCGCCGAAGATGCTCTCCCAGTCGTTCGGGGGCAACTCGCCGTGCGTGCCCTGACCGTCGGCGAAGAGGTAGCGGGCCCGCTCCGGTGAGCCGGGGCCGGCGGCGAGCGCCGCGGTGAACCAGTGGTGCGCGCTGGAGGTGTGGTTGGGCACCAGGTCGACAATGATCCGCAGGCCGTGGGCGTGCGCGTCGGTGATCATCGCGTCGAAGTCGGCGAGGGTGCCGAACATCGGGTCGACGTCCCGGTAGTCCGCCACGTCGTACCCGCCGTCGATCATCGGCGACGTGTAGAAGGGGGTCAGCCACAGCGCGTCCACCCCGAGGTCGCGCAGGTACGGCAGGCGCTGCCTGATGCCCTGGAGGTCGCCGGTGCCGTCGCCGTCGCTGTCGGCGAAGCTGCGGACGTACACCTGATAGACGACCGCGGAGCGCCACCAGTCGTCGTCGGTGGCGTGCGGCGGGGTGGCGGTGCTGATCATCCGAGCAATATGCCGGCCCATTGCTGCAAGAGTCAAGCAGATCTTGCGTAAGACAAGCGGGCGGAAGTCGGCGCGACAGCTGTCGAGCCGCGCACCACCAGCTCCGGGCGGAACAGGTACTCCGAGTTCGGGGCGCCATGCCCGTTGATCTCGTCCACCAGGGCGCGGACGGCGGCCACCGCCATCGCGGTGACCGGTTGCCGCATTGTGGTCAGCGGCGGATCGGTGAAGGCCATCAGCGGGGAGTCGTCGTAGCCGACCACGGAGAGGCCCTCGGGGACGTTGAGGCCGCGTTGGCGGGCGGCCCGGACCGCGCCGAGCGCCATCAGGTCGGAGCCGCAGACCACGCCTGTGACGCCGCGGTCCAACAGGCGGCCGGCCGCCGCCTCGCCACCCTCCACTCCGAACAGTGACAGCTCAGCGAGGGGGCCCAGGTCGGCTTCGGCGACGCCGGCCAGCCGGGTCATCGCGGAACGCCAGCCGGCCACCTTGCGCTGCACCGGGACGAACCGGTCCGGCCCGGTGATCAGGCCGATCCGTCGGTGTCCGAGGGCGACCAGATGGGCGACCGCCAGTTCGGCCGCCTCCCGGTCGTCGCAGGAGACGAAGGGCGCGCCGATGCCGGGCACGTACCCGTTGATCATCACGACCGGCAGCGGCCGGGCGAGCAGCGCCCGGTAGCGGTCGTGGTTGGCGGCCGTGTCGGCGTGCAGGCCGGAGACGAAGACGATCCCGGAGACCTGCCGGTCCAGCAGCATCTCCACGTACTCGTCCTCGGTCACGCCGCCGGCGGTCTGGGTGCAGAGCACCGGGGTGAAACCACTCTGCGCCAGGGTGGACTCGATGACCTGGGCGAAGGCGGGGAAGATCGGGTTGTCCAGCTCCGGCACCACCAGGCCGACCAGGCCGGCGCTGCGCTTACGCAGCCGGGCTGGGCGCTCGTAGCCGAGCACGTCGAGGGCGGTGAGGACGGCCTGCCGGGTCTCCGGGGCCACGCCGGGGCGGTCGTTGAGCACCCGCGACACCGTGGCCTCGCTGACTTCGGCCTGCTGGGCGATGTCGGACAGTCGAGCGCGCATGGCGGCACTTTAGCCCACCGGCAAGTTCTTGCGGGGTGCCTTGCAAACCCTTCCATTACTTGCAACGTCTTGCTAACGTCCCCGCAACATGCGAGAGCAGCGGCGCAGCATCAATGCGCCGGATGGCAAGAACTTCCAGAGGTTTCCACTGGCGGGCCGCCCTTCCCCCGGCGGACCCGCCATGACGACAGGAGCACCGATGCGCATCCGTACCGCGGGTGTGGTCGCCCTCTTCGCCCTGGCGCTCGCCGCCTCAGGCTGCGGTGGCGACAGCGACGAGCCGGCCGCGAAGGACACCCCCAAGGCCGCCGGCGGCAAACTGGTGATCTGGGCGGACGACAAGCGGACCGCCGCACTCAAGCCGTTCGCCGAGAAGTTCGGCCAGGAGAACGGCGTCAGCGTCGAGGTCCAGGCCGTCCCGAACGAGGACCTCCAGAACAACTTCGTGACCGTGTCGAGCCAGGGCGGCGGCCCGGACGTGGTGATCGGCGCGCACGACTGGATCGGCAACCTGGTCCAGAACGGTGCCATCGACCCGGTGCAGCTGTCCGACGAGCAGAAGGCCGCCTTCAACGAGACCGCCGTCAAGGCCGTCACGTTCAACGGTCAGCTCTACGGCGTGCCTTACGCCCAGGAGAACCTGGCGCTGATCCGCAACACCGAACTGGCCCCCGAGGCACCGAAGACGATCGAGGACCTGGTCGCCACCGGCAAGCAGCTCAAGGCGCAGAAGAAGGTCACCGAGACGCTCTGCCTCCAGGTCGGCCAGAAGGGTGACGCGTACCACATCTACCCGCTGTACAGCTCGGCCGGCGGTTACCTCTTCGGCACCACCGCGAACGGCGACTACGACCCGAAGGACCTGGGCGTGGGCAAGCCGGAGTCGATCGCCGCGTTCAAGAAGATCGCCGCGCTTGGCGAGAAGGGCGAGGGCGTGCTGAAGCGCTCGATCGCCGACACCAACTCGACCGCCACCTTCACCGGCAAGAAGTGCGCCTTCCTGGTCTCCGGGCCGTGGGCCACCGCCGACGTGAAGAAGGCCGGCATCAAGTACGACGTCTCCGCCGTTCCGGGCTTCGCCGGCGGCAAGGCGGCCGCGCCGTTCGTGGGCGTCCAGTCCTTCTACGTGGCGGCCAAGGGCAAGAACAAGGCTCTCGCCCAGGAGTTCGTCGCCAACCACGTCACCACGCCGGACCTGGCCGTGGCGCTCTACCAGGCCGACCCGCGCCCGCCGGCGCTGACCGCCGCGCTGGACCAGGTCAAGAGCAGCGACCCGGACCTGGCCAAGTTCATCGAGGCCGGCAAGAACGGCCAGGTGCTCCCGGCCATCCCGGCCATGGCCGCGATCTGGGACCCGTTCGGCAAGGCCGAGGCCGCCGTCATCGGCGGCGCCGACCCGACCAGCACGGTTACCGCGGCTGGCAAGACGATCGCCGGTTCGATCAAGTAATGAGCACACCGCTGTCCGGCCCGGGGTCTGCCCAGCAGGCCCCGGGCCGGGGGCCCGTCCGCACCGGGTCCCCGCGCACCTCCCGTACCGCGCGGAACCACGCGCCGATCACCGCGGCCGGCCTCGCCGCGAAGGTGATCCTGCTCGGCCTGGTGGCCGGGATCGCGATCTGGGCGGCCTTCCCGCTCGTGGAGGCCGAGAAGTGGGTCGGGCTGGCGGTGCTGGTGCTGACCACCGCCGCACTGTTCTATCTGTACCTGGGCCGCCGGCACGTCCCGGCGAAGTACCTCATCCCCGGCACGCTCTTCCTGATCGCCTTCCAGATCGTGCCGGTGCTCTACACCGCGAGTACGGCCTTCACCAACTTCGGCGACGGCCACCGCGGCAGCAAGGACGACGCGATTGTCGCGATCCAGAGCTCCTCGGTGAAGCAGGTCCCGGGGTCCACCCAGTACCCGTTGTCGGTAGCCACCACTGGCGACCCGGCCACCGGCGCACTGGTCTTTCTGATCACCAAGCCAGGAACCGACACGGTCTCCGTCGGCGACGCCGGGGGCCTGCGCACGCTCGATCCCGGCGCGGCCACCGTCGGCCCCGGCGGGAAGGTCACCGCGGCCGACGGCTACACAGTGCTGAACTTCGGCCAGGCCAGCGCCCGCAGCAAGGACATCACGGACCTGGTGGTGCCGACCGCCGGAGGCGCGCTGCGCTCGTCCGGCCTGTCCCGGGCGTACGAGGGCAAGGCCGTCCGGGCGTACGACGCCGGCTGCGACTGCGTCAAGGACAGCGACAGCGGCAAGACCTGGACCGCGGACGGCGAGGTCGGCGCGTTCGTCGCCGCCGACGGCGAGCGGCTGGCCCAGGGTTGGAAGGTGAACGTCGGGCTGTCCAACTTCACCCGGGTGCTCACCGACGAGCGGATCTCCGGGCCGTTCCTCGGCACGCTGATCTGGAACTTCGCCTTCGCCATCGGCTCCACCGGCGGCACGTTCATCCTCGGCATGTTGATCGCCCTGGCGCTGCACTCGCCCCGAATGCGGGGCACCAACCTCTACCGGATGTTGCTGATCCTGCCGTACGCCATGCCGTCCTTCGCGATGCTGCTGGTCTGGCGGGACATGTTCAACACCGACTTCGGGCTGATCAACAATCTGTTCGGGCTCAGCGTCGACTGGTTCGGGCAGGACTGGTCGGCCCGCGCCGCGGTGATCCTGGTGCAGCTCTGGCTCGGCTACCCGTACATGTTCCTGGTGGCCACCGGCGCGCTGCAGGCCATCCCACGGGAGTTGACCGAGGCCACCTCGGTGGACGGGGCGTCGCGCTGGCAGTCGTTCCGGGCGGTCACCCTGCCGCTGCTGCTGGTCGCGCTCTCGCCGCTGCTGATCTCGTCGTTCGCGTTCAACTTCAACAACTTCAACGCGATCTACCTGACCACCGAGGGCGCGCCGTTCCCGGCGGACAACCCCAGCAACGGCGCCACCGACCTGCTGATCACCTACACCTACCGGCTGGCGTTCGGCGGGCAGGCCGCACAGTTCGGCTTCGCCGCCGCCATCTCGCTGTTCATCTTCGCCATCGTCGCGGTGGTGTCGGCGGTCAGCTTCCGGCGGACCCGCCAACAGGAGGAGGTGTACGCATGACCATGCTCACCGGCGCCGCCGTCACGGGCGGCGCGAATGGCCCGGCGGCGGTCAACCGCAACGGGGGCAAGCGGAAGAAGCGATGGTTCGCCGAGGTCGGCTGGCGGCACCTGGTCGGCCTGCTCGGCGTGCTGTTCAGTCTCTTTCCGCTCGTGTTCGTCGTCTCGGCGGCGCTCAATCCGCTCGGCACCCTGTCGTCCACCGAGTTGGTGCCGACCGGAGGGGTGTCGTTGGAGAACTTCGAGAACCTGTTCGCGCGCACCGAGTTCGCCCACTGGTTCCTGAACTCGCTGCTCATCGCCGGTGGGGCCGCGTTCGCCTCGGTCTTCCTCTCCGCGCTCGCGGCGTACGCCTTCTCCCGGATGCGGTTCCAGGGGCGACGGGTGGGGTTGCTGTCGCTGCTGTTGATCCAGATGTTCCCGCAGTTCCTGGCGATCGTGGCGATCTTCCTGATCTTCGGCACGATCACCGACCTGTGGCCGGCCATCGGCTTCAACACGCCGTGGGGTCTTTTGCTGCTCTACCTGGGTGGCGCGCTGGGCGTGAACACATGGCTGATGAAGGGCTTCTTCGACACCCTCCCCCGGGAGCTGGACGAGTCGGCCACCATGGACGGCGCCTCACACGCCCAGGTCTTCTTCCGGATCATGCTGCCGTTGGTGGCGCCGATCCTCGCGGTGACCGGGCTGCTCGCCTTCATCAACACCATCAACGAGTTCCTGATGGCGAGCGTCTTCCTCACCGACACGGACGCCAAGACCCTCGCGGTCGGCATGCGGGGCATGTTGCAGGGCGGCGAGCGGAACACCAACTTCGGCATCTTCGCGGCCGGCACCCTGCTGACCGCGATCCCGACGGTGCTGGTGTTCCAGTTCCTCCAGCGGTACATCGTCTCCGGTCTCACCTCCGGCGCCGTGAAGGGATAGGTAGTCGACCGTGGCCGGTCGGCTTGGACGCGCCGACCGGCCTACCCACTACTACAAAGTGTCGTTGATGGGAGAGGATGGGCGGCGTGGAAGCTCTCAGACTCATCCTTCTCTACGTCCATCTGATCGGGTTCGCCCTGCTGCTCGGTGGCTCGATCGCCCAGTACGCCAGCGGTCGGCTGCGGATCAACCCGGCCATGCTGTGGGGCGCGGTGATCCAGCTGCTGACCGGGCTGGGCCTCTCCGCGCCGCTGCGCGGCGGCGGCGACGACGAGCCGAACCCGGCAAAACTTGTGACGAAGTTGGTGATCGCGCTGCTGATCTTCGTCATGGTCTTCTTCTCCCGGAAGCGGGACGTGGTCAACCGCGGTCATTTCCTCGCGATCGTCGGTCTGACCCTGGTCAACGCGGCGGTCGCGGTCTTTTGGCGGTAACGTCCGAGGAGGAAAACGCCTCCAGAAAACGGACGTTGCGGACGCCATGGCGCTCGGTTACCAGCACGAAGAGTGACTTGCCCCACGCAAGGGTTACACCCGGGTAACAGGCGCTCAACAGTCGTGCACGATTGTCGGCCGGTGGGTGGACGCGGGCGTACGCTCCCGTCCGTAACGTGGGACAGCCGGCGGCACACCCGCAGGTCGGCTGATGGGCTGCCACCGCACAAGGCGCGGTGTGCAATGGGAAGGAGACGTCTTGCGCTCGGTGCGTGGGATGCGGATCGCCTCGATCTTCGCGGTGGGTGGGCTCGCGCTCACCGCCGCCGCTTGTGGCGAGGCGCCCAAGGATGACAACAACGCCGGCAGTGGCGCCAAGAAGTTCAGCGCCTGCATGGTGACCGACGTCGGCGGCATCGACGACAAGTCGTTCAACGCTTCGGCCTGGAAGGGCCTGCAGGAGGCCAAGGCCGCCAACGACAACATCGACATCAAGTACGTCGCGTCGAAGGCCGAGGCCGACTACGAGCCGAACCTGACGCAGTTCGTCAACCAGAAGTGCGACTTCATCCTGGCGGTCGGTGGCCTGATGGCCAACGCCACCTCGAAGATCGCCAAGGCGAACCCGAACCAGGAGTTCGGCATCGTCGACGCGAACCCGGGTGACGCCAACGTCTACCCGATGCAGTTCGACACCGCCCAGGCCGCGTTCCAGGCCGGCTACCTGGCCGCCGGGATGAGCAAGAGCGGCAAGGTCGGCACCTACGGTGCCGTGCCGATCCCGCCGGTGACCATCTTCATGGACGGTTTCGTCGACGGTGTGAAGTACTTCAACACCACCAAGGGCAAGAACGTCCAGGCGCTGGGTTGGAACAAGGAGACCCAGAAGGGCTCCTTCTCCAACGCCTTCGACAAGCAGGACGAGGGCAAGAAGGTCTCCGACGCGCTGGTCGCCCAGGGCGCGGACATCATCATGCCGGTCGCCGGCGGCTCCGGCCTCGGCACCACCGCCGCGGCCAAGGCCTCGGGTGGCAAGTACAGCACCATCTGGGTGGACGTCGACGGCTGCGAGAGCACCCCGGACTGCGCGGCGATCATCACCACCGTGGTCAAGAACATCCCGGAGGCCGTCAAGGAGGCCGTGGTCAAGGCCGCCGCCGGTGACAAGCTGCCGGCCAACCCGGGCTTCGTCGGCACCCTGGCCAACAACGGTGTCTCGATCGCCCCGTACCACGACTTCGACAGCAAGGTTCCGGCCGAGCTGAAGGCCGAGGTCGACAAGATCAAGGCGGACATCGCCGCCGGCACCATCACCGTCACCTCGAAGGCCCAGCCGACCAAGTGACAACCGGCCGGCCCCTCCGGTGAGATCATCGGGAGGGCCGGCGGGAGACAGGTACGACCGATCGGCCGCTCCGGCTCTGCGGACACCCCGCGGGGTCGGAGCGGCCGATCGCGCACCACGGCGGCCGGTCCGCTCCGGCCGGTACGACGGCAGCTAGGCTGCACCATCGCTCGCACTCCAGGAGGTTGCGCTGAGACTCGAACTGCGCGGCATCACCAAGCGGTTCGGTGATCTGGTCGCCAACGATCACATCGACCTGACGGTGGAGCCTGGAGAGATTCACGCCCTCCTCGGCGAGAACGGCGCGGGCAAGTCGACACTGATGAACGTGCTCTACGGGCTCTACCAGCCCGACGAGGGCGAGATCCTTGTCGACGGCAAGCCGCTGAAGCTGAAGGGCCCGTCCGACGCGATCGGCGCCGGGATCGGCATGGTGCACCAGCACTTCATGCTGGTGCCGGTCTTCACCGTCACCGAGAACATCATGCTCGGCGCCGAGCAGATCAGGGGCGGCATCGCCGGCTTCCTGGACCGGCGTCGCGCCCGGCGCGAGGTCACCGAGGTGTCCGAGCGCTACAACCTGCGGGTCGACCCGGACGCGGTGATCGAGGACCTGCCGGTCGGCATCCAGCAACGCGTCGAGATCGTCAAGGCGCTCACCCGCGACGTCGACCTGCTCATCCTGGACGAGCCGACAGCTGTGCTCACCCCCCAGGAGACCGAGGAGCTGCTGACGGTCATGCGGTCGCTCAAGGCGGCCGGCAAGTCGATCGTCTTCATCACCCACAAGCTTGGCGAGGTCAAGGCCATCGCCGACCGGATCACCGTGATCCGACGCGGAAAGACAGTCGGCACGGCCTCGCCGGAGGCCAGCCGGGACGAGCTGGCCGCGTTGATGGTCGGGCGCAACGTCCGGCTCACGGTGGACAAGACCCCGGCCACGCCGGGCGACCCGGTGCTGGAGGTGGCCGGGCTGGTCGTCGACGACGACCGGCAGATCCGCGCGGTCGACGGCGTCGACCTGACAGTGCGCGCGGGCGAGGTGCTCGGCGTTGCGGGCGTACAGGGCAACGGTCAGACCGAGCTGATCGAGGCGATCATGGGCCTGCGCCCGGTGCTCGCCGGCACGATCAGCCTGACCGGCGACCGGATCAACGGCTGGAAGCCCAAGAGGGTGCTCCGGGCGGGCGTCGGTTACGTACCCGAGGACCGCAGCGTGGACGGCCTGATCAAGGAGTTCAGCGTCGCGGAGAACCTGGTGCTGGACATCTACGACCGGCCGCCGTTCGGTGCCGGGCTCGCGCTGAAGCCGGACGCGATCGCCGCCTCCGCGAAGGAGCGGATCGAGCAGTTCGACGTTCGTACCTCATCGGCCGACGCGGCGGTGGGCACCCTCTCCGGCGGCAACCAGCAGAAGGTGATCGTGGCCCGGGAGTTGTCCCGGCCGCTGAAGCTCCTCATCGCCGCCCAGCCGACCCGTGGTGTCGACGTCGGGTCGATCGAGTTCATCCACAGCCAGATCATTCACGAACGGGACATCGGCACCGCCGTCATGGTGGTCTCCAGTGAACTCGACGAGGTGATCGGGTTGGCCGACCGGATCGCTGTGATGTACCGCGGCCGGATCATCGGCATCGTCGGCCCGGACACCCCGCGTGAGGAGATCGGCCTGCTGATGGCCGGCATCAGCCCGGACGCGGCCCACGACGCCATCGCAGCACCCGCCGCCGACGAGACTGGAGCGGCGACCGCCGCCGACAGCCCCGGCGTGGCAGATGGGAGCCCGGCGAACGACGCAGGCTCCGCGAGCGAGGACGAGGCATGACCAACCCCAACCCGCAGTCGGGCTCCCCGGACAAGGAGCCGGCGAGCGAGGCGCAGGCCGCGCAGAACGCGCTCGGCAACACCGAACGCGCCGAGGTGGCGACCGAGCCGGACCGCTCGGCGGCGAAGCCGGGCCCGGAGCCTGAGCCGAAGCCGAGCCTGGGCCGGTTGTTCCTGGACAACCTCTGGGCGGCCAACACCTTCACTGTGACGCTGTTGTCGTTGGTGCTGGCGATCGTGGTCGGCGCGGTGCTGATGATCATCTCTGATCCCGACGTGCTCTCCACCTACTCGTACATCACCTCGCGCCCGTCCGACGCGATCAACTCCAGCTGGACGCTCGTCAGCGAGGCGTACGCGAACCTGTTCAAGGGCTCGATCTTCGACCCCGAGGCGTTCTCCGGCTGGCTGGACGGCGCCAACGGCTGGCAGGCCGTGCTCGCGCCGATCTCGGAGACGCTGACCTACGCGGCGCCGCTGGTCTTCACCGGCCTGTCGGTGGCGCTGGCCTTCCGGGGCGGCCTGTTCAACATCGGCGCCCAGGGCCAGGCCACCATCGGCGTGATCATGGCGGCGCTGGCCGGCTTCCTGCTGCCCCTGCCGCCCGGCCTGCACCTGCTGGTGGCGGTGCTGGCCGGCGCGCTGGGCGGAGCGATCTGGGGTTTCATCCCCGGCATCCTCAAGGCCCGTGCCGGCGCGCACGAGGTGATCAACACGATCATGCTCAACTACGTCGCCACGTACTTCCTCACCTGGTTGATCGTGCAGAACGGCGTGCAGGACCCGAACCGCACCGACGCGATCAGCAAGGCGGTCGACACCTCCGCCCAGCTGCCCCGACTGCTCGGCGACAACCTGCGGGTGCACGCCGGCATCCTGCTCGCCGTGCTGGCCACCTGGGCGGTCGCCTGGCTGCTCAACCGCTCGACGCTCGGCTTCGAGCTGCGCGCGGTCGGCGCGAACCCGGACGCCGCCCGGACCGCAGGCATCAGCGTCACCCGGACGTACATCCTGATCATGGTCTTCGCCGGAATCCTGGCCGGCCTCGGCGGCTCGAACATGGTGCTCGGCTCCACCGCCAGCGCGTTGACCCCGCTGGTGGTCGCGCAGATCGGCTTCGACGGCATCCTGGTGGCGCTGCTCGGGCGGGTGAAGCCCTGGGGGGTGCTGCTGGCCGCGCTGTTGTTCGGCGCGCTTCAGGCCGGTGGTAACCGGATGCAGTCGTACTCCGGGATCTCGCTGGAGCTGGTGACGGTGCTCCAGGCGCTGATCGTCATCTTCATCGCCGCACCGGCCCTGGTGAAGGCGATCTTCCAGCTCCGGGCCGCGCGCGCCGCCCGGTTGCAGACGAGCCTGGCGAAGGGCTGGTAACTCATGTCCACCATGGCTGTCCCCGACATCGCGGTCGCCCCGGTCGACGAGGGCTTCTGGACCCGCAGCCGGAAGGTCGGTCTCACGCTGCTGGCGCTCGGCCTGCTGTCAGCGGTGCTCTTCGGCGCGCTCGCCACCGACCAGAAGGCCCGGTTCACGCTCAGCGACGACGCGGCCGGCGCCGCACTGGAGATCAACGGCACGATCGGGGCGATCCTGTTCGGGATCATCACGGTCGCCGCCGGCGCGGCGCTGCTCGCCGGGGTGCCGAAGCGGTGGTTCCTACCCGTGCTCGGCGTCGGGCTGGTCGCCTTCGTGCTGTCGTTCCTCTGCTGGCAGGTCTCCGCCGCCCCGACCGGGCAGAACTTCATGCCGCTGGTCAACATCATCCGGGGCACGTTCATCCTGGCCCTGCCGCTGATCTTCGGCGCGCTCGCCGGGGTGCTCTGCGAGCGGTCCGGCGTGGTCAACGTGGCCATCGAGGGTCAACTGCTGATGGGCGCGTTCAGCGGCGCGCTGTTCGGCAGCATCTCCGGCAGCGTCTGGGTGGGCCTCGTCGCCGCCGCCATCGGTGGGGCGTTCATCTCGCTGCTGCTGGCCGTCTTCGCCATCCGCTACCTGGTCGACCAGGTCGTCATGGGCATCGTGCTGAACCTGCTGGCCGTCGGCGTCACCGGCTTCCTCTACGAGCGGCTGATGCAGACCGACGCCGCGAAGTACAACAGCGCGCCCCGCTTCAGCAACTGGGAGATCCCGCTGCTGAAGGACATCCCGGTGCTCGGGCCGGCGTTGTTCCGCGGCAACATCTTCCTCTACCTCGGGCTGCTCCTGGTCCTGGTGATCCACATCGGGCTGTTCCGCACCCGGTGGGGGCTGCGGACCCGCTCGGTCGGCGAGCACCCGATCGCCGCGGACACGCTCGGCGTCAAGGTGCTGCGGGTCCGCTACCGCAACGTGCTGCTGGCCGGTGTGGTCGCCGGCATCGGCGGCGCCTCCTACACGCTGGCGCTCTACTCGTTCACCAAGAACATGATCGGCGGTAAGGGCTTCATCGCCCTGGCCGCGCTGATCTTCGGCCGGTGGAACCCGACCGGCGCGCTGCTCGCCGCGCTCTTCTTCGGCTTCGCCGACCAGCTCGCCACCTACCTGGGGGCGATCAACAGCGTCATCCCCAGCCAGTTCCTGGCCATGCTGCCGTACCTGGCGACCATCCTGGCGGTCGCCGGGCTGGTCGGCCGGGTCCGGGCACCGGCCGCTGACGGCAAGCCGTACATCAAGGGCTGACGACTATCACCACAGACCGCTGCGCGCCGGGCCGGGGAGCGGCCCTGCCCGCCTCTGACCTGGGCTACTTCGGCAGAATGATGGTATGACCGACATTGACTGGGCGCAGTTGCGCGCCGCCGCCACCGACGCGATGAGGCACGCGTACGCGCCGTACTCGACGTTCCCGGTCGGCGCGGCCGCGCTGGTCGACGACGGCCGCGTGGTGGTCGGCTGCAACGTCGAGAACGCCGCGTACGGGGTGACGCTCTGCGCCGAGTGCGGGGTCGTGTCCAGCCTGCACGCCACCGGTGGGGGCCGGATCGTCGCGCTCTCCTGCGTCGACGCGACCGGCGAGCCGTTGATGCCGTGCGGCCGCTGCCGGCAGCTGCTCTGGGAGCACGGCGGGCCGGAGTGCCTGATCGAGAGCAAGACCCGGCCACTGCGGATGGCCGAGCTGCTGCCGCACGCCTTCGGCGTGGAGGACCTGGAAGCCGTCACCGGTGAGACACCGGTGCCGGTGGTCCCGGAGCGGCTCGCCGCCTGGCGCGGGCGCGGCACCGTCTTCGTGCACCCGGACATGTCCGCTGGTCAGCAGGTCTGGACGGCGTACTGGGAGCGGTCGGCCGGAGACGACGTCGGCGCCGAAACCGGGGTGCTGGAGGAGGCGCCGAGCTGGGACGACCCGGCCGAGGCGATCACCTGGGGCCTGGCCCGGACGCCCCGGGTGGTTGTGGTGGACGCCACCGGCACCATCTTCTGGGCCGGTGAGGGTGAGCCGCCTGCGGAGATTCCGGTGCGCTGGTCTTGAGTGGTTGCGGTTAGGGGCCGGGGCCGACCGTGCCCGGCTCCGGGCGGTCAGGCCAACGGTCCCGGAGTGCAGCACAGCCCGGCCGGCGTTGGCGCCCCGGTTGACGCCGGAGAGCACCAC
>NZ_JBEZFO010000015.1:0-193670 GCF_040649495.1 Micromonospora sp. NPDC048947
TTCCCCGAGAGTTCTCGCCCACCAGGGCGAGGAACGCGTCCTCCAGGCGCCGCCGAGGCACCACCCGGTCCACTCCGATGCCGGCGCGCACCAGCCGCCACCATGACCGCCAGCAGCTACAACCAGAACTACGTGGCGGGCAACGCCAACGACGGCAACGCGTCGACCTACTGGGAGAGCGCCAACAACGCGTTCCCGCAGTGGATTCAGGCGGACCTGGGCGCCACTGTCAGCGTGGACCGGGTGGTGCTCAAGCTGCCACCTGCGGCGGACTGGCAGACCCGTACGCAGACGCTGTCGGTGTTGGGTTCGACAAACGGCTCGTCCTTCACCACCCTGAAGGCGTCCGCCGGCTACACCTTCAACCCGAGCAGCGGCAACACCGCGACCGTCAGCTTCACCGCCGCCAGCACCCGCTACGTACGCGTGCAGGTCACCGGCAACACCGGTTGGCCGGCCGCGCAGCTCTCCGAGGTCGAGGTGTACGGCGCCACAGGCAGCACCGACACCCAGGCACCCAGCGTGCCGGGGAACCTGGCCTACACCCAGCCGGCCAGCGGACAGATCCGGCTCACCTGGTCGGCGTCCACCGACAACGTCGGGGTGACCGGCTACGACGTCTACGCCAACGGCGCGTTGCGGGGCAGCGTCAACGGCTCGACGCTCACCTACACCGACAGCCAGGCGGACAGCGCCACGGTCTCGTACTACGTGCGGGCCAAGGACGCGGCCGGCAACCAGTCGGCGAACAGCAACACGGTGACCCGGACCGGCACCGGCAACCCGCCGACCGGTTCCAACCTGGCGATCGGCAAGCCGATCAGCGCCTCCGGGTTCGTGCACACGTTCGTGGCCACCAACGCCAACGACAACAACGTGGCCACCTACTGGGAGGGCAACGGCAACCCGAGCACCCTGACCGTGCAGCTGGGCGCGAACGCCAGCCTCAGCCAGGTCGTCGTGAAGCTCAACCCGGACTCGGCGTGGGGTGCGCGTACCCAGAACATCACGGTGCTCGGCCGGGACCAGGGCTCGTCGAGCTTCACCACGCTGGTCGGCGCGGCGAACTACAGCTTCAACCCGAACAGCGGCAACACGGTGACGATCCCGGTCTCCGGCGCGGCGGCCGACGTACGGCTCTCGATCGCCTCGAACACCGGTGCGCCGGCCGGTCAGGTGGCCGAGTTCCAGGTCTTCGGAACTCCGGCGCCGAACCCGGACCTGACCGTCACCGGCATGTCGTTCAGCCCGTCCGCACCGGTGGAGACCAGCACCATCACGCTCTCCGCGACGGTTCGTAACGCGGGCTCGGCGGCTTCCGGCGCGACGAACGTCAACTTCTACCTGGGCTCCACCCGGGTGGGCACGGCTTCGGTCGGCGGTCTCGCGGCCGGTGCCTCGACCACCGTCAGCGCCAGCATCGGCACCCGGGACTCGGGCAGCTACCCGCTCAGCGCCAAGGTCGACGAGTCGAACACCGTCGTCGAGCAGGACGACACAAACAACAGCTACACGAACCCCAGCCCGCTGGTCGTCGCCGCGGTCGCCAGCTCCGACCTGGTCGCCTCGGCGGTCGCCTGGTCGCCGGGCAACCCGTCGGCGGGCAACACCGTGACCTTCTCCGTGTCCATCCGCAACGCCGGCAACCAGGCTTCCGCCTCCGGTGCGCACGGCATCACCCTGACAGTGCTCAACGAGTCCGGCACCGTGGTCCGTACCCTGACCGGCTCGTACTCCGGCCTGATCAACGCCGGCGCCACCGTCGGCCCGATCAGCCTGGGCACCTGGACCGCCGCGAACGGCAAGTACACCGTCCGGGTGGTGCTCGCCGTGGACGGCAACGAGCTGCCGGTGAAGCAGGCCAACAACACCAGTGACCGGCCGCTCTTCGTCGGTCGCGGCGCCAACATGCCGTACGACATGTACGAGGCCGAGGACGGTGTGATCGGCGGCGGCGCGGCCGTCGTGGGACCGAACCGGGAGATCGGCGACCTGGCCGGCGAGGCGTCCGGTCGGCGGGCGGTGACCCTCAACTCGACGGGCAGCTATGTCGAGTTCACCACCCGGGCCAGCACCAACACGCTGGTCACCCGCTTCTCCATCCCGGACGCACCGGGCGGCGGTGGGATCAACTCGACAATCAACGTCTACGTCAACGGCACCTTCCACAAGGCCATCGACCTGACGTCCCGGTACGCCTGGCTCTACGGCAACGAGGCCAGCCCGGGCAACTCGCCGAGCGCGGGCGGACCGCGGCACATCTACGACGAAGCCAACGTCATGCTCAACTCCACGGTCCCGGCCGGCAGCAAGATCCGTCTTCAGAAGGACCCGGCCAACACCACCACCTACGCCATCGACTTCATCAACACCGAGCAGGTGGCACCGATCGCCAACCCGGACCCGGCGCGCTACACCACGCCGACCGGCTTCACCCACCAGGACGTGCAGAACGCCCTGGACCGGGTGCGGATGGACACCACCGGCAACCTGATCGGGGTGTACCTGCCGGCCGGCAACTACTCCACCTCGTCGAAGTTCCAGGTGTACGGCAAGGCCGTCCAGGTGACCGGCGCCGGTCCCTGGTACACCCGGTTCAACGCCCCGTCGGGCCAGGACAACACCGACATCGGCTTCCGGGCTGAGAACTCGGCGGCGAACTCTTCCTTCAAGAACTTCGCCTACTTCGGCAACTACACCTCGCGGATCGACGGTCCGGGCAAGGTGTTCGACTTCGCCAACGTGTCGAACATCGTGATCGACAACATCTGGAACGAGCACATGGTGTGCCTCTACTGGGGCGCGAACACCGACTACATGACGATCAAGAACTCCCGGATCCGGAACATGTTCGCCGACGGCATCAACATGACGAACGGGAGCACCAACAACCTGGTCAGCAACAACGACGCCCGGGCCACCGGTGACGACAGCTTCGCGCTGTTCTCGGCCATCGACGCGGGCGGCGCCGACATGAAGGACAACATCTACGAGAACCTGACCTCGACCCTCACCTGGCGGGCCGCCGGTGTCGCCGTGTATGGCGGCTACGGCAACACGTTCCGCAACATCTACATCGCGGACACCCTGGTCTACTCGGGCATCACCATCAGCTCGCTCGACTTCGGCTACCCGATGAACGGCTTCGGCGCCAACCCGCCGACCCGGTTCGAGAACATCTCGATCGTGCGGGCCGGTGGTCACTTCTGGGGTGGGCAGACCTTCCCGGCGATCTGGGTCTTCTCCGCCTCGAAGGTGTTCCAGGGCATCCGGGTCAGCGACGTCGACATCATCGATCCGACCTACAGCGGCATCATGTTCCAGACCAACTACGTCGGTGGGCAGCCGCAGAACCCGATCACCGACACGGTCTTCACGAACGTCTCGATCAGCGGTGCCCGCAAGAGCGGGGACGCCTACGACGCGAAGTCCGGCTTCGCCATCTGGGCGAACCCGATGCCGGAGGCCGGGCAGGGGCCGGCCGTCGGGTCCGTCACCTTCAACAACCTCCGGTTGAGCAACAACGCCGTGGACATCCAGAACCCCACGACAACCTTCACCATCAACCGCAACTGAGCTGGCCGGTAGCCGACGCCGCCGGGGGGTGCACCCCTCCCGGCGGCGTCGCGCCGTGTCGGCCCTCGCCCGCGGCGAACCGGGCCGCGCCGGCAGCCGCGTCCGTGGCCAGCGAGTCCATCCCGTACGCCAACTCGGCCGCCAGCGCCTCCGGCTCGGGCCGTCCCGCGCCGGCCAGCAGCGCCGCCCGGTCGTTGCGCAGGCAGGTCTGCGGATGCCGGGCGATCGCCGCCGCCAACTCCTCGGCTGCGGCCCGCGCCTGGCCAGGTGGCACCAACCGATTGACCAACCCCATCGTGTACGCCTCGTCGGCCGGCACCGGGCGGCCGGTGAGGATCAGGTCCATGGCCCGACTCTCGCCGATCAACCGGGGCAGCCGGACGGTCCCACCGTCGATCAGCGGCACTCCCCAGCGGCGGCAGAACACCCCGAGTGTCGCGTCGGACTCGGCGACCCGCAGGTCACACCAGAGCGCCAGTTCGAGCCCGCCCGCCACCGCGTACCCGGAGATCGCCGCGATCACGGGCTTGCTGAGCGTCATCCGGGTCGGACCCATCGGACCGTCCCCCTCCGGCTCGACCCGGTTGCCGCTCGGTGTGCCGATCGCCTTGAGGTCTGCGCCGGCGCAGAACGTCCCACCTGCGCCCCAGAGCACGGCCACCGCCGCATCCGGGTCGGCGTCGAAGGCCCGAAACGCGTCCGCCAGCGCCCGAGCCGTAGGACCGTCCACGGCGTTCCGCGCGTCCACCCGATCCAGCACAACTGTGGTGACCGCCCCAACCCGCTCCACCCGCACACCCATCCCGCCAGCATGCCGGCCCGGCCCCACCCCCACAATCCCCGTCGATCTTGCACTTGTGGTTGCCGGTTCGCGGCTTGTGCCCCGGATTATGTGAGCAGAAACTGCAAGATCGGCGGCATGGGTGGTGCGGCAGGTTTGTCGCCGACGACCGGTTTGGGACGGCGAACGCCGGGAAGTCGGTACGCGTGCGAGCACTTTTGACGAAAGTTGAGCAGGACTCCCGGCTGGACCGCGCGGGTGACCGGTTGCAGAAGGTCGTCCTGGGGACGCTGCGCCCACGCCGGCTGCGTGACCTGCTGCACGGGGTGACCCTCGGGCATCCGCTGCACCCGGCGATGGTGCAGGTGCCGGTCGGCGCGTGGATCAGCGCCGCGGTGCTGGACCTCATGCCCGGGCAGCGCCGGCCCGCCACCGTGCTGGTCGGTCTGGGCACCGTCAGCGCGCTGCCTGCGGCGATCGCCGGTCTGAACGACTGGGCGGCACTCGCCCGCGACCAGCGCCGGGTCGGCCTGGTGCACGCCGCCGCCAACACCGTCGGCATGACGCTCTACGCCGGCTCGTTGGCCGCCCGGCTGTCCGGCCGGCACGGAATGGGTCGCGCCCTCGGCTTCCTCGGACTCTCCACGGTGAGCCTCGGCGCGTACATCGGGGGTCACCTGGCGTACAAGCAGGGGGCGCAGGTCAACCAGAGCGTTTCCGAGCTGCACCGGATGACCGATGGCTGGCACTCGCTAGCCGACATGGCGACGCTGCCGCAACGCACCCTGATCACCCGAGAGGTGGACGACGACATCTCGGTAATCCTCTACCGGCACGGTGACGAGGTGACCGTGATGTTGGAGCGCTGCCCGCACCAGAGCGGGCCCCTCGGCGAGGGCGAGGTGCAGGAGATCGACGGCCATGCCTGCGTGGTCTGCCCGTGGCACGGCAGCGCCTTCCGGCTCAACGGCGGCGAGGTCGTGCAGGGACCGTCCGGCAACGACCAGCAGATCCTGCCCACCCGGATCCAGAACGGCGTACTCCAGACCCGCCTGCCCTGACCCTCTCCCTCCTCCGGGGCAATGTTGCCCATGACGATGATGCCGCTGAGTCATCAAGATGCCTCAGCGGCATCACGCTCTCCGGGCACCTCGCCTCGGGCGCACTTGCCCTGCCGCTCAGCTGCGTCGGTGTCGGCCGACCGGCGGACCGTCGGGCACGGAGTCCAGGCCGTGCCCGCCGTCGAACAGCCCGCCCTCGTCACCAGCACCGGCCCAGCCCTCGTCACCACTCCAGCCCTCAGCGCCGGTGGCCGTCAGTCCGCCGCCGTGGGGTGCCGTGCCGCCGGAGAGAGCCATCCCGCTGCCGGGAAAGGCCGTGCTGCCGGGAAACGCCATTCCGCTGCCGGCAGGCGGCACAGCACCGCTGGTAGGTGCGACAGCACTGCCGGTAGGTGTCATCCGGCCGCCGCGAGGTCCAAAGCCGTTCTCGCTTGGTGCCGCGCCGCCTTGCCGCGCCGCCGGGGCTTCGATGGCCGCAGCCGCCCGGCTGGCAGCCCAGGCGGCACCGCTTCCGGCCGCCCCACGACTGCCCCGCCGGCCCGCGCCGCCCCGGGATGTGCGGGAGGACGCGGCCAGTCGGGGCGCCGCCCCGGCGGTCGCTGGACGGCGGCGCAGCCCCAGGACTGCGCCGATCTGGGCGCCGACGATGCTCGCCACCGCCAGCACCGCAGAGACAGCCAGCGGGCGGTTCACCCGATCGGCGGCACCGACCCGGGCTGCGCCGACAGTCATCGCTGGTGGTTGGCCCGCTGACTCCGTACCGCTGGGTGGTGCCGGGGCCACCCGCGGCGGTGCGGCCCGCTCGGGCGCCGGCCGGGGCGCGGGCGGCTTGGGCGCTGCGGGCCGGTCGACGAGCCGACCGGTGGCGTGCTGCCGAGCGCCCTGGTCGGCGGCCTCCGTGGGCAGTCGGAGCAGTTGGCCGGGGCGGATCCGGTCCGGGTCGTCGAGCTTGTTCAGCTTGGCGAGCTGTCGGTAGTCGCCGAACTCGTCCAGGTACCGCTCGGCCACCTCCCCGAGGTAGTCGCCCCGCGCCACCCGGTACACCGGCGCGGCCGTGTCCGGCGTCGTCGCGGCTCGGGTCGGCGCGGCCAGTGTGGTGACGGCGGTTGTGCTCGGACTCGCGTACACCGGAGTTCCGTAGACCGCCGCGGCGCTGGCGGCGGCCGGGCTGGCGACCAGGATCAGCGCGATCGAGCCGAGCAGCGCGGCGGCGGCCTTCTGCTGGCGGCCCATCCCGGGCAGCTTCGGTGCCGGTCGGCGCAGGGTCTGTGCGCCCAGTTCGACGAGGACGGAGAAGGCGAACGTGGCCCAGCCGAACCAACCGGCCACCGCCAACGCCCGCAGGAAGAGCTGACCGTCGTCCCGGCTGGTCAGCGCGGTGCCCACCTCGCTGATCGTGGGGAGGTGATCGGGCAGCGGGTTACCCGCGAAGGCGAGCAGCGCGATCGGCGCGCCGACCAGCAGCGCCAGAAGCACCGCCAGTGCGCCGATGCCGGTGAGGATCCGTCCGGTCCGCCGTACGACGGACCCACCCGATACGGGCATGGCTGCCTTCCTTCCTACGGTGTTGCGGTGATGGCACGCGCTGTGGCCTCGCCGGTGACGGTGATCGCCTTCTCCTGGATGAACGGTCCGATCATCGAGCGGTGGTAGGTGATGGAAACGGTCACCCGGATCAGGGTCTCCCCGTCAACCTCGGGGAAGTTCACTGTGTGGCCGGCGGTGTTCACGACGGACAGGTAGTTGGCTACCGCATCGCGCGCCTCCGGCTCGTTGATCCGCTTCGGTCCGCCCTCGATGGCGGTGGCCCTGTCGATGGCCTGACCGCCGGCCCGGGCCGCCTCGGAGGCCAGGTTCTGGGCGTTTTGCAGGGTGCGGAGCTGACCGGCGGCGTCGAAGGAGAGGCCGATGATGGCCAGTACGCCGACCATCGTCACCGCGAGGAAGATGCTCACCCGGCCGTGCTCACCTGCCCGCGAGGGACCGGCAGCCGACGTGGTGGCAGTCATTGCCGGCTCCGGTAACGGTCAAGCGGGGAGGTGAACTGCGCCGAGATCTCCTTCTCGCTCGTCATCCCGGGCAGGATGTCGAGTGTGATGTCCCGGAAGGACACCACGCACTTGAGCGTCACCGTCACAGTGGCGTTCGAGCCGACCTCGCTACTGAAGGCCTTGTCGAAGCTGGACGGGTTGTCGGGCGACCTGCCGGTGAATGCCGGGTCCAGGTCGTTGACGCAGGCCAGGCCGTGCCAGTCCAGCTGGGCCTGGGCGGCCTCCACCGCCTCCTTCCGGGCGGTGCCGGAATCCCGGGAGATCGAGGCGGCGCGGGCGGCGTCGTGCGCTGCCGCGTCGAGCGCCTCAGCGGCAACCGCTGTGCGTCCGACCACACCTGCCAGCACCATCAGCGCGATGAACGCGGGCGCGAGGACAGCCACCTCGATGGAGACCGAGCCCCGCTCGGCGGTACGGGTCATGGCGGGGTCACCCTCTCCACCGTTCCGTGGGCGGTCTGCTGTATCGCGAAGTCCACGCCCGGCACCACTGACAGGGACCGGCCGCTGACAGTGCAGGTCACGTCGGTCGCGGTGGTCACGCAGGTCGGGCCGGCCCTGTCCCAGCCCACCAGCCAACCGCCGGCGGCCCTGAGGAAGCGGGAGGCGCTGTCCACCCCGGCG
Source organism: Micromonospora sp. NPDC048947 (assembly GCF_040649495.1). Classification (NCBI taxonomy): domain Bacteria; kingdom Bacillati; phylum Actinomycetota; class Actinomycetes; order Micromonosporales; family Micromonosporaceae; genus Micromonospora; species Micromonospora sp. NPDC048947. The sequence goes on from NZ_JBEZFO010000015.1 coordinate 8,093, forward strand.
CCGTTACTCGCCTGGTACGTCCGCTGTGCGTTGACGCCGCTCTGCGCGGCGTTCAACGCCGTGGAGCGGGCGAGGAAGACCGCCGCGACCTGGATCGAGGCGAAGAGCAGCACCAGGATCAGCGGCATCATCACGGCGAGTTCCACCGGGTTGGCACCCCGCTCGCGGTCGCCGGCCGCGAGGCGGTGCCGAGCGGCGATGACCGCTCGACACCATCTCGGGTACGCGGCTCGACGCATCTCGACTACTCCGGGACCGTGTATCCCGGAATACCGTTCATCCAGCCCCTGGCCTTGGTGAGGGCCAGGGCGGTGACGGCCATGGCGACGGCGACCAGGCCGGCGATTATCACCGCGGTGGGCACCGGGCTGTCACCGCGCTCGCCGTCGCGGCGTAGCTCGGCCAGGCGCGTCGTCATCACGACGTGCAGGTAGCTGAGGATGGACATGACGTTCTCCTTCAAGGGGTGGGGTCAGACACGGGCGATGAACGGATAGAGGACGAATCCGAGCAGCACGAAGACGAGCAACGCGCCCGGGATGTCGAGCTTGCTGGTGATCCCCTCGGCGCGAGCCAGGTTGTCGGTGCGGATCTGGTCGCGCAGCGAGTCGGCCCGGCTGCGCAGCGTCTCGTGCACCTGCGCGCCCTCGCTGCCGGAGGAGCGCATGATCGCGCCGACGTCGCCCAACTCGGGAATGCCGATCTTGTCGGCGAGGTCGCGCAGTTCGTCCCAGGGCGCGTGCATCTGCATCTGGGCGATCCGCAGCGACTCCTGAAGCCGGTCGAACACCCAACCGTCGCAGACAGCCGCGGCCCGCTCCAGCGACTGCACCGGCCCGTGCGCGGCCGAGAGCTGCAACGCCACCAGATCGAGGTAGGTGCAGACGGCCTGGCGGAACTCGTCACGGGCGGCGTTGGCCCTGGTCAGCACGGCGCGGTGTGCCAGCAGGCCGGCCAGCAGCGCCAGGCCGAGGCTGCCCAGCACCGGCACGACCAGCGGGAATGGGACGCCGAGCACCCACAGCACCACCCCGAGCACTGTCGGTGTGGCCAACCCGATCAGCGCGGAGAGCAGCACCGACAACGCGTACTGCTCGGAGGTCTGATCGATCAGGGCGAGCTGCATCTGTGGAGGCCGCAACCAGCGGGACATCCCGGTCAGCCAGTCGAGTCGCCGGGACGCGGGCGCGTCGAGGCGGCCGGTGCCCGGCGGCTGATGCAGTCGGCGCAGCGCCGGCCCGAGCGCCGGTGTCGCCGGCACCAGTTCCCGGACCACCAGGAACACACCCAGACCGATCCCGGCGCCACCGCAGACAGCGAGGGCGAACTGCCAGTTCACGATCATGTGAGCCGCCTTTCGCTCGCGACAGCGGGGCCCCGCTGCGCTGCGCTGCCCGCGCTCACGCGATCACCTCGGCGGGGTTGGGCGCCGGCAGGAACCGGGCCGGCCGCTGCGGCTGGCTCATCGACCGCACCCAGGCCAGCAGGCCGATGAAGGCGGCACCGAGGGCGGCCATGATCACCTGCCCGATGGGTGTGCCGTACGGCCTGATGTACTCGGTGTTGATCAGCCCGTACGCCAGGGTCGCCAGCGTCATCCCGGTGAGGAAGCGGACTGCGAACCGGGGCTGGGTGCGCTTGGCCTCGATCTCCCGACGGGTCGCCACCTCCGCTGACGCCGCGCCGGCGATCGAACCGAGCACGTCACCAAGCCGCTCACCCCGGTCCGACAGGTGCAGGATCAGCGCCGCGACCACCTGGTCGCAGACCGGGTCGGCGATCTCGTCGGCGAACGCCAGCAGTGCGGAGCGGGCCATCCAGCCGGCCTGGAGGCGGGCGGCGAGCAGCCGTACCTCGTCCTCGACGCCTGGTGGCACGCTGCCGATGGTCCCGATGATCGACTGCTGGAGGCCCTGCCCGGTGCCGGAGACGTCCTTGAGTCGGCGGGTCCACTCGCCGACGGCCTCGATCCGAGCGATCGCCCGCTGTTCGGCCTTGCCCACCCCGAACAGCCACGGGGTGCCGGGCACCGCCACCGCCACCAGCAGGCCCACCACCGGCAGCCCGGTCAGCAGGAACGCCAACGCGCCGGCGACCAGCGCGGCTACCAGCAGCGCCTGATAGCCGCGCTGCTCGGCCGGAGTGTTGCCCGGCCCGCGCCACAGTCGGCTCAGCCCCGGCCCGCTGCCCGGCTGCGGCCCGGGGGGTCGACGGGTGCCGACCAGGGCGACCACTGCCAGCAGCAGCCCGGCCACACAGGCGGCGCCGGAGACCACCGCGATCAACTCCAGGCTGTCGAGCATCAGGTCACCGCCGGGCCAGTCGGGTCTGCCGAGGCCGCCGCCAGGCACCGGCACCGGCCTCGACCCACCGGGTCAGCAGCCGCGCGTCGTAACCCACCCTCAGCAACTGGTCGCGGACCCGCTCCGGCAGGTGCCGGGGGACCGCACGACCGTCCGGGCCCGGCCCGAAGACAGTGGTGGTGGTGATCCGACCGGCTTCGCCGGCCCCGATCACCTCCTCCACGTGCGACACGAACCGGTGTTTCCGCCCACCGATCGCGGTCTCGTCCTCGATGGTGACGTAGACGATCAGGTCGAGCGCGTTCCCGGCCATCCGACGGGCCTGGTCGACTGTCATCTCACGGCCGTGCGCCAGGGCCAGCTCGACGATCCGTTCACCCACACCGGCGGCGGTACGGGCGTGGATGGTGCACATCGACCCCCGGCTGGTCGTCATCGCCTGGAGCATCGGCACGATCTCCCGGGACCGCACCTCGCCCACGATGATCCGCAGGACGCCCATCCGCAGCGACAGCGGGATCAGGTCGGCGATGGTCACCTCGCCGGCTGGGCGGCCGTCGAAGCCGCGCTCGCCGTGACCCTCCCGCGCCTCGAAGCTCATCACCGCCCGGTGCCGCTCCCGGCGGCGGGCCGGGAGCAGCTCCCGACTCTCCTCCAGCAGCACGTACGGCTCATCCTGCGGGATCTCGTTCATCAGCGCCCGGATGACGGTGGTCTTCCCGGCGCCGGCCAACCCGGCGACCATGATGTTCAGACCGGCGCGCATCGCCGCGCGCAGGAAGTCGCGCAACAGCGGGTCGATCATCTCGTCCAGGTCGCCCCGGGCGCCCGCCAGGTCGTCGAGGCTCACATCCAGTGTGTTGTGCTTGCGGATCACCGCGTACGGGCGGTGGCTGACCAGGAACACAGCGGCCAGCCGGCTGCCGTCGGGCAGTTGCAGGTCGAGGGTGGGCTTCACAGTGGAGAGGGATCGCTCGGTAGCGCCCGCCCGACGGGCCGCCGCCTGGAGGATCTCCACCAGCTCGGCGTCGCTGTCGGCGATCGGCTCGGCCCAGTCCACCCCGCCGCCGTGCCGGGTGATGCGCACCTGGTCGCAGCCGAGGATGTGCACTTCCTCGATGGTGTCGTCGACGAGCAGCGTCTGTAGCCGGCCGAGCCCGACCAGCTCGGCGGTCACCTGGTCGAGCAGCAGGCGTTCGTCGCCGGCGGCCATCGGCGTGCCGGCCCGGCGCACCGAGTCCGCGTACGCGGCGACCACAGTGACGGCGAGTCGGGCCCGCTCGGTGTCCTCCTCGTCGACGGTGAACTCCCGGCCGCGCTGCCAGAGGGTGAGCCGTTCGGTGAGTTCCCGGCGCAGCTCCCGGACGACCTGGAAGTCCATCCGGGCCCGGGGCGGCGACTCCGGCGGCGGGGTAGGTGCGGGCGTGGGCTGCGGCTGCGGCCCGGACTGGTGGTGCCGGCCGTTCGGCACGGCCAGGGGCGGCGCGGTGGAGGTCACTGCCGGTGGCTGCTGACGCGGGTCGGTGGATACCGGCTCAAACCGCATCCGGCACCACCTGCTGCACGGGCCACGCCAACCGGGCCCGTCGCCGTTCCAGCAGCGCCCCGATCGGGACCTCCAGCGCGGCCGCCGCGCGCATCAGTGGCCGACCGGCCCGCACGGTTCCGCCCAGGGCGAGCACCCCTGCGGTACGCGGATCGTGCGGCAGCCGTGCGATGACCGGCAGCTTCAGGGCGCGGCTGATCTCGGCCCGCCCGTGCCCGTCGCCGACCAGCAGCAGCCGCAGGGTGCCCGGGGGCACCCGGTGTTCGGCGAAGTCCCGTTCGATCGCGGTGACCACCGCGCGGGTGCCGGAGAGGTCCGGCAGGTTCGCCCGGGTCACCAACAGCACCACCGAGGCGGCCCGCAGCACCGGCCACGGAGGCCCGGTCACGTGCAGCCGACCACAGTCGACAAGGACGTCGTAGCCGGGGGTGCCGCGGTCGAGGGCGTCGAAGTAGTCGGCGAAGCGCTGCCAGAGCGGGGTGACGCTGCCGCTCTGGGCCGGGTCGACGAGGCCGGGCAGTAGCAGCCGTTCCCGACGGGGTGCGTCCAGGTCGACCAACTGGGACCAGAACGCGGTTTCCAGGTTGCCGTCGCGCAACTCCCCGACGGCCAGCTCTCCGATGCCGCGTGGGCCGTCCAGTTGGCCGCCGAGATATCCGGCGAGGATCGAGCCGCCGGCCGGGTCACATTCGGCGACCACCAGCCGCCGGTGCCAGGCCAGCGCGCAGGCCAGCGCCGAGGTGGTGACGCCGGGCGAACCCTTCGCGGACACCAGCGCGATGATCGCCATGCTCAGGCCGCCTCGGTCAGGACGACGGCGAGCCGTTGCTGCGCGGCGAGCGCCACCACCGCCGGCACGTCACGGGTGAGCAGCGCCAGGTACAGGACCTTGTCGTCGCTGGCCGGGCTGACCATGTCGATGACGGTGGCCGTGAACCGGGTGCCGGCGGCGGCCTTGTCTCCGTCGGCGTCATTGTCCGGAGTGCTGACCAGCAGAACCTTGTCACCGGGGTGCAGTTCGCGGGCCGGCACCTGGGCGGTCTTCAGGCCGAGTGCGATCTGCTGCTGGCCGGGGCCGAGCAGCGGGTCGTCGGTGACCTGTCCCAGGGTGAGCAGCGTGCCCGGAAGCAACGCGACGGCGGCTCGTTTGCCGACCACCTCGTCGAGTCGTGCGGCGGGCACCGGGCGCAGCCCCTGGCCGCCAGCGACCTGCACTGTGACCAGGTCCGCTGCGCTGATCTCCCGGCCCACCTCCACCGGTCGGGCCACCGCCAGATAGCTGCCGGTGGCCCGTACCGAGGTGACAGCGAAGGCCGCGCCCAGCCCGCCCAGGGCGATCAGGAGGACGGCGAGACCGAGCAGACCGGGACGGACCCGGCGTTGGCGGACCACTGTGGGTGGGTTGACGGGTGCGTCCACCGACGGGGTCCCGTTGCGCGTCGCGAGGCTCATCTGGTGACCACCTGAAGTTCGTTGATCCTGATCTGCACGATGCCGCTTCTCCGGGTCTGCGGGATCACCCGCCTTGTGGCGTCGCTGTTGGTCCACCAGCTCACCGTCCAGTGCGTGGTGGCGGTGACGTCGTAGGTGTCTGCCTTCGGGTAGCCCTCGTCGTAGCCGCAGTTCGGGGAGCTGGCACCCGCCCGCGTGCCAGTGGCCTTGTACTCGGTGCCGGCGCCGTGGCAGGTGACCTTCTCGCCGTTGCCCATGTCCCAGACGATCCGGTCGACCTTCGCTTCGATGTAGACGGTCAAGCCTCTGTCGGACTCGTCGGCGTACAGCGGGCCGAAGTAGTTCTTTCCTGCGGTTGCCCACATCCACACGGGTAGGCCGACCAGGCCGGGGCCGATGTCCTTGCGGGGCGCGACCTTCAGCCGGGCCGGCAGCAGGCTGATCTTCGCCAGGGCGCGACGGGCCAGCTCCTCCGGGTCCGGTGGTGCGCCGAAGCCGGCCGGCGGATCGGCCAGCGTCACCATCACCTGCGTACCCAGGTCGCCGCCGTTGCAGGTTTGCAGGTACCACTGCTCACCCTCGGGCGGCTCGACCGTCCCCTCGGTCAGCTTGTAGTAGCACCCGTCGCCGTTGTTGAACCAGCCCAGGTCCTCGTCGTAGCAGGGGATGGTCCGCCCGTTCCACTGGCAGCCGCCACCGCCGCCACCGCCGCCGTCATCTCCGCCCCCACCGTCGTCCCCACCGCCCCCGGGATCACCGGGATTGCCGGGCTCGTCGTCCCAGACGCTGCAGTCGGGTTGGTCGGGTGGGCAGCCCGCCCCCGGGTCGGCCCGTAGGGCGGCGGTGGCGAGCGGGGCCGCACCGACTACCAGCAGGAGCGTGAGGCCGAGCCCGGCGAGCGCCCGTCGGATCGTCGCGGCCCCGCTCAGCACGGCTGGTCCCGGTGCGTCGCGCCGTAGTTGATCAGCCAGCGGCCGTCGGGATAGCGGGTGGCGGTGGCGGTGGAGAGGTGTCTGCCGCCACCGCTGCCCGGGACCGAGCGTTTGTCCTTGGCGTAGACCAGCCGGTAGCCGGTCGTGTCCAGGCAGTCCTGAATCTCCACCGTGGCCGGCTTCGCGTCCAGGCTGACGGCGGTAATGGTCGGGTCGGACTTGATCGTCCCGGTACGCATGGCGCCGTGCTCCTTGGCCTCGCGAATGGACACCCGGACCCGAGTCAAAAGTGGATCACCAAGGAACCGGGACAGTTCCGGCGAACGCGGATCACTGCGCAGGCCCGCCGTGCGCGAGGCCGCGAGATACCCGGAGTACGCGTCAAGCGCCGCCTTTTCGGCAGCGCGCCGGTCAACGTCGGAATCGGTCCGGGGTCCGTTGTCGCGGACTTCCGTCGGCCGTTCGACAGCCTCCCGTCCGCTGGCGCAGGCGGTGACCGGCATCGCCGCCACGCCCACCAGCAGGCAGATCGCCGCTCTTCTGAGCTGCCGTCCGCGCACCGTCGAGCCTCCTCGTGGTCGCCCGGGGCGGTGACGGTTCACCGCCGTCGGGCATGCGGAAGCGCGCCCGGATCAGCACATCCGGAGCCGTTCATTGCGCTTCTGCATTCACCGTTACGGATCTTTTTCAAATTGGGGGTCCTGTGTCGTCCGATGGTGAAGGTGAGGCTTGCGTCACACCCAAGGGGCGAGCATAGGCTGACGCTCGCCGATGCAACAGAGGCAATTCAAGCGAACACTCAGCGTGATGACAGGTGGTGGTGGCGGGTGTCCGCACTGTGCCCCGGGCAATGGGTGAGCGAACTGTCGTTATCTGTGGGGTGCCGCCGGGCCGAATGGGTTGACCGGAGTCGCCTCACCGGTCGCGGGAGTGGGACATCGCGGTCTCATCCCGGCATTCGAACCGCGTCGGCTCACTGTCGGCGGGCCGCCTCGCCCATCGGCACGCCTCACTCGGAAAGGGCTGGAAGCAGGCTCGCAGGCTCTGGTCGGCACGTCGCTTTCTGCGCCATCCGCTACACCGCTGCGAGCGTTCAATCACGATCCGTGTTCGTCATCGCGGGGGACCAGTTGGCCGCAATGGAGGCGACATGGCGCTGACCGGCCCCCCGGAGGCCATCCCCGGTCGGGAGGACCCACCCGATCGGAGCCCGGCAGCACGCACCCGGCTCTCGACAGTGTTCGCGATCCTCGCGGTCAGCCCGCTGATGCGGTTGGCCGCGCTGCGCTACGCCGTACCCCCGGGTCTGCCCAGCCGGCGCGGCTGCGACGCCTGCGGCGCGCCGGTCGGCCTGACCCACCCCTGGCCGGCGCTCGGCCCGGCAGCCCGGTGCGGTCGGTGCGGCGCCCGGGTCGGCCCACCGCCGGCCACCGTCGAACTGGTGGTGCTCGCGGCGGCGGTGCTGCTGGCGCTCGCCGGGCCGCCGGGCGGGGCGCTGCCGGCGCTGATCTGGTGGCTGGGCTGGACCATCCCGGCGATCGTCGTCGACCTGGCCGTGCACCGGTTGCCGGACCGGCTCACAGTGCCCGCGGCGGCCGGGACCTGGCTGCTGCTCGGCGTGGCCGCGCTCGACGCCGACCCGGGGCACTGGCTGCGAGCAGTCATCGGCGGCGCCGGGCTGGCGTTCTTCTTCGCCAGCACCGCGGTGCTGCTCGGCCGCCGCGGCTTCGGGTTGGGCGACGCCAAGCTGGCGCTCAGCGTCGGCGCGCTGCTCGGCTGGTACGGCTGGCCGGTGCTGCTGTTCGGGCTGGTGCTCACCTTCGGGCTCTCCGCCCTGGTGAGTCTGGGCCTACTGGCCACCCGCCGCGCGAACTGGAGCACCCACCTGCCGTTCGGCCCGTTCCTGCTGCTCGGCACAACGGCCGCCCTCCTGCTAACGCCCTGACCCCGCCCCGCCCCGCCCCCGCGATCTTGCATTTTCTGTCCCGGCGTAAGGCGCGTTCCGCTCATATCGACAACCGAAAGTGCAAGATCGGCGTGGCGAGGGGGCGCGCTCTCACTCCAGGTCGCGCTGCCGATCAGGGGCGGGAGCGGCTGGCCAGTTTGGGGACCGGGCCGTCGGGACGGTTGGCCCGGCGGCGGAGCACCTCGCTGGTCGGGCGGGCCAGCAACGGGGTGAGCACCACGGCGACCAGGGCGCCGAGCAGCACGCCAGCGATCACGTCGTGCGGGTAGTGCACGCCCACGAAGACCCGGGAGAAGGCGGCGAGCGCCGCCAGGGGGAGCGCGACCAGGCCGAGTCGGCGGGAGAGTAGCAACGTGGTGACCGCCAGCGCACCGGCGATGGTGGCGTGGTTGCTGGGGAACGACCAGTCGCCCGGCGGTGGGCAGATGCCCGCGATGATCTCCCGACCGATCGTCCGGCAGGGGCGATCCTCGTCCACCACGGTCTTGAGGAACTCGCTGCCCACGTACGCCAGAAGGGTCGGCACCGGCGCGATCAGGGCGAGTGCCCGGTCGTGCGGGCCGCCGGACCGGCGGCTCAGCGCGGCCATCACCAGCAGCGCGCCGAGTAGCAGGATCACCCCCTCGGTGGCGTGTCCGACGAACCACTGCACCGGCTCTGGGCTGCCGGCGGCGGCGTCGACGACGTCGCTGTACCACTCGGCGCTGAGCTCCGGAACGTCAATGCTGCCGTTGTCGACCATGCATCACCTCACTTCACGTTCATACCCTGTTCACCTTGGGGACACCCTAGGAACGCGCCAGAGGGCATCGCTGCTGTCGAAGGTCGGGTGGTCTGCCAGACCTTCGTCCAGGATTCGCACAGCGGGCTCTGGTTGGCTGTCGCACTACGTGGACATCGACAGGAGGCCCAGTGCAGACCGGTTCGGCCACCGATCAACATCGGTCCAGCGCCCCCACTGCCGATGACGAGACCTGGCGGATCCGGCGCACCGCAGCCGACGTGGACCGACTCGGCGAGACCGAGTCGGTCTTCGCGTTGGGCAACGGGTGGATCGGCTGGCGTGGGGTGCTCGACGAGGGTGCCCCGTGCGGGATGCCGGGCAGCTACGTCAGTGGCTTCCACGAGCGGCGCGAGCTGAGCTATCCCGAGGAGGGGTACGCGTTTCCGCAGGCCAGCGACACAGTCATCAGCGCACCCAACGCCGCACTGATCCGGCTCTGGGTCGACGACGAGCCGCTGGATCTCCGGACCGGGACGCTGCGCAGTCATGAACGGGTGCTCGACCTGCGTACCGGCGTGCTGCGCCGGGAGACCGAGTGGATTTCACCGGCCGGGCGGGGCGTCCGCATCCGCAGCACCCGGTTGGTGTCCCTGCCGCGTCGCCCGGTGGCCGCCGTCCGGTACGAGGTCGAACCGTTGGACACCGCCGTTGAGCTGCGGGTCTGCTCGGACCTGCTGGCCAACGAGAAGGTGCCGCAGCGTTCGGACGACCCTCGGGCCGCCTCGGTGCCCACCGACCCGCTGACCGCCGAGACGTACCGTGCGACAGGCCTCGACGGCGTGCTGGTGCACCGCACCGAGCGCAGCGGCCAGCGCGTCGCTGTCGCGGTCAGTCACCTGCTGGAGGGCCCGGGCACTGTGACGACCAGCGGTGACTGCACGCCCGACCGGGTACGGCTGACTGTGGCGGGTCGCCTGCACCCGGGGGAGCGGTTGCGGCTGACGAAGTTCGCCGCCTACGAGTGGGCGACTCTCGACGCGACGCCCGCCGACGAGTTGGCAGCCCTGGTCGCCACCGAGGCGGACGCGGCGCGCGCGGACGGCTTCGACGCCCTGCTCACCGACCAGCGCGCCGCACTGGACGCGGCGTGGCAGGTCGCCGACGTGCGGCTCGACGGCGATCCGGAGCTTCAGCAGGCAGTTCGGTTCGCGATGTTCCACCTGATCCAGGCCGGTCGCCCGGACTCCGACCGGACCATCTCGGCCAAGGGGTTGACCGGCAACGGCTACGACGGGCACGTCCTCTGGGACACCGAGAGTTACGTCCTCCCGGTACTCACCTACCTGGCCCCGGCGGTGGCCCGCTCCGCGTTGAGGTGGCGGCACGCTCACCTGCCCGAGGCGCGGGAGCGGGCGGCCGAACTGCGGTTGAGCGGCGCGACCTTCCCGTGGCGCACCATCGGCGGCCGGGAATGCTCCGGCTACTGGCCGGCGGGCACCGCGGCGCTGCACGTCAACGCCGACATCGCCGACGCGGTGTTGCGCTACGTGGCGGCCACCGACGACCAGCGGTTCCTGACCGAGGCGGGCCTGGAACTGCTGGTGGAGACCGCCCGGCTCTGGCACGGCTTCGGCCACTGGTCGGACGAGGGCGACTTCCACCTGCACGGGGTGACCGGCCCGGACGAGTACGCGGCGCTGGTCGACGACAACGTGTTCACCAACCTGATGGCGAAGCGCAATCTGCGCGGCGCGGCGGACGCCGCCGAGGGACATCCCGAGCTGGCCGGCCGGCTCGGCGTGGACCGTGACGAGGTGGCGGGCTGGCGGGCTGCCGCCAACGCGATGGCCATCCCCTACGACAGTGAGCGCGGGGTGCACCAGCAGGCAGCCGGCTTCACCGAACAGCCCGAGTGGGACTTCGCGAACACCGGTGACGACGACTACCCGCTGCTGCTGCACTTCCCGTACCTGGAGCTGTACCGCAAGCAGGTGGTGAAGCAGGCCGATCTGGTGCTGGCCATGCAGCTCTGCCCCGGTGAGTTCACCGCCGACGAGAAGGCCCGCAACCTGGCCTACTACCAGGCTCGGACGGTCCGCGACTCGTCGCTGTCGGCGGCACCGCAGGCCGTGCTGGCCGCCGAGGTCGGGCACCTGGATCTGGCGTACGACCTGTTCGCCGAGTCGGTCCTTCAGGACCTGGCCGACCTGGGCGACAAGACCGCCGACGGGCTGCACCTGGCCTCGCTGGCCGGCGCGTGGCTGGCGCTGGTGCAGGGCTTCGGTGGGCTGCGCGACGACCGGGAGGTGCTCTCCTTCGACCCCCGGCTGCCGCGCCGGATCGACCGGCTGGCGTTCAGCCTGCGCTGGCGCGGTCACCGGTTGCGGGTCACGTTGACTCCGGCCGAGGCCCGCTACGAGCTGCCCGACGCCGCCGCGGATGCCGAGGTCGAACTGTGGCACCACGGCGAGTCGCTGCGGCTCACCGCTGCCGAACCGGTCAGCCGGCCGATGCCGCCGGTGCCCGACCCCGGCCCGGAGCCGCCCTCCCCGCCCGGCCGTCGCCCCACCCGCCGCTCAGCCGACTGAGCCGCCCCGACCGCCGCAGCTTCGGCTCCGGCCCGCCAGGCTTCGTCCCAGGTCGGCGCGGCGCTGGCTCAGGTCGGGGCGGGACCGCCGGCCATCCGCTCGCGGACGTCCTCCAGCGCCTCGAAGGCGTACGCCCAGTTGTGGCATTTGAAGCTGCGCAGACCGTCGATGGCTGTGTGACAGTCGGAGCAGCGGACCCCGGCGATGGCATCCGGGATCTCGGTGTTGACGTACTTGCGCTCGCCCAGGATGACCGTGGCGATCATGGCCTTGTCGTGCAGGCCGGAGAGCGCCGACGAGACGATGTCGTACCAGGTGATCCGCCGCCGGCACTTCGGGCAGTCGGGTTCGTCGCCGCTGACCCAGAGCGGCGCGCCGATGCTGCGCGCCGGCATGCCGAGCAGTTTCTCCAGCCGCCGGACGTCCGACTCGGGGGTGGTCCAGCGGTGTCGGCCGGGCAGTGATGCGGGCGAGTCGTACACGGCGCGGAACAGGTCGTGGTCGACCTGGACTGTCTCGCGCTGAGCGGTCATCGGCGTCCCTCCTCGTTGAGTCGGTGCCCCCACCGTGGCCAGTGGTGACCATGGGCGCAGCCGGATCAACGACACGAGGGGCCAGCGGGTCGTCGCCGCGGTCCGCCGCTGACAGCGCTTTCGCCTCCGGTGGACGGTCTCGGGTGGTACGACGGACGCAGGGCGTGCGCCAGCGGGAGGAGCGCCGATGGCGAGCAGACCCGAACGGCTGCTGCGGGGCGGCGACTCGCCGCTGAGCGCGTCGTTTCTGGAGCTGTTCTTCGATCTGGCGTTCGTGCTCGCGCTCAGTCAGTTGGCCGCCCACCTGCTGCACGACCTCAGCATGGTCGGCGCGCTGCACACCGCCCTGCTGTTGGCGGGGGTCTGGTGGATCTGGGTGCCCACCACCTGGTTCGCCGACTGGTACGACCCGGAGAGCCCGGCGGTGCGGTGGCTGCTGGTCGGTGCCGCGCTGGGCGCCCTGCTGGCCGGGGTGGCGATCCCGCAGGCCTTGGACGGGCGGGGGCTGCTCTTCGCCGGCGCGTACGTCTCGGTGCACATCGCCCGGGGCGTGGTCACCGCCGTCGGGCTGCGCGGTCATCCGCGGCAGATCCGGACGCTGCGGATCCTGTGCTGGTTCAGCGTCTCGGCCGTGCCGTGGCTCGCCGGCGGGTTGCTGCCGCAGTGGCGGGTGCCGCTGTGGCTGCTCGCCCTCGCCCTCGACCTCATCGGTCCCCGGCTCGGCTGGCCCACGCCGGGGATGGGCCGGACCAGACGGGAGGAGCTGCACCTCGCCGGTGAGCATTTCGCCGAGCGGTACCAGCAGATCATGATCATTGCGCTCGGCGAACTCGTTCTGGTCGCCGGCCTGTCGTACGCCGGCACCGACCTCCACTTCCCACAGACCGTCGCGTTTCTGCTGGTCTTCACCATCGCCGTGCTGATCGGTCTGCTCTATGTCACGCCCGCCGGCCAGCGCCTCGGCCCGGCCATCGAGCGCGCCGACCCGGCCCGGCTCGGCGTGATCACGGGTTATCTGCACCTGGTGATGATCGCCGGGTTGGTGGTCACCGCCGTCGGCGCCGAGTTGAGCATCGCCCACCCCCTGCGGACCGGTGACACGACAGCCGTCGTGGTCATTCTGAGCGGCCCGACGCTGTTCCTCGTCGGGCGGATCCTCTTCTCGGCGGCGATCCACCGGCGACTCTCCTGGCCCCGGGTCGCCGCCCTGTTCGTGCTGGCCGGTGCGGCGGCCGTGCTGCGGTTGCCGCTGTTGGCGGTCAGCGCTGTGGCCACCGGGGTGGCGCTCGCGGTGGTCGTCCTGGATCACGCCGGCATCGGTTCCTACCGCCACCGATCTGGTGCGTAGCCAATAAGCCTGACTAAAGTCAGGTATATGGACTCGGCCCTCATCGCCGCCGTGCGGCGGTTCAACCGGACGGTCACCCAACGGGTAGGTGCGCTCGACGACGAGTACATGGCCCAGGGACGCCCCCTGGGGCAGGCGCGGCTGCTCTGGGAGATCGGCCCCGACGGTGCCGAGGTCGCCGCGCTGCGGGCCCGGCTCGGCCTGGACTCCGGACACCTCAGCCGGCTCCTGCGCGCCCTGGAGAACGACGGCCTCATCGCCGTCGGACCGGCCGACCAGACCGGCGGCGACGGCCGGGTCCGCGTCGCCACCCTCACCGACGCCGGCCGGACCCAGTGGGCCGACCTCGACCAGCGGTCGGACGATCTCGCCGCCTCGATCCTCGAACCACTCACCGAACACGGTCGCGAACGACTCGTCACCGCCATGGCCGATGTCGAACGGCTGCTCGTCGGCTCGATGGTCGTCATCGAGCCATGCCCGCCGAGTGACAGGCGAGCCCGCGCGTGCCTGCGGGCCTACGCCCGCGACATCGCTCGACGATTCGACGACGGCTTCGACCCCGCACTGAGCAACCCGGTCCACGACGACGCGCTCGTCCCGCCCAACGGGGTTCTCCTGCTCGCCACGCTGAACGGCGAACCGATCGGCTGCGGCGCTGTCAAACTCCACCCCGACGCGCCCGCCGAGATCAAACGCGTGTGGGTGGCCGACACCGTACGTGGGCTCGGCGTCGGGCGGCGGCTGCTGGGTGAGCTGGAACGGTACGCCGCCGAGCGCGGCGCGCCAGCGGTCCGGTTGGACACCAACCGCAACCTCACCGAGGCGATCGCCCTGTACCGGGCGACCGGTTACCGGGAGATCGAGGCGTACAACACCGAGCGCTACGCCCACCACTGGTTCGAGAAACAGCTCAGGCAGTGACGGCCTCGAGGGCTATCCAGGTGGCGACGGCGGCTCAGTTGGGCGTTCTCGTGGCCCGTTGCGGATCCCCGGGCTTGCGCAGCAGCTTGCCCGCACCACTCGTCGTCATCCGCTCGCCCGTCCTGTGGTTTATGCGCGCTCTGCGGCATTCGTACCATGGGGCAGGGGGAGTCAGTCGGGCTACCCGATGGAGCTGAGCCGGTGCGCGGTGCTGGCGAACGACCGGATGAGTTCCGTCTCGCCACTGGTACGCCAGATCAGCCCCCACCGGGCCGGCGGGGCGTCGTGGATGGGCACGTAGGCGATGTCCGGCCGCGCGTAGTAGCGGGCAGCCTGGGCGTGCACGGGCGAGACGGCTTCGCCAGTGGCGAGTATCGGGATCATCTCCTGGAAGTTGGAGACCGACGGGCCGATCGGGATGAACCGTCCGCTGGGTGTGCGTACTGGTACCAGGATCTCCCGCCAGTAGTCCGGCCGGGCCCCGCCCATCACCGTCTCGTCCGCCAGGTCCTCGTAGGAGACCGATTTCCGGCCGGCCAGCCGGTGGGTCGCCCCGACGGCCAGCACTATGGGTTCGGTGTAGATCACCGGGCCGACGGTGAGGTCCGGTTCCTTGACGGGCAGCCACACGATCTGCACGTCGATGTCGCCGGCGCGCAGCCGACCGAAGGGGTCGCCGAAGTCGACATGCCGGATCTGCACCTCGCACTCACTGTGCTCCTTCGCGAACCCGTCGAACAGCTCGCGGAAATCATGGAGGTTGACGGCGATCGACCCGACCCGCAGCACCCCGGTCTTGCCCCGGGCGGCGAGCCTGGCCCGGTCCATGCCCTCGTGCAGACCTCGGTACATGGGCTGAATGTCGTCGAAGAGCCGTTGGCCGATCGGTGTGAGTTTCACCTGCCGGTTGTTCCGCTCGAACAGCGCGGCGCCGATCCGGCGTTCCTGCTTCTTGATCGCCTGGCTGACCCGGGCCTGGGTCACGTGCAGCCGCTCGGCGGTACGGGTGAAGTGCAGTTCCTCCGCCAGGGTCAGAAAGATCTCGATGTCGCGGAGTTCCATGTGCTGTTCCCGATCCACCCATTAGCGAAGGGTTATGGCACGTTACCGGTTGTGATCTTGTAGCCCGGTGCCTCGCCGGGCAGGCTGACGGACGTCGTCGCCGAACAGCATCCGGCAGCCTGAACGAGGAGATCGTCGTGCGCAAGCTCGTGTATTACATCGCCGCCACCCTGGACGGCTTCATCGCCGGTCCCGACGGCGCCGACCCCACCGGTCCCGGCGGGTTCTGGCCCGTCCCGGACGACTACCTGCGTCACCTCGTCGCCGAGTACCCGGAGACCCTTCCCGGTCCGGCCCGGCAGGCGTTCGGCATCACCGACCAGGGCAGCCGGTTCGACACCGTGCTGGAAGGGCGTCACTCGTACGAGGTGGGCCTGAAGGCCGGCGTGACCGACGCGTACCCGCACCTGCGCCACCTGGTGTTCTCCCGCACGCTGGGCAGCAGCCCGGACCCGGCCGTCGAGGTCATCGGCCAGGACCCCATCGCCACGGTACGAGAGCTGAAGCGGCACGACGGCAGGGACGTCTGGGTGATCGGCGGCGGCGCGCTGGCCGGTGCCCTCTACCCCGAGATCGACCAGCTGATCATCAAGCTTGCCCCGTTGACCATTGGCGCCGGCATCCCGCTCTTCGGCCGCGACGCCGTCTTCGCACCACGCGCCTGGCACCTGACCGACCACACAGTCCTGGACAGTGGCGCTCTCTTCCTCACCTACACGCGCACACCGACCGGAAACGAGTCAGCAGGAACTCGCCACATACTCCAGCCCTCGTGAGTGGTGGCGCGTCGGCACGTTGGGCGAGAACGGCGAGCCCGTCGGGTTCGTCGTTCCCGCCCGCAACGCCTACCACCCGGGATCGCCTACCTCGGCGTCGTTCCGGAGCACCGGGGCCACGGGTACGTCGACTGCCTTCTCGCCGAAGGCACCCGAACGCTGGCCGCCGAGGGGGTCCCACGCATCCGCGCGGCCACCGACCTGGGCAACGTACCCATGGCAAGGGCGTTCGCCCGCGCCGGTTACGGCAACTTCGAGCGGGCCATCAACATGGCCTGGTAGCGCGAGCGACAGGCTGCCCCCAATCAGCCCTTCACCGCGCCCGCGGTGAGCCCCTCGGTCAGGAAACGCTGCCCGAGGGCGTACATGATCACTACAGGGATGCTGACGAGCAGCGACGCCGCGGCGAGTTGTCCCTGCGGCACGACGTCCCCCGCGATCATCGACTGCATCCCCACCGGGAGCGTCTTGTACTCGTCCTTCGTGATGAACACGAATGCGAAGAGGAACTCGTTCCAGGCGTTGGTCAGGGTGAAGAGCGCAACCGCCAGCAGCCCTGGCTTGGCCAGCGGCAGCACCACCCGGCCGAACGCCTGGATGCGGCTGCAACCGTCGACAAGCGCGGCCTCCTCCAACTCGATGGGGATCGACGAGAAGTACCCCACCAGCAGCCAGGTGGCGAACGGCAGCGTGAAGGTCGGGTACGTCACCACGAGGGACCACAACGAGTCGGTGAGCCGGGCGCCGATGAGCATCTGATACAGCGGGATGAACAGCAGCGCGCCCGGCATCACGTAGGTGAGCAGCACAGTGACGGTGAAGCCCTGCGCCCCACGGAACCGCAGCCGGGCCAGCGCGTAGCCCGCCAGGGCGGCGCAGACCAGTGCCACAGCGGTCGACGCCGCCGACACCAGCAGGGTGTTGAGATACCAGCGGCCGAACGGCTGGTTGTCGAACAGCGCGCCAAACTGCTCAAGCGTCCATGGCGTCGGCCACAGGTCGTCGGTACGCATGACGACCTGGCCCTCGGACTTGAAGGCCGTGACGGCGATCCAGTACAGCGGGCCCAGCACGAAGAAGAGCAGGCCGGCCAGCGCGGCCCAGGAACCCAGGCCCGACACCACTGACGACGACCGGCGACCACCTCGGGACTGGAGGGTCGAGACCACCCGGCCGACCCCCGCCGCGATCAGCAGGATCACACCGAGGACCACCGCCGCCTTCCAGAAGATCTGCGGTGACGCCCAGGCCAGCAGACCGGTGACCATTGCGGCGACGACCCACGGAAGCGCCTTCCGCACCGGCGCGGCCCACCGCCGTGCGCCGATCCACTGCGCTGTCCGGCGTCGCCGGGGCAGTTTGATGTTGGTGTCCTGGCGCAACAACCGGACCAGGACGAACACCAGCCCGCCGATGATCGGCAGCATGACGAGCGTGACCGCCGCGCCTGCGCCGTACTGGAGTTGCAGGATGGCCTTGGAGTAGGCGATGAGCACGTACGGCGCCGTCACGTCGCCAGGGCCGCCCTGCGTCAGCAACCAGACCAGGTCGAAGTTGTTGAACGTCCAGATCGACGACAGGGTCACCGTCACGGTGATCACGTGGCGCAGTCCGGGCAGCGTCACGCTCTTGAACCGCTGCCACGACGAGGCGCCGTCGATTGTCGCCGCCTCGTAGAGGTCCGCTGGGATGGCCTTCAACCCCGCGAGGAAACACACGGTGAAGAACGGCACTCCCTTCCAGACGTTGACGAGGATCACCGACGGCATGGCCAGTGACGGGTCGGACAGCCAGCCCGCGGGCCAACTGTCGACGAGGTGCGCGCTGGCCAGCAGCGGCCCGATTCCGGTGGCGGTGAGCAGCGTGTTGACGCTGCCGAAGATCGGGTCGAGCAGCGCGCGCCAGCTGAACGCCGTCACCACCGTCGGCACCACCCACGGCACCAGGAGCAGCCCGGCCAGCACGGCCCGGCCACGACGGCGGTGGTGCAGCAGCAGGGCCGCGGCCAACCCCAGCACGACCTTGAAGACCTCGGCGTACGCGGTGAATACGAACGAGTTCACCACGCCGGTGTGGAACTGGTCGTCGCCGACGAGCGCGAGGTAGTTGTCCAGGCCGACGAAGACGCTGTCCTGCCCGTGCCGTTCCGTGGTGCTGGTGATGATCGACCGGGCGATCGGCACGAGAACCAGCCCGCCGACCAGCACTGCCATCGGCGCCAGGAACAGTGCAGCGAGTCGCCAGTCGCGGCCCAGCCGCCGCTGAACCGCGGTGAGGGAGCCAGGCCCCGACGGCGAGGATTTCCTCGCCGCCGGGACCCGCGCAGGACGGACTGACCTCACTGTGGCAGCCCCTGCTGGTTGAAGATCTGCACCATCTTCGCGTGGGCGGCCGTCACGGCCTGCGCCGGCGCTGTGCCCTGCACCACCTGCTGCATCATGTCGGTGAGGACGTAGGCCGACCCCACCGCCTGCTGGCCCGCGCTGGCCTTCTGCGGGAAGGCCAGGCCGTTCTTCGTGTTCAGCGGCAGCTTCAATTCAGTGATCTTGCGCAGCATGGGGAACGCCGGGTCGCCGCTGGTGAAGAACGGGTCGGCATCCCAGACCTTCTCCCAGGCGGGCATCACCAGGCCGGGTGCCTCCTTCGCCACACCGAGCAGCGCTGGTGCGCTGACCAGGTACTGAGCCAGGAGCTTGGCGAGCGCCGGGTTCTTGGCACCCTTGAAGACGACGAAGCCCTGCGACTGGCCGAGCAGCAGCGGGTTGTCGGTCGCCGGCCCGATGCAGTCGGAGAACACGTGGGTGTTCTCGTGCACCGGGTTCTTCTTGGTCCTGGAGTCCGCGTAGACGCTGAACTGGTTGCGGGTGTAACCGAGGATCCCGGCGAGCCAGTTCTCGTTGTTGCTGGTGTCGGTCCAGCTCGCGATTCCCGGCGGCAGCATCGGCTTGTACTTGGGGTTGGTGTAGATGTCGCCAAGGAACGTCACCGCCTGCACGGTTTCCGGGCTGTTGAAGGTGACCTTCCGGCCGTCGTTGGCGGCGATCGACCCGCCGTAGGCGTTGATCAGCGCCTCGATCATGCCGTTGCCGTCACCGGACCGGTTCACAGTCATGCCCCAGCCGAACCGGCGCTTGCCCGGATCGGAGATCTCCAGGCACAGGTCCCGCAGCTCCTCCCAGCTGTAGATGTCCTTGGGAGTGATGCCCTTGTCCTGCATCCAGTCCTTGCGCAGGAACGACCCGATCCCGATGAAGTGGTACGGGATGGCGAACCACTTGCCGTCGAAGACGCAGAAGTTCTTGGCCTCGGCGCAGGGCTCGCCGTACTTGGCGGTCAGCGCCTTGACGACGTCCGTCACGTCCTCCAGGTCGCCCAGCGCCTGGAACTGCGCGACGAACCGCGAGTCGGTCATGAACGCCAGGTCACGGGCCACCCCGCCCTTGACCTCGGCGTCGATCTTGGCCACCACGTCACCGGCGTCGGCCTGGACCAGACTGTTCTCGATCTTCGTTCCGGTGGTGTCGGCGAACTTCTTGATCGAGCTGTCGAGGGCTTCGTTCGCCGCCGTCGAGTACAGCTTCTGCGACAGCATGCCCATCGAGGAGCCCTTCATCGCCGCCGCGGCGTCGATCAGCTCCTGCGGAACCTCCGGCTGCACCTTGCTGGGCGATTCGGACTCGCCCCCGCACGCGGCCAGACCGGCCGCGCCGAGCACCCCCACTCCCATCCCCAGAAAGCCGCGCCGGGACCATGCCGGTTTGATCTCCATGAACATTCGCCTCCTTGAAGTCTCCGCACCTCTGCACGCCGAAGGCCTGTCTGACGAACACCGCGATGCTCGTGCTCCAGGCGTGTCCATGACGGCGACCAGAGACGCGTCGCCCCCATCGATCAGCGCGTTCGCGTGCTCGTTGTCGAAATGCGTCGGGTTGCCACGGTGCCGGCGGGCTCGTTCGTGCCGCCGTTCACCGTCGTCCTGCCTTGGCGTCCGTGTGGGCCGCGCGAGAGAATCCGCGTGT
The DNA here is from genome assembly GCF_040649495.1 of Micromonospora sp. NPDC048947. Classification (NCBI taxonomy): domain Bacteria; kingdom Bacillati; phylum Actinomycetota; class Actinomycetes; order Micromonosporales; family Micromonosporaceae; genus Micromonospora; species Micromonospora sp. NPDC048947. Next base: position 28,266 of record NZ_JBEZFO010000015.1, read on the forward strand.
CGCTCGCCGGGTAGCGCGACGAGGTCGAGGCGATCGACGACCGGGCCGAGGAAGCAGCGCTGACGTTCCAGTTCGGTCGGGTCACGGGACCACCGCCGTTCGAGATTTCGAACCAGGTTCGATATACCGGATCGAGTGGTCGCGACGCTAAGGCAGCGTGGAGAGCGATGTCAATGTTTCGATGTTGTTTCGAGCCGAAAGCGGGAGGTTGGCTAACGAGGCTGCGCCCGGTGACCCATCCGAGCCGACAACTCGGCCGCGCCCTCGCGAACCAGCCCGGTCCACTCCACCTGCACCTGAGGCGTCCAGCGAATGATCGGCGCGGACAGGCTCATCCCAGCGATGACGGCACCGGTATGGTCCCGGATCGCCGCGGCGACGCAGCGCATCGCGCTGTCCGACTCGCCAACGTCGACAGCGACGCCCTCCACCCGGACACGTTCGAGCTGCTCACGAAGAAGGTCCGGGTCGGTGATGCTGTCCGGCGTCATGCCCGGCAGGGGTTCCTTTTGCAGGACGGCGTCCAGGTCCGCCTGATCGAGGGCCGACAGCAGTACCTTGCCGACCGCCGTGCAGTGGGCGGGCAGCCGCAGCCCGACCCCGGAAACCATCCGAACGGGGTGGGTGCTGTCGAACTTCACCAGGTAGATGACGTCGGCGCCGTCGCGTACCGCCACATGAACCGCCTCGTCGCACGCGGCGGCCACGTCCCGTGCGACGCCCTGCGCCTCACGTACCAGATCAAGCCGGCCCGCGAACGCCGCGCCGAGTTGGAACAGCGGCATGCCGAGCCGATACTGCACCGGCTGACCCGGTACGGAGATCAGGTACGAGCGAGCCTCAAGCGTGACGAGCAGTTCGTGGACCGTGGTGCGGGGCAGGTCGAGCCGCTCCATCACCTGGCGGGCCGACAGTTGGGGGCAGTCCAGGAACAGTTCGAGGACGTCGAGTGCGCGGTTGAGTGCCGGTACCACACGGGGCATGTCGATAGTCCCTTCGCAGTGCCGGCCCCGTGTCAACGATCTCCACACGGGCCGGCACTTGAAGAGGATATCTACGTCGGCTCCCGACGCCAGGTCGCGGACTCGTCGTCCATCAGGGCGGTCCCGGCAGATCGAGGTCAACTGGTGTGCTGCAACACCGGGACGATCCGGAAGTCCACAGTGGCCTGTTCGATGGTGGCGTGCACCGGGGAGTCGGCCATCTCCGTCATGATCCCCGAGGCGCTGCGCCGGCCGTCCGCGGCGGAGTCCCACGCGACGATGTCGGTGATGGTGCCGTCGTCGTCCTGCATGATCCGACGCCACCGGAAGCCGGGCTGACGCCGCAGGTAGTCGTTGATGTCTTCGTTGGCGTTGACGAAGTCGGCGCCGGTCAGGCCGGGGACGAGCCGGAACGTCGTCATCTCAAGCGCTTCGCTCATGGGTGCACTCCTCGTGATGCGCGGTCAGCCCTGCACGGTTGACCGCATGATGATCTCGTTGACGTCGACGCTGCCCGGCTGGGCGATCGCATGGGCGATCGCGTCAGCGACCGCCGAGGCAGGCATTCCCAGCTCCTCGGCCGCCGCGTGGACGGCAGCCCGCACCCGAGGGTCGCCACCCCGCTCGGTGAGTTCCGAGTGGGTGTAGCCGGGGCTCACCAGGGTCACCCGGATGTCCTGGCTCTCCTGGCGCAATCCTTCGGTGAGTGCCCGTACCGCGTACTTGGTGGCGCAGTAGACCGCAGCCGTCGGGTCGACGCGGTACGCGGCGGTGGAGCCGATGTTGATGATGTGCCCCGCGCCACGGGCGCGCATCAACGGCAACGCGGCGGCGATGCCGTACAGGGTGCCGCGCAGGTTCACCTCGATCATCTGGTCCCACTCGTCCACCCGCAGCGTGTCGAGGGTCGACAGGGCCATCACGCCGGCGTTGTTCACCAGCACGTCGATGCGACCGTGTCGTTCGTGGGCGCCCTCGACGAAGGAGAGCACGCTGTCGCGGCTCGTGACGTCCAGCTCATGGTGGTCGGCGGTGCCGCCAGCGTCGCGCAGTTCGTCGACGAGCGCGGTGAGCCGGTCGACGCGTCGGGCGCCGAGCACGACGTGATGACCGTCGGCGGCCAGCCGGCGGGCGGTCGCCGCACCGATACCACTGCTCGAACCGGTGATGAGAATGATCTTCGAGCCGGCACTGTTTCCCATTGATCCTCCTGTTGCACTTCGGGCCCGCTGCCCGAGCGCCGCAGCTCAACGATCCGGCTGGTACGCGGGCCCTGGAAGGGCGAGGTTTCCGGGGTGCGCCACACCCCGGCACCGTGTCCGGTTAACTCGGTTCAGGCAACCTCTGTCCCGTAGGCCCTCGATGTGCCGATCACGCCAACCGGCGGACCGGCCGGCGACGGTGGTCCGACGTCTTAGGCTGATCGGCATGCCCGATTCAAACCGGCTCGGGGAATTCCTCCGGGCCAGTCGCGGACGAGTCGACCCCAAAGAGGTCGGACTGCCCAGCGGTGGCGACCGCCGGGTACCCGGACTGCGCCGCGAGGAGCTCGCAATCCTGGCCGGGGTGAGCGCCGACTACTACGCCCGCCTCGAACAGGGCCGGGAGCGCAACCCCTCCGCACCGCTGCTCGACGCGATCGGTCGGGCCCTGCACCTCGACCCGGACGCGCGCCGCCATCTCTTCCGGCTCGCCGGGCTCCACCCTCGCCTCGGCCCGGACAACTCCCGGGACTCCGTGCACCCGGCGCTGCTGCGGCTGCTGGACGCCTTCCCCACCGCCGCCGCCTACGTGCTCAGTCCCGCATTCGAGGTGCTGGCCACCAACAGCGTGGCGGCTGCCCTGCTGTCCCCGTTCATCGGCCCGACCAACATGGTCCGGGTGCTGTTCCAGCATCCGCAGGCCCGCGCCGTCTTCCCCGACTGGCCGTCCCTGACCGAGAACGTCGTACACGCCCTGCGACTCAACGCCGGTCGCTTCCCGGAAGATCCCCAAATCCGGGCGCTCGTGGCCGACCTGCAACGCGACTCGCCGGCGTTCCGCACCCTCTGGGCGGACCAGACAGTGCGGGGCCTGACCCGCATGTTCAAGGTCATCAACCACCCCGAGGCGGGACAGGTCCAGCTGACCTACCAGACCTTCGACGTCCGCGACGCTCCCGGTCAGCAACTTCTGGTCGGCACGCCTGAACCGGGCAGCGCCGAGGCCCTGGCCGCCCTGGCGGCAGCAGATCGGGTGATCGCAGCCCAGCCGCCGGGTGGCAGTCAGCCATCCGAGGGAGCCTCCGACCACCCGGCCGGCAGGCGGGAGCCATGACGGGCCACGGTGGGGTCGAGCTGATCTGAGGCGCGTACCGCATGCCACAGCACACTCCGATGGACGCATCCGCGACGACCCCGGGCATCTGGCGCATCATGCTCGGACGGCTCAATGCGGCGATGCCGGTCGAGGATGATGAGGACCCACGTCCTTGCCCCGTGGTATCGGTCCAGTCGGCTAACGATCGACGTAGTGGTACCGACAGGCGATGATCTCGACGTCGTCCTTACTGATCCGGTACACCAGCCGGTGTTCACGATCGATCCGGCGGGACCAGAAGCCGGACAGCTCTCCCCGAAGGGGCTCCGGCTTTCCGATGCCCTCGTATCCGTTGCGCATCACGTCCGCGATGAGATCATTGATGCGCTTGACCAGCTTCCGGTCCGTGTGGCTGAGGTACTGGTTCCACGCCGTCGCGGTGAAGACCAGCCTCACGCGATGTCCCGGACGGTGGCCGGGTCGATCAGGTCCCGCTCAGCCGCATCGCCCTTCTCAAGCTCTGCCATCGACCGGCGCAGCGCGGCGGCGTTGCTCGGGTTGCGGAGGAGATACTCGGTCTCCTTCATCGACTCGTACTCCGCGAGGGGCACGATCACCACGGGCTCGTGGCCGGATCGGGTGACCACCACTTCCTCCGCGTCGTTGATGACGCTGTCGAGTTCGGCGGCCAGGTTCTGCCGTAGCTGGGTGAAGTTCACGGTCCGCATAGCCACCTCCAGGGCAAGTACAGAAAACTGTACCTCGGGTGGGCCTACGGCGACGTGCACATGCGTCTCCGCCTACTTGCTGTACTTCGCGCTGCACCGGCCCGAATCACGGCAACGGCGGCCGCATAAGGGCCGCCGACCTGCATAAGAGTGGGCCGCCAGGGACTCGAACCCTGAACCTATGGATTAAAAGTCCACAGCTCTGCCATTGAGCTAGCGGCCCGCGCGCTCAGGTTACCCGACGGTGAGCGTCGACGGCTCTCGGCTTCCGGCCGGCCGTCGATGGCTGCGGCCGGCCGGTGCCCGGCCGCAGTTGATCATCACCGGTCGGGGGCGATGCGGAGGGTTCCAGGCGCTGGATCGGTGCGCTGGTGTGAATCGAGCGACCTCGCGCGGCGGCGCATGGGTGTGGGTCGGTGGGGAACCAGGACCGACATGGGATCAGGTCGATTGCCTGCCGTGGCGGCTTCCGGAGAGGAGATCGGGCCCGATGGCGTACGCCAGCCGGGTGGGGAGGTGCACGCCTGGCTGCCCGGCCAGAACCAGACGGTCTGTGGGCTGGCGCTGAGTCGGACCCGCTTGCGTCGCTTCCCGCATGTGCGCTTCGACTACTCGGGCACCGATGTGCTCACTCAGGCGGACGCGGTGGGCTGTATCTGCCCACGCTGCCTGGCCGCCACCGCCGGTAGGCGGGGCAAGGAGAAGCACGGCTGGGTACGGGAGTTTCCTCGCCCTTGATCGACTCGGGATTCAGGAAGTCGGGCTGTCCTGCGCGCGCGGATGCCGCGACTTTCGGGAAGCCGAGTGGATCAAGCCGCGCGAGCCACGAGCCGTGGGTGGTTGAGCTGCTGCTGGGCGGGTACGGGGTCGGGCATGCGGATCGTGGTGGTGGGGGCGAGCGGCAACGTCGGTACGGCGCTGCTGCGGCGGCTGCGCCGGGAGCGGGGCGTGGAGCTGGCCGGGGTCGTGCGACGGTTGCCCGGCCCGGATGCCGGCGAACCGTACGACCAGGTGGAGTGGCACTCCTGCGACATCGGCGCGCCGAGCGCGGTCGGGCAGCTCGCCGAGGTGTTCGCGGGTGCGGACGCGGTGGTGCACCTGGCCTGGCAGATCCAGCCCAGCCACGACCAGCGGGTCTTGCGCCGGACCAACGTCGAGGGCAGCCGGGCGGTGATCAACGCGGTGGTCCAGGCCGGTGTTCCGGCCCTGGTGTACGCCTCGTCGGTCGGCACCTACGCGCCCGGCCCGAAGGACCACCCGATCAGTGAGCGGTGGCCCGCCACCGGCGTGCCCGGTTCGTCGTACAGCGAGCACAAGGCGGAGGTGGAAGCGCTGCTGGACATTGTCGAACGGGATCAGCCGACGCTGCGGGTGGTGCGGATGCGACCCGGGTTGATCTTCCAGCGGGCCGCTGGTGCGGAGATCACGCGGTATTTCCTCGGCCCGTTGGCGCCGGTGCGGCTGCTGCGCTTCGGCCGGATCCCGCTGGTGCCGACGAACCGCCGGTTGCGGATGCAGGCGGTGCACGCCGATGACGTGGCCGACGCGTACGCCCGGGCGGTGTTGGGTGATGCGCGCGGCGCCTTCAACGTCGCCGCGGACCCGGTGCTCACTCCGGAGCTGGTGGCCCGGCACTTCCATGGTTGGACGGTGCCGGTCGCCGCACCGGTGCTGCGGGTGGCGGCGGCGCTGACCTGGCGGGCGCGACTGCAACCTGTCGACGCGGGCTGGGTGGAGCTGGGTCTGAACGCCCCGCTGATGTCCAGCGAGCGCGCGGAGACCGAGCTGGGCTGGCAGCCCAAGATCAGTGCGCTGACGGCGCTCAAGGAACTCTTCGCCGGAATGGCCGACGGCGACCACACGCCGAGCCCGCCGATGTCCGGCGCACGGGACCTGCCCGGCCGCCCCGCCGCCCTCCTCCACGCCCGCCCCCCAGGCGAAGGAAACCCCTACTGACCCCACCCACCTTGTTGATCAAGAGCTTTCGGTCAAGAAACGCCGCCCCGATGACCGAAACCTCTTGATCACCGGCGCGGGCGCGGGCGCGGGCCGTGGCGCGCGGGCGGGTTAGGAGAGCTTGGAGCCCGTGAGCGTGGGGTTGCGGGCGCCCAGGAAGAAGATGCCGGGGAAGCCGCGGGTCTCGAACTTGGCGCTGGGGTTGCGGCGCAAAGTCGAGTTTTCGATCCTCATCGTGCCGGTGCGGTTGTTGCTCACGAAGAAGACCGCGCCGCCGCCCTCGTTGGCAGTGTTGTTCTCGATGATCGTGCCGGCGATCCGTACGGTGAACTCGTTGCCGTCGCAGTAGATCGCGCCACCGCTGCCGCCGCCGGGCGTACCGGACTTTGCCGGGTTGGCACCGCTGCCGATCGCCTCGTTGTTCCTGAGCAGGCTGTTCAGCACCACCCACGACACGCCGATGCTGCTCAGCGCCCCTCCGTTGGAGCAGGAACCGCCGTCGAAGGTGCTGCCCACCACGTACACCGGCTTGTTCTCGTACTGGCTCAGCACCCGGACCGCCGCGCCACCCAGGTCCGGGCCGGTGCGGTCGCAGCGGTTGCGGACGAAGCGCGAGTTGACCACCTTCAGCCGCCCGCCGCGCACGAAGATCGCCCCACCGCCGCCGCCCTCGGCCTTCTCTCCGGTGGAGTTGCCGTCGGCGAAGGTGAGGTTCTGCACTGTGAGCTGCGGGTGATCCTGGTTCTGGCAGTGCGAGGTGGTGAAGCCCTGGGCCTCGTCGCAGGTGTTCATGTAGAGGATGCGGCGCTGCCCCTGGCCGCTCAGCGTGACGGTGCCGCCGCCGTCCAGCACGATCTTCGGCCCGTTGGCGTTGCGGACCTTCGCGGTGGCGGCCATCTTGATCGTCACCGGGGCCGGTCCACAGTTGAACGTGATGACACCGCCGGCCGCGACGGCCTTCACGACAGCCGCGGAGGTGCAGCTCGCCGGGGTGCCGGTGCCGATGGTCCGGGTCGGCTTCGAAGTGTCCACCGCCCGCGCCTCGGCCGGCACGGTGGCAGTGCCGTTCGGGTTGCCGGCGGCGAGCACCTTGGTGGCGGGCTTCGGGCTGGTGCTGGCCCCCGGGCCGCCGAGGCCGTCCCGCGCCCCCGGCGCGTCGCTCTGACCGCCGGTGGGCAGCGCCGTCGGCGAGGCGGTCGAGCCGGCCTCGAAGGCGGGGGCCGGGTCGTTGGGCGCGCAGGCGGGCAGGGCCGCGGTGGCGACACCGAGGACGAGGAGAGCGGCAAGCGACGTCATGCGCACCCAGTGATGCTAGGAGCCGCGACGGCATCGCGACGAATCCGCCGGGCCGGTTTAATGCGCAGCTAAGCCGCGCCCCGCGCCGCCCGCCGCTCGCCCGCGCTGTCGCTCGCCGCCCGCCGCCGCTCGCCCGCCGCCCGCCGCCGCCCGCCGCCGCTCGCCCGCCGCTCGCTGTCGCCGGCCGCCCGCCGCCCGCCGCGCCGGTTGTGGCGGCGTGACCGCTGGTCAGGCGTGGGAGAGGGCGAAGGCGGTCAGGAAGCCGGCGACCGTGATCAGGCCGACGAGCAGGTGCGCGTTCTCGAACGCCTCCGGGACCATGGTGTCGGTGATCATGGCGAGGATCGCCCCGGCGGCCAACGCGGTGATGGCGGCCATTACCTCCGGCGGAGCGCCACCCAGCAGCGTGTTGCCGACCAGCGCGGCGACGCCGCTGATCAGCGCGATCCCGGTCCAGAGCAGGAACACGTACCGTCGGCTGCGGCCGGCCTGGCGCATGCCGGCGGCGCTGGACAGTCCTTCCGGAACGTTGCTGAGGAACACCGCCGCCACGGTGACCAGGCTGACGGTGCCGCCGCCGAGCAGGCTGGCGCCGATCACCACCGATTCCGGTACGCCGTCGAGCAGCGCGCCGACGGCGAGCGCCGAGCCGGAACCGGGCTGTTCGCTCTCGGAGGGTTGCTGGTCGCCGGACCGTTTCCGGTGCCGGGCACCGTGTCGGGCGAGTGCCAGGTTGGCGAGGGTGTAGGTCACCGCACCGGTGGCAGCGCCGAGAGCGGTGGGCAGCAGCCCACCCTGCGCGTGCGCCTCGGCGATCAACTCGAACGACACGGCGGAGAGCAGCACCCCCGCGCCGAACGCCATGATCGACGCGATGACGCGCTGCGGCACCCGGGCGAACCAGCCGACCGCTGCCCCGACCAGCAGAGCCGACCCGGCCAGCAACCCCCATCCACCCGCCTGTAACCACTCCGGCATTCGCGGGACCGTACCCACTGCCGCCGAGGCGACAAACCCGTTTGTGAGGTGGGCTCAGAAGTCGGCGAAGAGGTACGGCACCCGGCGGGGGAAGAGGCCGCGCAGTTCCGTGGCGGCGTCCACCGGCACCTCGCCCAGACCGCGTAGCGGCAGCTCGGCCGGGTCCAGCACCCCGTACGCGAGGGCGGAGAGCCCGGCGGCGGTGAGCGTGGCCGTCGGCGCGCGGCCGGTGGTGTCGTCGACCAGCTCCAGCGCGCCGGTAGTGCCGTCGAGCAGGTGGGTGCCGGCCAGCCAGCGGTCCCCGGTCAGCTCGATCCGCACCCGGCCCGGGCCGGCGGGCAGCCCGCTCAACGCGTCCAGCGACAGCAGCCGGGCCATCGGCGCGGACGCACCCGGCACTGCCGTACGGGCCTCGACGTGTACGTCCAGGTCGGTCAGCCACAGCTCGGGCAACTCGTCCGGCGGAACCTGAACGCTGATCCGCTCGATCTGGTCGACGTGCCGGGCGAAGAACTGCAACAGCAGCGTCCGCGCGAGCGGGTCGGTGACAAGCAGTTCGTTGCCGTGCAGCGTGCCGCCGTGTTCGTCGATCCGGTACGTCACCGCGCCGGTGACCTCCCCGTCGACCCGGGCGGTGAGCAGCCAGTACTCGTCACGGTCACGCATTCCGACCGCCCGGTAGTCCGGGAAGATCGCGAAGCCGTGTCGTTCCTGGAGGTTGCGCTCGGTGAACGCCCGCCACGCCGGATAGCCGGCGGCGACGCGTTCCCAGCCGACCTCGCCGGGCAGGTCCACCCGGAGCAGCGAGCCCAGGTTGGCCGGGGTGAAGGTGACCCGGCGTGGCTTGGGCAGCCCGATGTAGCCGAACCGGGCGTAGAAGCTGGGCCGGAACGGGTAGAGCGCGCTGAGCGGGTGGCCCTCGTCGCGCATCTCGTCGAGGAGTTGGTGCAGCAACGTCCGGACGTGCCCCTGCCGGCGGGCCAGCGGATGGGTCGCCACCCCGGCGACACCGGCCATCGGCAGCACCACCCCGCGCAGGTTCTGTCGCATCGGGATGGCCGAGACGGCGGCCAACGTGGTGCCGTTCTCCTCAGCGATCAACGTCCGGTTGCCCTGGTTGTAGGGCAGGTAGTCCCGGAACTCCGCGGTGCGGGTGGCGCTGAGCGGCGAGGACTCGAAGGCGTACGCGGCCAGCGGGAAGCTGGTGGTGAGACGGTCGTCGTCGGTCACCCGGCGGATGGTCATTCGCCCATCTCAACCCGCCGCGCGGGTCGCAGCAACCGGATTGGCCCGATCTACGGCCGGGCCGGCGTCAGCCGACCGGCAGGTGCCGCAGGTGGCGACGGCGGCGCAGGCGGACGCTGGCCACCGCTGCCACGCCCAGAGCCAGCAGGGCGGTGACGGCGAGCCCGTGCAGCAGACCCCGGGAGAGGTAGCCCTGGTCGGTGTTGTCGACCGTCCAGGTGGCGATCTCCCGACTCGACCAGAACGGTGTCAACCTCGCCCCGGACCCGGCCGGGTCGATCAGCATCTGCACCGTCACCATTGTGAGCAGCAGCAGCGTGCCCTCCAACTCGCGGGGCAGCAGCGCACCGATCAGCATCCCGAACGGCGCCGCCACCGCCACTGAACAGAGCAGCGCCGCCGCCAGGCCGCCGTACCGCAGGTCCGCGCCGTCGATCATCGGGAGCAGGAAGAAGGGTACGGAGATGACCAGCCCCACCGTCCACAGGCCGAGCATCCGACCGAGATAGAGATGGTGTGGGCGGTACCCGGCCAGCCGCAGCCTCGGCTCCAGTTCGCGGGCCGCGGTCGTGGCGAACAGCGCGGCGGTGCTCACCGCCCAGCCCACGCCGAGCAGCAGCGAGCGGACCGACTGCCCGAGGTAGGCGTCCCGCCGGATCAGGTAGAAGGTCAACGGCATCAACAACAACAGCAGGAGTACGCCCCGACGTCGCAGCAGCTCCCGCACTGTCATCTCGGCGACGGTGACGAGCCGGTTCACTGGCGGCCTCCCTGGTTGTCGGGCGCGTGCCGCACGGTCTCACGTGCCGGGGTCAGGTCGAGCACGATGTCCACCCGGTCGAGTTGGTTGAGCAGGTGGGTCACCACGACGATGGCCGTGCCGGCGTCGCGCAACCTGCTGAGCTGGTCCCAGAAGTTGACGTACGTGCCCTGGTCGAAGCCCTGGTACGGCTCGTCGAGCAGCAGCACGTCGGGGGCGCTGAGCGTGGACATTGTCAGGTTGAGCTTCTGTCGGGTGCCGCCGGAGAGATGGCGGGCCTGCACGTCGCCGCCCGCCTCCCAACCGAGCTGCCGCGCCGCCGCCCGACCGGCGCGGCGGGCCGGGCCCCGGGCCACACCCTGACCGGCGCCGACCAGCACGAAGTGCTCGTCGGCGAGCAGGAAGTCGGCGGTGCCGCCGGACTGCGGGCAGTAGCCGAGCCGCCCGGAGACGGCCACCTCGCCGGCGTCGGGTGACATGAGTCCGGCGCAGATCCGGAGGAAGGTGCTCTTGCCGCAGCCGTTCGCGCCGACGACTGCGGCGATCTGTCCGGCCCGGACGGTCAGCGTGGCGTCGCGCAGCACGGTTCGCCGCCCGTACCTCTTGGTGATGCCCGCCGCGTGCAGCCGGACCGGCCCGGGGCGCGGTCCGGGCGCGGTGCCGATGCTCTCCACGACCGCGCCCGCGTACTGCTGGGGTGGGCCGAAGACGACCCAGGGGTCGCCGCCGCCCTCGCGCAGGTGGGTGGCGGCCTCGGCGACCACGTGCCGTGCGGCGTCCGCCGCGACCCGGCGCTGGTGCAGCTCGGCTGTGAGCGTACGCAGCCAATCGTCGGCGTTCACCGGGTGACCCCCTTCGTGACGATGTCGTTCACCGGCCGGACGAAGCTGAGCCAGGCGCTGCCGCCGGCGCGGAGCGCCTCATGCCCGTCGTCGGTGAGCCGGTAGTACTTGCGGGCCGGCCCGGCGCTGCCCTCCCGCCACTGCGCGGTCACCAGGCCGGTCTTCTGCAGGCGCAGCAGCACGGGATAGAGCGTGCCGCCCTGGATCGGCCCGACGCCCGCCACGTCGAGCGCCTGGGCGAGCTGGTAGCCGTAGGACTCGCCTTCGGACAGCAGGGCCAGGACGCAGATGTCGAGCACCCCCCGCAGCCACTGCCCGCGCCGGTCGGAATCCACGCGTCGGACAGTAGCGGCGCAAGCTAGATGGCACAACCACCTACTGGGGCAGCGGAACCCGAACCGGCCGGTCCGGGTGAGCCGCCGAGTGGAGCCGTACGGGTCAGCGGGCGACGACGTCGGAGACCACGACTGTGACGTTGTCCGGCGCGCCGGCGTGGTGGGCCAGCTTCACCAGCTGCTCACCGCACTGCTGGCGGTCGGCGTACATGCCCAGGGCCGCGGCGATGGCCTCGTCCTCGACGTAGTCGGAGAGCCCGTCGCTGCACAGCAGCAGCCGGTCACCAGGGACCACTGTGAGCACCCCGACCGCGGGTGGGGTGTCGGCACCCTGCACGGCCCGGGTCACCAGGGACCGCTGTGGGTGGTGGCGGGCCTGCTCGGGAGAGAGGGTGCCCTGATCGACAAGCGCCTGCACGAACGTGTCGTCCCGGGTGAGCTGGGTCAGCTCCCCGTCGCGCAGCAGGTAGCAGCGGGAGTCGCCCACCTGGGCCAGCACCAGTGTCTCCCCGGCCAGCAGGGCCGCGGTGAGCGTCGTACCCATGCCGTCCCGGCTCGGGTCGACGGTGATCGCGGCGTGGATGCGCTGGTTGGCGGTGCTGACCACGGCACGCAGCGCGTCGGCGGCGCCGTCGGGGTCGGTGGGCGGAGCCAGCTCGTCCAGGATCCGGATCACGATCTCGCTCGCCACCTCGCCCGCAGGCAGCCCACCCATGCCGTCGGCGACGGCGATCAGGCGGTCACCGGCGAGGGCGGAGTCCTCGTTGTTGGTGCGCACCAAGCCGATGTCGTTGAGGATGACCGAGCGGAGGATCAGCGTCATGGGGTCAAGCTTGCCAAGAACAACCCGCATTCGTCTCTACGCCTCCTACCTAGGTCGAGAAATGATTGCGATTTTCGTCGACGAGGCCGACGGTCCGTAACCGATCGGCGGGGTCTCAGCGGCGCGGGTAGCGCAGTAGCAGGCTCGCGGCGACCTCCTCGTCACCCACCGCCGCGTAGCTGTGTGGCACGTCCGACACCCAGCGGAGGTGACCGCCGGCCGGGGCGGTCAGCGGCGCGTCGGCCGGCCCGGCGCGCAGCACCCCGGCGAACACTGTGACGTGCTCGGTGACTCCCGCCGGGTGGGCGGGGGAGAGCTGGCCGGGGCCGGGCGCCACCCGCATCCGGTACAGCTCGTAGGTCGCGTCGGTGTCGGTGAAGACCTCCAGCAGGGTGGCGGTGACAGCGGTGCCGTGCACTGTGGGCCCCGCGGCCGGCTCCGCCAGTACCGCCGTCAGCGGTACGCCGAGCTGCGCGGTGACCGCCCAGAGCGTCTCCAGGGTCGGATTGCGGGTGCCGTGCTCCAGGCCGGAGAGGGTGGCCTTTCCGACACCGGCGAGCCGGGCGAGTGTGGACAGCGAGATCCCCTGCTCCTCGCGCAGGGCACGGACCCGACGACCGACGACGGCGGGATCCACGTCGAGGCCCGGGCGCGGGGCTGGTGGTGGGTGCGGCACCCGGCTATCGTGCTACACGCTTCCGTTCCGTAAACGGAACAGTCGGGAGGATGGGGTGGCCGGACGCGTGCAACCGGTGCTGGCCGGGGTGGTGACCGCGCTGGTCGGCTTCGCCAGCTCGTTCACAGTCGTGCTGGCCGGACTCCGAGCGGCGGGCGCGTCGGACGCGCAGGCCGCCTCCGGCCTGCTCGCTCTCTGTGTGGCGAGTGGGTTCGTCGCCGCCTGGCTGGGCTGGCGGTACCGGATACCGATGAGCGCGGCCTGGTCCACTCCGGGCGCTGCGCTGCTGGTGGCGACCGGGCCACCGCCGGGCGGATGGCCGGTGGCGGTGGGCGCCTTCCTCGTCTCCGGTGTGCTGATCGTCGCGGCCGGGTTGTTCCCACCGCTCGGCCGTGCGGTGGCCGCCATCCCCAAGCCGGTGGCCGGCGCCATGCTCGCCGGGGTGCTGCTGCCGTTGTGCACCGCCCCGGTCCGCGCGTTGGTAGAGCTGCCGGTGGTGGCCGGGTCGGTGGTGGTCGGTTGGCTGCTGCTGCACCGGTTCGCCCGACGCTGGGCGGTGCCCGGTGCGCTGGTGGTGGCCGTGGCGGCGATCGCACTGACCGCACCGCCGACCGGCCTGACCGGGGCCGCGCTGATCCCGTCGGTCACGCTGACCACGCCGGCCTGGAATGCGTCCGCACTGGTCGGGTTGGCCCTGCCGCTGTTCCTGGTCACCATGGCCGCGCAGAACGTACCCGGCATGGCGGTGCTGGTCGGCTACGGCTACCGCCCGCCGTTCGGTGCCGCGCTGCGGACCACCGGCCTGGCCAGTCTGCTCGCCGCCCCGGCCGGCGGGCACGCGGTGAACCTCGCGGCGATCACCGCCGCGCTGGCCGCCGGCCCCGACGCGCACCCCGACCCGGAACGCCGGTGGATCGCCTCGGTCACCGCGGGCGCTGGTCTGGCAGTGCTCGGACTGGGCGCCGGCGTGGCCACCACGCTGGTGGCGGTCGCCCCACCGATCCTCATCGAGGCGGTCGCCGGGCTGGCGCTACTGGGTGCCCTCGCCACAGCGCTCGCCTCGGCGGTGACCGACCCGGCGACCCGCGAGGCCGCCGTGATCACCTTCGTGGTGACCGCGTCCGGGGTGACGCTGATCGGCGTGGGCGGCGCGTTCTGGGGCCTGGTCGCGGGCTGCCTGATGCTGCTGCTCTTCCACCGCCGCCAACCCGCCGCGTCCGACCAGGCCGCCACGCCCGACCAACCCGCCCTCACGGCACCCGATCGACCCGCCGCGTCGGGTCAGGCTGCCGCCGAGGCGCAGGGGAGATCGACTCGGGTTTCATGAAGTTGGGCTGTCCTGAGGCTCCGGACGCCCCGATTTCATGAAACCCGAGTCGATCAGGGCGGTTGGATCACTCCTCGGGGGGCAGATCGGCCACCCCGACGGCCAGGAGGACCCGGCCATCGGCCACCGATCCGATCCGGTCGGCCGGTACGTAGACAGCGCCGGTGCGGGTCAGGTCGGTCGAGACCTTCAGATAGCCGCTGTGCAGCAGCCGCGCCGCCAGGTCGGCCGGGACGTCCGGCTCCTCGACAGCGGTCGCCTCGATCAGTTCGTCCAGGCTGCTGCCCGGGTCGGCGGTCGGTGTCTGGACCGTCACCGCGTTCGGGTCACCCCGCTGGACGAGGTCCACCGTGCCGACCTCGGTGCCAGCTGAGTCGATCACCGGCATCCCGGTGGTGATCCGCGAGATGGTCGCCTGCTGCTCGTCCTGCTGGTCCATCCCGCTGCGGTTCCCAGGGCGGCGCGCCGCTAAACGCCGCCCGCGCCCGCGCCCGCGCCCGCTCGCCGTTCGGCCGGCTCCGCACGCCTCCGCCCGCTCGCCGTTCGGCCGGCTCCGCACGCACGCCTCCGCCCGCTCGCCGCTCGGCCCGGCTCCACCCGCCCAGACGCGCAGCCGCAGCCGCAGCCGCAGCGGCGGCAGCCGTAGCCTCGGCCGCGGTGTGGGTCGGCACCTTGGCCCAGAGCAGCGGCGGCCCAGAGCAGCGGCCGTTCCAGCGCAGCGGCGGCGGCCCAGAGCAGCGGCGGCAGCGCAGCGGCAGCGTTCCAGCGCAGCGGCGTTTCAGAGCGGCGGCTTGGAGGCCCGGAGGCAATGGTCCGGAGAGCGTGATGACTCTGAGTCATAGCTATGACTCAGAGTCATCACCGTCGACAGCAATGCCGCCTCCACGGCCCGTCCACTCAGCTGTTCGGGAGGGTCCAGCCGCCGGGCTGGCGGGGGGACAGCTCCCGCCAGGTGTCCGGGCCGTCGAGCAGCGCCCGGACAGTCTCCTCGGCCTCGTCCACACTGCCGTACTCGTAGAAACGGGAGATGCCCTCGGCGCCGCCGGCCCGCTGCTCGACGTGCCACCGGTCGGCGTCCACCCGGAGGAAGACGTCCCGCCGGGCCAGCCGCCCCCACTTCCCGTTCCACCAGTGCTTTCGCTGCTCCATGGCGGGACTCTATCGAACACACGTACGAGAAGGTGCGGCCCCTGCGGGAATCCCGCAGGGGCCGATGTGCATCCGTTCGGGTCAGCGCTGCGTCGGCGGCTCCGGGCGGCGGCCCAGCACGTCGTCCAGCGCCCCACGCTGCTGGCCGGGGGTGGTGTGGCCGGCGGAGACCAGGGCGTCCCGGATCTCGGTGAGCAGCTTGACCTCCTCGCTCGGCGCCGAGGGCGGCGGCTCCTCGCCCCGCTTGCGCCGCTCGGCCAGCCGGTTCATCGGGTAGACGACCAGGAAGTACAGCGCCAGCGCGGTCAGCAGGAAGGTGATCACCGCGTTGACGAACGCCACCCAGTCGAATGCGATGCCGCGGAAGGTGGGTGCCGTGCCGGCCAGGCCCTTGTCGCTGCCGGTGATGAGCAGCACGAAAACCCGGATCAGCGGGTCGAGGAACGACTTGGTGAGCTGGGTGACCACGCCGGTGAACGCGGCGCCGATGACGACACCGACCGCCAGGTCGACGACGTTGCCGCGCATGATGAAGTCTTTGAAGCCCTTGAGCATTCGTACTCCCGAGGTGTCCGCTTTTCTGTCGGGCACAACCTATGCCCGTTCGGCGGGTTCCAGAAAAGCGCCGGCTTCGAGCGCCGCCCGGCCGGGATCGCCGGCCCGGATCGCCTCGACCAGCCGGGTGTGGTCGACGTAGCGCTCGGGGGTGAGCTCCCCGCCCATGGCCTGGGCGACGGTGCTGCGCAGGGCGGTGCCCACCGAGGCGTACAGCTCGGCGAGCATGGCGTTGTGCGCGGCGGCGACCACCGCCGTGTGCAGTGCCGCGTCGGCCTCGACGAACGCGTCGACCCGGCCGCCGTGCCAGGCGGCCTCGCGTTGGGCGAGCGCGCCGTCGAGCGCTGCCAGGTCCTGCGGGGTACGCCGTAACGCGGCGAGGCGGGCGGCCTCCACCTCGAAGGCGCGGCGTACCTCGATGACCTCGGTCATCCGGTCGTCGCCGAGTCGGCGGGCGACCACCGGCGCCAGTTCGTCGGTGGACACCACGTAGGTGCCGGAGCCCTGCCGGCACTCCAGCACCCCGGCGTGCACCAGGGCGCGGACGGCCTCGCGGACCGTGTTGCGCCCGACGCCCAGCGCGGCGACCAGTTGCGGCTCGGTGGGGATGCGCCCGCCGACGGGCCATTCGCCACCGAGGATCCGGGCGCGGAGTTGCTCGGTGGTCTGCCGGACCCGGTGGCCGCGGGGTGGCACGGCGGGCTGGCCGAGGGGCGGCGCCGGCGGCGCGGGGGGGAATTCAACCGACGGTGGCACTGGTTACATCACCGGTCCCAAATTCATCCCATGATTGTAGGTTAACGGTCATGACCCCGCCACCAACAGCCGCTCCGGCGCTGCCCGCCCCCGTCGACAGTCGCCCGACGCGGGACCCCGGCACCGGCCGGCGGACGCACCCGGCGACCGGTGGCGCGCTGGTGCTGGTCGGGATGCTGCTGGTCGCGCTCAACCTGCGTGCCGTGGTGACCAGCCTCGGCGCACTGCTCGACGAGGTCCGCGACGGGCTCGGCCTCTCCGGCGTCACCGCCGGCCTGGTCACCACCCTGCCGACCATCGCGTTCGCCGGCCTCGGCGCGCTCACCCCGTGGCTGGTACGCCGGGTGGCGCCGGCCCGGGTGCTGGTGGTCGCCATGTTCGCCCTCGCCATGGGCCAGGTGCTCCGGGTCGCCACCGACTCGGCCTTGATCTTCGTGCTCACCAGCGCGCTGGCGCTGTCCGGCATCGCGGTCGCCAACATCCTGCTGCCGATGCTGGTCAAGCAGCACTTCCCGCACCGCACCGGCCTGGTCACCGGGGCGTACACGATGGCGTTGACTGTGGGCACGACGGTGGCCGCCGCCTCCGCGGTGCCGATCGCGCACGCCTTCGGGTCCTGGCGGGCCGGGCTCGGCGTCTGGGCCGCGATGGCCGCGGTGGCCGTACTCCCGTGGGTGCCGCTGGCACTGCGGACCCGGGCCGCGGCGCGGCGGGCGACCCCGACGGCGGTCGTCGCCACGCCGACGCGGGTCCGGCCGGCGCGGACCCGGCTGGGCTGGGCGATGGCGGTCTACTTCGGGGCGCAGTCGCTCAGTGGGTACGCGATCATGGGCTGGCTGGCCCAACTGTTCCGCGACGCCGGTTACCAGCCGGAGTCGGCCGGGCTGCTGCTCGCGGGGGTGACCGCGCTCGGGGTGCCGATCGCGCTACTGATGCCCACCCTGGCCGGTCGGCTCGGCAGCCTGCGGCCGCTGGTGCTCGGGCTCACCACCGCGTCGGCGCTGGCCTACCTGGGGTTGGCGCTCGCGCCGCACGGCGCCGCGCTGCTCTGGGTCGCCCTGCTGGCGATCGGTCAGGGCGCGTTCCCGATGATCCTGACCGCCATCGGCCTACGCGCCCGCACCGCCGAGGGCACTGTCGCGCTCTCCGCGTTCGCGCAGAGCACCGGGTACGTGATCGCCGCCCTCGGCCCGCTGATGGTCGGCATCCTCTACGAGGCCACCAGCGGTTGGACCGCGCCGATCGGGTTCCTGCTGGGTGCCCTCGCCGTGCAGACGACGGCGGGTATGGCTATCGCTCGTCCCCGTTACGTCGAGGACGAGTGACGAACGCCGACGGTCAGGAGGACGCCGGCGTCGATTCGCCGGCGACTGCCTCATCCACCGACGGGTAGGTGTGCAGCACCTCGACCAGCCCGCTCACCTCAAGGATGCGCAGCACACCGCGCTGCGGTGCGGCCAGCCGGACCACGCCGCCGGCCTCGTCACAGCTGTTCTTGGCGCGGACGAAGACCGACAGACCGGTCGAGTCGCAGAACGAGACCTCCGCCAGGTCGAACACCAGCCGGTTGCGGCCCTTGTCGAGCAGGTCGGTGATCTGGTCCTGTAGCTGCGGTGCGGTGGCCATGTCCAGCTCGCCCGCGACCGACACGACGACCACGTCGCCGCGTTGTTCCGTGTGCACCGTCAACGACATTCGCCAGACCTCCTGTTATCGGGGGAACGGTATCCCACGACCACCCCCGGAGGTAGAACGGGAGCCGTCATCCGGTGGCCATCGTCATTCCGTTGCTACGGGGCAAGTAGTTGGTCAGGCCCCGGTGATAGAGTCCGCCCGGTCCAGGTCAAGGGGGTTCGAAATGGCGTTGAGCACCGAAGAAAGTGGTCGGCTCGTCGCGCTGCTCAACGGGCAGGACGAACGGGTCACGACTCGGTGGACCGAGATCGTCACCAGTTCGTTGCGAGGCCGGCTGAGCCAGGCGGAGCTGCGCCGACAGGTCCAGGACCTGCACCGTGCCATCGTCGCCAGCGGCGAACAGGGCTCCATCGATCTGTCCGCCGACAGCGCCGCCGAACTGCGCGCCGCGCTCTCCGAGCTGTCCCGTGGCCGGGCCCGGCAGGGCTTCTCCGCCACCGAGACCACCATCAGCGTCTTCGCGCTGAAGGACGTGCTGGCCGAGCTGGTGCAGGAGGCCGGTGGCACTGACGCGCTGAAGGACTACGTCGCCTTCTCGAAGCTTGTCGACGAGATGGGCCTGTTCACCTTCGAGAGCTTCGTCCGCACCCGGGAGAGCCTGATCGCGGATCAGGCCGAGCAACTGCTCGAACTCTCCACGCCGGTGGTGAAGCTCTGGGAGGGTGTCGTCGCCGTCCCGCTGGTCGGCACCCTGGACTCGGCCCGGGCCCAGGTCGTCATGGAGCGGCTGTTGCAGACCCTCGTCGACACCGGCTCGCCGTACGCGATCATCGACATCACCGGCGTGCCGGCGGTGGACACCCAGGTCGCCCAGCACATCCTGAAGACCGTGGTGGCCGCCCGGCTGATGGGCGCCGACTGCATCATCTCCGGCATCCGCCCGCAGATCGCGCAGACCATCGTGGCGCTCGGCATCGAGTTCGGCGACATCGCCACCAAGGCGAGCCTCGCCGACGCGCTGCGCCACGTGCTGCGGCTCAACGGGGTAGAGACCGCCCGCCGCCAGCCGCGCCGGGACATCTGATGGAGCGGGTGCCGATCCTCAAGATCGGGGACATCCTGCTCGTCTCCATCCAACTGGACATGTCCGACCAGACGGCGGTCGCGCTCCAGGAGGATCTGGCCGAGCGGATCGTCGACACCGGCTGCCACGGCGTCATCATCGACATCACAGCGCTGGACATCGTCGACTCGTTCGTCGGGCGGATGCTCTCCACCATCGCGTCGATCTCCAAGGTGCTCGACGCGGAGACGGTGGTGGTCGGGATGCGTCCAGCCGTCGCCATCACCCTTGTCGAACTCGGGCTGTCGCTGAACGGCATCCGTACCGCGCTGAACGTGGAGCGCGGCATGGAGCTGATCGCGGCGGCCCACGCCGACGAGCTCGACTACCAGCTCGACGACGAACCGGACGTCGAGACGGCCACGCCGTGACCACGGGCGTCGACCTGGGCCAGCCGCAGGCGCAGTCGGTTCGCAGCGATGAGGACGTGGTGCGCGTCCGGCAGTTGGTCCGCGCCGTGGCGGTGTCCGTCAAGCTGTCCCTCGTCGACCAGACCAAGGTGGTCACCGCGGCGAGCGAGTTGGCCCGAAACACCCTGGTGTACGGCGGTGGCGGGTCGGTCGAGGTGACGGTGGTCAACAACGGCCGACGCAATGGCGTGCAGATAGTGTTCGCCGACTCCGGGCCGGGCATCGCCGACCTCGACCTGGCCATGACCGACGGCTACACCAGCGGCGGCGGTCTCGGCCTCGGCCTCAGCGGGTCCCGCCGGCTGGTCGACGAGTTCCAGATCGAGACGTCGGCGGAGAGCGGTACGCGAATCACGGTCACCAAGTGGTCCAGGTGAACGCCGACGCGGTCACCGACAGCGGCATCTGGTTCCGGGTGGAGGCCAGCAGCGCGGCGAGCGCCGTCCGGCGCGCCGCCGAACGTCTCGGCGCGCAGGTGGAGATGGGGGCGGCGCGCATCGCCGACCTGGCCATCGTGGCGGCCGAGCTGACCAGCAACCTGGTCAAGCACGCCGACGAGGGTGTCCTGCTGCTCCGGCCGGTACGCCGCGCCGGGCAGGCCGGGGTGGAGTTGGTGGCGATCGACTCCGGGCCCGGCATGGCCGACCTGACCGTCTCGTCGCAGGACGGGCACTCGACCACCGGCACACTCGGCATCGGTCTGGGTGCCATCGTCCGGCAGGCCAGCTGGTTCGACGGATACTCACTGCCCGGCCGGGGCACCGTCCTCGCCGTGCAGGTCTGGCCGGCCGAGGCGGCGCGACCGTCCTGGGCCGGCGCCCTCACCCGACCCCTGACCGGCGAGACGATCAGCGGCGACGGCTACGCCGTCCGGGTCGTCGACGGGCGGCACCAGGTGCTGGTGAGCGACGGGTTGGGGCACGGCCCGCTCGCCGGGGCCGCCACCGACGCGGCCCTGGCCGCATTCCGCGACGCCCCGGCCGGCCCACCGGCGATGGTGGTCGGTCACCTGCACCGGAGCATGTCGCACACCCGGGGTGCCGCGCTCGCCGTCGGAGAGCTGATGCCGGAGGCAGGCGTGCTGCACTACGCCGGCCTGGGCAACATCGCCGGCGTGGTCGTCGAGGGTGACGGCCGCCGTCGGGGGCTGGTGTCGCTGCCCGGCATCGCCGGCCACCAACGGCCCACGATCCGGGAGTACGACTACCCGTTCGGTCCCGGCGCCCGGCTGGTGATGCACAGCGACGGGGTGGTCGACCGGTGGCGGATAACCGACTACCCGGGCCTGGCGGAGCGATCCCCGCTGGTGATGGCGGCGACCCTGCTCCGAGACGCCGGTGTGCGACGCGACGACGCCTGCGTACTTGTCGCGAGGTCGTGGGCGTGAGCGGGGACCCGGCAGCGCTGCCGCTGCTCCAGATGGCGCTGCGGGTCGAGCAGGACATCTTCGTGATCCGTCAGCGGGGGCGCGAGGTGGCCGCTGTGGTCGGCCTCGAACACCAGGACCAGGTGCGAATCGCCACCGCGCTCAGCGAGGTCGCCCGCGATCTGCTGCGGACGACCGGCGGTGCCGACGTCTCCTTCCACGTCGACACAGCCGCCGACGGCCGGTTTCACCTGCGCGCCGACCTGGCCCCGATGTCCCCGCTGCCGGACGGCCGCTACCAACCGCAGTCCGGCGCGGTGTCCCGACTGGTCGACACACTGAGCGTGTCGACCGTCGAGGGGGTTACGGTCGTACGGATGTCCCGACGAGTCCCGGCCAACGCGCCGACGCCGACCCCGGAGCGGCTCGCCGAGTTCCGTGCCGAACTCGGCCGTACCGCGCCGGCCAGTGCGCTGGATGAGCTGACCGTGCAGAACGGGCAGCTCATCTCCGCACTCGACGAGGTGCGCAGTCAGCGCGACGAGCTGGCCGTGCTGAACGAGGAGCTGGCCGAGACCAACCGCGGCGTGCTGGCGCTCTACAACCAGCTCACCGAGGAGCTGGAGGAGACCAACCGCGGTGTCGTCGCCCTCTACGCCGAGCTGGACGAGAAGTCGGCCCAGCTCCGGGCGGCAAGTGAGTCGAAGAGCCGGTTCCTGGCCAACGTGAGCCACGAGCTGCGCGCCCCGGTCACCGCGATCATCGGCCTGGGGCGGCTGCTCACCGACTCCGCCTCCGACCCGCTCACCGACGAGCAGGGCCGCCAGGTCGATCTGATCCGCTCGTCGGCGGCAGATCTGCTCAACCTGGTGAACGAACTCCTCGACCTGGCCAAGGCGGAATCCGGCCGGATCGAGCCGGAGCTGGCCGAGGTCGACCTGCGGCCGGTCTTCGGGCAACTGCGCGGCACCCTGCGCGCGCTGGCCACCCGCCCGGAGGTGGAGCTGGTCGTGGAGGAGCCCAGCGGGCCGGCGGTGCTGCGCACCGACGAGGTGCTGCTCGGTCAGGTGCTGCGCAACCTGCTGCACAACGGGTTGAAGTTCACCGAGCGCGGCGAGGTGCGACTGCGGGCCAGCCAACACGGCGACCGCTGGCAGTTCGAGGTCAGCGACACCGGGCCGGGCATCGCTCCTGAGCTGCGCGACCGGATCTTCGAGGAGTTCTACCAGATCCCCGGAGCCACCCGGGTCGGCGGCACCGGCCTCGGTCTGCCGTACGCCCGGCGGTTGGTGACGCTGCTCGGCGGGTCACTGGAGCTGACCAGCACGCCCGGCGAAGGCAGCACGTTCACCGTCTCCCTACCCGTCGGCGGGGCGTGACGGCATGGACGGCGTACCGACAACCATCCTGGTGGTCGACGACAGTCGTACCAAGCGTTACCTGCTGGTCAGTTGGCTGACCCGGGCCGGGTTCACAGTGCTGGAGGCGGAGAACGGCGCCGAGGCGTTGGCTCGGGTCGAGGAGGACCGGATCGACCTGGTGGTTCTCGACGTCCGGCTGCCCGACCTGAGCGGCTACGAGGTCTGCGAGCAGATCAAGGCACGGCACCCGGCGATGCCGGTGGTCCACGTGTCGGCGCACGCAGTGGACGTGGCCGACCGCGCCCAGGGGCTCACCCGGGGCGCTGACGCGTACCTGACCGAGCCGATCGAGCCCGAGGAGCTGATCGCCACCACCCGGGCGGTGCTGCGCTACTACCAGGCCCGGCAGCGCGCCGAACTGCTCGCCGAGCGGCTGCTCGGGTTGGCCGACACGACAGTCGCGGTGCACGCCGCGCCGACCTTCGCGCGCCTGCTGGAGGCCGCAGCCGAGGGCGCCGCCCAGATCTTCAAGAGCCCGGCCGCGGTGATCGCCGAGACCTTCGACGGCGACTGCCTCGCGGGTGTCTGCGCCGGTCCCGGCGAGGTGGCCGCCGTGGTGCCATGGGTCGTCGACGACACCGGGGTGCCGACCGGTGCCACAGTGCGAGTGGAGACCCCGGCGAACTGGGCGCTCGTCGACTGGCCGGTGGACGACACGGTGACAGTCGCCGCCGCCCGACTGCGCGAGGACCGGGCCCCGCTGTACGTGGTGGTCCCGACCGCCACCCAGACCGCGCGGACCCCGGTGCTCAAGCAACTGGCTCAGGCGGTGGCGGCGGCAGTGGAGGGGCAGCGCTCGTTCGACGAGGAGCACCGCATCGCTGTCACCCTCCAACGCAGCCTGCTCCCGCGCGGACTGCCCACCGTGGCCGGCCTCGACCTCGCGGTGCGCTACGAGCCGGCCAGCGCGCAGACCGAGGTGGGCGGCGACTTCTACGAGCTGGTGATGCTCGACGGTCACCTGCTGCTCGCGATCGGGGACGTCGCCGGGCACTCACTGCACGCGGCGACGGTGATGGCCGAGCTGCGGCACGCGGTGCGGGCGTACGCGGTCGAGGGCCACCAGCCCGGCGAGATCCTGCACCGGGTCAACGAGCTGATGCGGACACTGCTGCCGAACGAGCTGGCGACGCTCTGCGTCCTGCTGATGCACCCGCCGACCGGACGGGTCCGGCTGGCCAGCGCCGGGCACCTGCCGCCGCTGCTGATCCAGGACGGCAAGGTCGAGTTCGTGCAGCATTCAGCGCCGCTGCTCGGCGTCCGCGCCCCGCGCCCGGCCGACCTGGAGTTCGTGGTGCCGGCCGGGGCCACGCTGGTCTTCTACACCGACGGGCTGATCGAGCGGCGGGACGCCACCATCGACGAGGGGCTTGCCGCACTGGCCGGGGTCGCCGCGACCGTCGACGGTGACCTGGACCAGTTCTGCGCCCGGCTGCTGGTGGAACTGGCCCCACCGGAGATCCAGGACGACGTCGCCGTGGTCGTCCTGCGGCGGCGCTGATCTGCCAGCGCTGCCGGCGCTGTCAGCTCCTCGGCTTCCTCAGCGCACCGAGCGGGCGTACGCGGCGGGGGACACCCCGGCGACGGCGGTGAAGTCGCGGACCAGGTGGGCCTGGTCGCTGTAGCCGAGGTCGGCGGCGAGGTCAGCCCAGCTCAGCGGGCCACCAGCGGCCTGTTCGACAGCCTCCTGGAGCCGGTAGCGGCGGATCACCCACTTCGGCCCGACCCCCACGTACTCGATGAAGAGCCGCTGCAACCGGCGGACCGGAACGTCGTGCCGCGCGGCGAAGTCGTCGACGCGCAGCACCGTCCGGTCGGTACGGATCGCCTCGGCCAGTCGGACAGCCTCCTCGGCCATCGGGTCCGGTTCCGGTTGCCAGGCGGTGAGGAGGGTGTCCAGCGCCCGGCAGCGCTCGTCGTCGCCGGCCGCCGAGGTGGGTGCTCCCGGGGACGTGCCCGCGCCCACCGGGACGTCGACGTGGGTCAGCCGGCCGGCGGGCATCGGCACCCTACGGCCGGTCAGCTCACTGACCGCGCGCCGCCAGAACGGGTGGAAGCCGCCGGGGCGGAACTGCACCCCGGCCACCCGGCCGGTGCCACTGAGCGTGATCCGGAACAGGTCGCGGCCCACCCCGGCCACCTCGCCGGACTCGGGCCCGTCGTCGTCCCGTCGGAACACCACGTTCACCGCCGGGTGCGGCACGACCCGCTGCTCGAACGGCGCGCTCAACGCCCAGTCGATCAACCAGTAGTGCTCGACCCACTGGCGTAGCGACTCCGCCGGCAGGTGTCGGCGGAAGCGCATCTCGCGCAGCAGGCGCCCGGGGTCGAGAATCCCCCGGCTGTCGCCACGCGGTCGCTGTCGCATTTGTTCAAGACCACCCTCATACGCTGGCCCTATGTCCACTCAGACTAGCGAGCTGCTGGCGGCCGCCGCGCCGCGAACCGTCGATGTCGTACGGGGTGTCTCCGACGACCAACTGGACCTGCCCACCCCGTGCAGCGACTACCTGGTCCGTGATCTGCTCAATCACCTCTTCCAGGTGGTGGTCAACTTTCAGGACCTGGCCGAGAAGCGTCAGGTGGAGTGGGCCGAGAAGCCCGACCACCTGGGTGACGGCTGGCGGGACCGCTTCGAGGTGGAGGTCGGCCGGTTGGTGACCGCCTGGTCGGACCCGTCCACACTGGAGGGTGTGTCACCGGGCATGGGTATGCCGCAGCCAGTCATCGGCGGCATGGCCCTGCTGGACCTGACAGTGCACGGCTGGGATCTCGCGGTCGCCACCGGCCAGCCGTACGACCCGGCTCCGGAGGCGGTGGCCGAGCTGCACGCGCTGGTGGAGCGGTTGGGTCCCACCGCCCGCAAGATGGGCGTCTTCGCCGACCCGCTACCCACCCCCACCCCCGACCTGCCCCCCGACCTGACCCACCTCCTGACCCAGACCGGCCGCACCCCCACCTGGCCCCAAACCCCCTAACCCCACCCCCCGACCCCCACCCCCCGACCCCCACCCCCCGCCTCCGCCCCACCCACTCCGTTGATCATGAAGTTTTTGCCATCTGTCGCGGCGTGTCGGCGCAATAACTTCATGATCAACAGCGTGAGGGGTGGGTGGGGGTAGGGGTGGGTGGGGGTGGGGGTTGTTGACTTGGGTATTCGCTGGGTGAATAGTGGGTCGGGTGTCCACGCCGCATGTTCTGCTCGGGCTGCTCGCTGGGGGCAGCCGGCACGGGTATGAGCTGAAGCGTGCGCACGACGAACGGCTGCCGAGGGCTCGGCCGCTGGCCTTCGGGCAGGTCTACGCCACTCTCGGCCGCCTCGAACGTGACGGGCTGGTGGCTTCCGCCGGGCAGGACCGGGTGGGCGGGCCGGATCGCACCGCGTACGCGCTGACCGACCAGGGGCGGGACGCACTGGACCAGTGGCTGTCCACTGTGGAAGCACCAATGCCGTACGTGGCCAGCACGCTCTTCGCCAAGGTGGTCGTGGCGTTGCTGGTCGCCGATGTCGATCGGGCCCGGTCGTACCTGGTCGCCCAGCGGGCCGCGCACACCGCACGGCTGCGTGAGCTGACCACGGTCAAGGGTGACCCGGCCGCCACCCTCAGCGACGTGGTAGCAGCCGATTTCGCGATCGCCCACCTCGACGCGGATCTGCGGTGGCTGCACGCCACCCTGGGCCGGGTCGCCGACTGGCACCGGGAGGTGCATCCGTGACGCAACTCCAGGCTCGCGGCGTGGTTCGGGCGTACGGCCCGACGCCGGCGCTGCGCGGCGTGACGCTCGAGGTGGCGGAGGGCGAGATCGTCGCCGTCACCGGGCCGAGTGGCTGCGGCAAGTCGACCCTGCTGCACTGCCTGGCCGGGATTCTCCGGCCGGACGTCGGCGAGGTCACCTGGCGTGGGCACCGCATCGACACCTGGTCGGAGGCGGCCCGGTCCCGGCTGCGGCGCACCGAGTTCGGGGTGCTGTTCCAGTTCGGTCAACTGGTGGCCGAGTTGACGGCAGCCGAGAACGTCGCCCTGCCCCTGCTCCTCGCCGGCACGGGGCGGCGAGAGGCACGGACGGCGGCGCTCACCTGGCTGGAACGGTTCGGGGTGGCCGAGGTGGCCGACGTGCGGCCGGGTGAGATGTCCGGGGGTCAGCAGCAACGCTGCGCCACGGCGCGGGCGCTGGTGACCGAGCCTCGGGTGCTCTTCGCCGACGAGCCGACCGGCGCACTGGACACGCTCGCCGGCGAGCAGGTCCTCACCCAACTGGTCCGGCTCGCCCGCGAGCAGCGCACCGCCGTCGTGCTGGTCACCCACGAGCCGCGGATCGCCGCGTACGCGGATCGGGAGATCGTGCTGCGCGACGGCCTGGTGGACCACACCGGCCTGGGGCTCGACGTGCCGCTGGCCGGCGGTGCCCGTTGAGACCGACGACGCTGCTCCGCCTCGCGCTCGCCGGCACCCGCACCGACACCGCCCGGGTGGTCCTCACCGCGCTCAGCGCCCTGCTGGCGACCCTGGCCGGGCTGACGGCGCTCACCGTGTTGGCCATCGAGAAGCCCGCCGGCGACGCCTGGGCCCAGTCGGAGCAGTACCGCAACGCGCTGCTGCGCGAGCCCGGGTTGCGCGGTGGCACGGCGTTCGCGCTGCTGATGCTGATGATCCCGGTGCTGGCGTTGGCCGGTCAGTGCGCCCGGCTCGGCGCGCCGGCACGGGACCGCAGGTTGGCCGCGCTCCGGTTGGCCGGCGCCACGCCCGGGCAGGTCACCCGGCTGGTGGTGCTGGAGACCGGCGTGGCCGCTCTGCTCGGCACGCTCGTCGGGCTGGGTGTCTATCTGGTCGGCCGCGATCTGCTGCACCGCCCGGACGCGCAAGGGCGACTGGCCCTGCCCACCGACGTGCTGCCGTCGACCGGCGCGCTGGCCGGAGTGGTGCTCGGTCTGCCGGTTGTGGCGGCGCTGGCCACCGTCCTGATGCTTCGTACTGTCACCACCAGCCCGCTCGGGGTGAGCCGCAAGGCCGCCCGCGAGCGTGGTCCGGGTCCGTGGGCGGGGCTCCTGATCGGGTTCGGCGTGGCCTCGTTCGCGGTGATCCGCCCGGTGGTGAATTCGATCGACGACGACGGAGGGCTGACCTGGCTGGTGCCGCTGTTGTTCGCGGGGGGTGCCTTGGCGGCGATGATCGGGGTGGTGATCGGCACCGGCTGGCTGTCGTACCACTGCGGCCGGTTGTTGCGCCGGCACGCCCGGGGTCCGGCTGCCCTGCTCGCGGCGGGCCGGCTGATGGCCGACCCGTGGGCGGGTAGCCGCACGTTCGCGGCGCTGCTCGCCGCCCTGATCTTCGGCGGGGGCGCAGCCGCCCAGCGGGCCTACTTCGGGACCAAGGACCAGCTTGAGCGGGAGCAGAACCGGGTCGCCGGGTTGGATGGTGGCACCAACCCCTTCTACCTGTCCACTATGGATTACGTCGATGGCGCGATTGCCGTGGCCATCCTGATCGCGACGGGCGGGCTGATCGTCGCGCTGGTCGAGGGGATCGTCGCCCGCCGACGCGCCTACGCCGCACTGGTCGCCACCGGGGTGCCCCGCGCCACGCTGAGCCGTTCGGTGGCCTGGCAGGCGTTGGCGCCGGCAGCACCGGCGATCCTGCTCGCCCTCACAGTGGGCACGCTGCTCGGCCGAGGGCTTGCCGCGGCGGAGGTGTCGGCGGGCGGCGGGTCGACGATGATCTGCGAGGCCACGGCAGCGCTCTGTGCGGACCCTGCCACCAGCGCACAGTACAACCGGATCGTGCACATTCCCGAGGTGCAGCGCGCCGTTCCCGTACCTCTGGAGCACCTGGCGTGGCTCGGCGCCGGCGCCTTGGCCGCGGTGCTGGTGACGATCGGCGTCGGCCTGCTCTTCCTGCGCGTCAGCACCGCCCTGGACGAGCTGCGGACGACCTGAGTCGAGCCGAACCCGCCGCCCGGCCGGGTCAGGCGGCGAGCAGGCCGGAGGAGAGCGCGATCAGGGTGCCGACCACTGCCGAACAACAGCAGACCAGCAGGCCGGCGACCACAGCGAGGATCAGCCAGACCCGGCGATCCCGGGCCACCGACGCCACGCTCGGACGGCGGCCCTCCTCGGCGGCCCCGCCGTCACCATCCGTAGCCCCGGTCACCCCGGAAGTCTAGGCCGCGACATCCGCTGCGACCCGGGAACACCGGGCGCGGCGCCTGCCACCCGTGACCCGCCGGTGATCGCGCCCGATCAGGAAAGTGGCGCCCTCTCAACGACCGAGGGGACGGACCACCTCCGGGATCGGGCGCGATCACCGCGACCCAACGGGTCAGGCGCGGCCGATGCGGTCCAGGATCCAGGCGTTGATGAACGCCTCCTCGCGCCAGGAGTCGTAGCGACCGCTCGGGCCGCCGTGCCCGGCACCCATCTCGGTCTTGAGCAGGTAGTCGCCGCTCGGTGCCACCGCCCGCAGTCGGGCGATCCACTTCGCCGGCTCCGAGTAGAGGACCCGGGTGTCGTTGAGGCTGGTCACCGCGAGGATCGCCGGATAGTCCACGGCGGCCACGTTCTCGTACGGCGTGTAGGACTTCATGTACGCGTACACCTCGGGGTCGTCGAGGGGGTTGCCCCACTCCTCCCACTCGGTGACTGTCAGCGGCAGCGACGGGTCGAGGATCGACGTGAGCGCGTCCACGAACGGCACCTGCGCCACGATCCCGGTGAACGCGTCCGGCGCGAGGTTGGCCACAGCGCCCATCAGCAGGCCACCGGCCGAGGCGCCCCGGGCGACCAGCCGGTCGCTGGACGTCCAGCCGGCCTTGACGAGGTGCTGGGCGCATGCCACGAAATCGGTGAAGGTGTTCTTCTTGGCCAGCAGCTTGCCCTGGTCGTACCACCGCCGGCCCAGCTCACCGCCGCCCCGGATGTGCGCCACGGCGAAGACCACACCCCTGTCCAACAGGGACAGTCGGGCCACCGAGAA
The DNA here is from genome assembly GCF_040649495.1 of Micromonospora sp. NPDC048947. Classification (NCBI taxonomy): domain Bacteria; kingdom Bacillati; phylum Actinomycetota; class Actinomycetes; order Micromonosporales; family Micromonosporaceae; genus Micromonospora; species Micromonospora sp. NPDC048947. The sequence goes on from NZ_JBEZFO010000015.1 coordinate 57,899, forward strand.
CCACGGGTCCATGCTGGCCTCGTACGAGCCGTAGCCGTACAACTCGCAGGGCGCCGAGCCGTCCCGGGGGGTGCCGACGCGGCAGACCAGTGAGATCGGCACCCGGGTGCCGTCGTCGGCGAGTGCCCAGTCGCGGTGCTGCTCGTACTCGGCCGGGTCGTACGGTCGCCCGTCCGGACCGGGCAGCACCGGCTTCTGTTTGAGCAGCACCATCTGCCGGGTGACCAGGTCGTAGTCGTACACCGAGTCGGGGGTGATCAGCGAGGAGTAGCGCAGCCGGACCTGGCCGGTGCGGTACTCCGGGTTGGCGTCCAACCCGACGCTGTACAGCGGCTCGGGGAAGTCGATGTCGTACCCGTCGTCACTGCCCACCGGCAGCACCCGCAGCCCGGTGAGCCCCTCGGTGCGCAGCGACACCACCAGGTGGTTGGCGAAGGCGTCGACGGCTTCCAGTCGGGTGCCGGGGGTGTGCTCGATCAGCGGCACCCAGTCGCCCGGTACGTCCGCCGAGGTGAACGCCAGCGCGAAGTCCTCCGCGCCGTCGTTGTGCAGGATCAGGAAACGGTGGCCGTGGTGCTCGACCGTGTATTCGACGCCCTGTCGGCGGGGGGCGATCACGGCCGGCGCGCCGGTCGGGTTGCCGGCGGGGATCACCAGCACCTCGCTGGTGACCTTGCTGTGCACGTCGATGAGGATGAACTTCTCCGACCGGGTCAGCTCCACCCCCACCCAGAACCGCTCGTCGTCCTCCTGGTGGACGACCACGTCGTCGGCTGCTGCGGAGCCGATGGTGTGCCGCCAGACCCGGTTCGGCCGCCAGGCGTCGTCCACCGTCACGTAGAACAGCACCGAGGCGTCCGACGACCAGGCGGTGCCGTAGAAGGTGTCCGGCACCTCGTCCGGCAGCAGTTCGCCGGTGGTCAGGTCCTTCACCCGCAGGGTGAAGCGTTCGTCACCGGAGAAGTCGGTGGAGTAGGCCAGCCAGCGTCCGTCCGGGCTGACGTCGAACGCGCCGAGCGAGAGGAAGTCGTGCCCCTCGGCCAGCAGGTTGCCGTCGAGCAGCACCTCCTCGCCGTCGAGCGGGGCGCCGTCCGCGCTGACCGGCGGGTCGGTCTCACCGTCGCGGACCGCCCGGCGGCACTGCACTCCGTACTGTTGCCCCTCGACCGTCCGGGTGTAGTACCAGTGCCCGCCCTTGCGGGTCGGCACGGACAGGTCGGTCTCCTGGGTGCGTCGGCGAGTCTCCTCGAACAGGTCGGCGCGCAGGTCGGCCAGGTGTGCGGTGCGCGCGTCGGTGTACTCGTTCTCGGCGGTCAGGTAGGCGATCGTCTCCGGGTCGTCCTTGGCGGCGAGCCAGGCGTACTCGTCGACGACGGTGTCGCCGTGGTGGGTGCGCTCGCTGGGCACCCGCTTCGCCGCGGGCGGGGCAGTCTCGGTGGTCACGGCGGCCACGTTACCGGCCGGCAGCCGCAGCGCGCCGGACCAGCGGCATCCCGATACTCGCCACCACGACTTTAGAACACATGTACGATGGCCGGCATGGCGGCAGCAGCGAGTTCCCTCGGCCGGTCCGGAGCCCTTGAGATCACCCGGCGGTTGGCGGCGATCTGCGGTCCACCGTTCTCCCGGCTGGCCGGGCCGGCCGACGAGGTGGCGGGGCGACCGGCGCGTTGGGTGGCCGTCCCGGGCGGGCCGCACGCCGCCGCCGAGGTGCTGCGGCTGGCCGCCGTGCACGATCTGGCGGTGGTGCCCCGAGGCGCGGGCACGAAGATCGACTGGGGTGCCGCCCCCGTTCAGGTCGACATCCTGCTCGACACCGGCCGACTGGCCGGCATCGGTCACGAGCCGGTCGACTCGCTGGTGACCGAGGTGGGGGCCGGCACTCCACTGCGGGCGGTGCAGGCCACCCTGGAGCGCACCGGCCAGCGGCTCGCGATGGACGCCCCCTCACCCGGCGCGACAGTGGGCGGCGTGCTCGCCGCCGGCGAGGCCGGCCCGTTGCGCCACCGCCACGGCAGCCCCTGCGACCAACTTCTCGGTCTGCGTTACCTCGCCGCCGACGGCGAGCTGACCAGCGTCGGCGGTGGCGCGCCCGGGCTCGACCTGGCCCGACTGCTCTGCGGCTCCCAGGGTGCGCTCGGCGTGCTGGTGTCGGCGAGCCTGAGGGTGCAGCCGGTGCCGGCGAGCAGGCTCTGGGTGTCCCGCCCGGTGTGGACGCCGTTGGAGGTGCACGACCTGGTCCGGACGATCCTCGCCGCTCGGCTGGAGCCGGCGGCCATCGAGCTGGACCTGCCCGGAGGCACCCCCCGCCCACGTACGCCGTACCCGCCCGGTCACCCGGCGGCCACCGCCCGGGAGCGCCATCCGTCGATGTCCGGCCGGGCCGGCGCCCCGTCCCGGGCCGGCAGCCTGGTGGTGCTGCTGGAAGGCGGCCCCGCCGACGTCACCGAGCGTGCCGAGCGGCTTGTCGGCCTGCTGCACGGGGAGGCGACGATCGCGCACTCCGCGCCGACGTGGTGGCGCCGCTACCCGTTCGCGCCGGGTGACACGGCGCTGCGCCTGGAGGTGCCGATCGGCGACCTGCACGCCGCCGTCTACGCGCTACGCGACGCGGCCGGAGCGCCGGTGCCGATACGCGGGTCCGCCGGGCTGGGCGTGGTGCACGCGGCGTTGCCCGGGGCGCTGGCAGCCGACCGGGTGGCGTCCATCCTGGCCGCCGTCCGAGGGGTGCTGCTGGCCCGGCAGGGCCGCTGCGTGGTGGTCTCCGCTCCGGCGGCGGTCCGCCAGGCGGTCGACCTCTGGGGCGAGTTGGCCGGCCTGGCCCAGTTGCGGGCCGCGAAGCGGCACCTCGATCCGGAGCACCGGCTCGCGCCGGGGCGGCTCCCCGGCGGCCTGTGAGGCCTGGCCGGCCGTGCTCAGTCCAGCCACCACCGGTGCATGTCCAGCAGTGGAGGGGTGAGGCGGGCCACCAGCACCAGCAGGCTGCCGGCCGCCCCGGCCAGCAGCAGTGACCGGGTTGCCCGGGGCAGGGCCTCGCGCTCCCGGACGACCAGCGCCACCGCGACGATCGCCAACGGCAGCCCGAGCACAGCACCCGTCAGGTAGAGCACCGCCACCACGGGGTGGAGCACCCCGAAGAAGGCCATGTCCTTCGGGTCGTACGCGCCGGTCAGCATCTCGGCCGGGCCGACGCCGGCGCTCGCCATCTGACCGACGTAGAGCAGCAGCACGGCGAGGAACCCGCCGATGGTCGCGAACTGCGCGACGATCAGGGCCCGGACAAACGGCCGGGAGTACGACGTGACCTGCGCGGCACTCGACATGGTCGTCAATCTACCGAGCAAACCCGATAGCCGTTGGCCGCGCTGCGGTCAGGTCGCGTCGTTGCGGAGCACCAGGACGGCGATGTCGTCCCGGGGTGGCTCGACCGAGAAGTTGATCGCCGCGGCGCGCAGCCGGGCGGCCACCACGTCGGCCGAATATCCGGCCAGGGGAGCGGCGGCGTCCCGCAGCCGGTCGGTGCCGAACAGCTCCCGGCCGCGCCTCCGCTCGGTGACGCCATCGGTGTAGAAGATCAGCGAATCGCCCGGTGCGAGCGTGATCTCCGCCGTCGGCGAGGTGATCGTGTCGAGCAGGCCGAGCGCGGTGCCGCCGGTGCCGACGAACCCGGCGCCGCCCGCTGCGGCGAGCAGCACCGGCCGGTCGTGCCCGGCGAGGTGCAGCGAGACGTCCAACTGGTCACCCTCGCCCGGCCCGACCGCTGCCAGGGCCAGCGTGCAGTAGCGACCGCCACCGCGCTCGACAAGCGTCTCGTTGAGCCGGGCCAGCGCCTCGGGTAACGGTTTGCCGTCGCCGACCAGCACCCGGATCACGTCCCGGACCAGCCCGGTCACCGCGGCGGCCTGGACACCCTTGCCCGAGACGTCACCGATCACCACCAGCCAGCGCCCGTCGGGCAGCGGCACCACGTCGTAGAAGTCGCCACCCACCTCGGCGTCGTCGCCGGTCGGGACGTACTCGGCGGCGAAACCGATCCCGTCCACAAGCGGCAGCACCGGCGGCAGCAGAGACTGCTGGAGCGTCTGCGCCACCCGACGGCGTTCGGCGTGGATCCGGGCGTTCTCGATGGCCAGCGCGGCCCGTCGAGCCACGTCCTCCAACACGGCCACCTCGTCCGGGTCGTGCCGGTGCCGCTGGTGCCGCCCCACCGCCAGGGTCCCGAGCCGCTGCCCGCGGGCGATCAGCGGGACGGCGAAACCCTCCATCGGCCCGCCCAGGGGGATCTGCGCCGCGCTGCGGGACGCCTCGCGGAGACGGGCCTGGATCGAGTCCGGCCCGGTCTCCGCCAGCACCTTGTGCAACTGCGGAAGCATCGACTCGTCGGCGTGGCTGGCAGCCGCCAGCCGGAGCCGACCCCATTCGTCGGCGGTGTGCACAGCGCACCACTGACCGAGTCGCGGCACCACCAACTGCGGCACCAGCGCCATGGTCAGGTCGACGTCGAGCGACTGGGCCAGCAGTTCGCTCGCCTCGGCCAGGAAGGTCAGCCACACCTGCCGGCGGACGTCGGCCCGGCGCAGCCGGTCGTTCTCCAGGTGCAGCGACAGCCGCTCGGCGGTGAGCACCGCCAACGGTTGGGCGTACGCCGACGGCGCGGCGTCCAACTCCAACTCCCCGGCGTACGGGCGGTGCACAGTCAGTGGGACCCGGAGCAGGTCGCTGCCGGGGCGGGGCGGCCGACCGAAGCGGGCCAGCACCTGACTGCCCTGCCCGTCGCCCCGGTCCAGGCGGATGGTGCCGCCGGCTGCGCCCACCATCTCGGCGACCCGGCTGAGCAGGCTGGTCGCGAAGTCGGGCAACGGGTCGTCCCCGTACAGGTCGGGGGCTGTCTGCATGAGTTCGCTCATCGCGCTGGCGCTCGGCGCGGACCCGTCGGCGCTCGTCCGGGGGCCGGCGTTGGCCGGTGTCGATTCGCCGATGGTCCCGCTGGAGGGCGGGTCGGCGCCAGGGCGGTCCAGCCGGAACCAGACGCCCTTCCCGGTGGGCAGGTACGTGGTGCCCCAGCGGCTGGCGAAGTGGTCGACCAGCAACAGGCCCCGGCCCCGGACGGAGACCTCGTTGATCTCGGTGGAGTCGTTGCGGTCGCCGACTGTCAGCTCGTCGCCGGAACCGGGGGCGAAGTCGGAGACGGTGACGGTCAGCCCGATCTCGTCCGCGACGACCTCGATGTCCAGTTCGGTACGGGCGTGCTCGACGGCGTTGGTGGTCAGCTCGGTGGTGAGCAGCAGCGCCTCGTTGGCCAGTTCGTCGAGGTGTGACTCGGTCAACACCGAGCGGACCACGGCGCGGGCGGCGGCCGGCGTACGGCGGTCGGCGGGCAGCCGCACACGCCGGACGGCCCCGTCCCGGGCCCCGGCCGTCGCGGGCCCCGCCTCGGCTGACACCCCCGTATCCTCCACCGTCCCCCTGCCGGGTGCCAAGCCGATCACCGATCGCGGGCTGTCGCGTCGGTCAGCGGCACCGGCGGCAGGGGGCTGGTCGACGCGTCGAAACGAACGGTCCGGGAGCCGGGCGAGGTTTGCGGCGCGCCGTGCCGGCTCGACCCTGATCGGGCGGGTCGGCGGGCGATCGATGCCACCTGGCGGGTCGCGCACCCTGGCACCACGGCGCGCGCGGGCACAATATGGGGTGCCGGTGTGCCCGCACGGACCGGCGCCCCCCGAGTTGAGCGAGGAATGATGACCACGTCGAAGCAGTCGGTGGCGGATCCGTCCGCGTCCGACCACGAGGCGCTCCTCGGTGAGTTGGCCGAGGCACTGCGACGGATCGGGCGCGGTGACCTGAAGGTCCGGCTCCCCCGCCGGGCCGGCGCGGCCGGTGAGGTGGCGGACGCCTTCAACGAGGTGGTCTCGCTCCAGGAGCGGCAGTACCTGGACCTGCGGCGGATCAGCCGAATCGTCGGTCGCGACGGCCGGCTCACCGAGCGGCTCGACGACGAGGGGTTGGACGGCTCGTGGGCGGAGGGGCAGCGGGCGATCAACTCGCTGATCGACGACCTGGGTCGACCGACCACCGAGATCGCCCGGGTGATCGTGGCGGTCGCCGACGGTGACCTGTCCCAGCACATGGCGTTGGAGATCGACGGTCGGCCGCTGCGCGGTGAGTACCTGCGCATCGGGCGCACCGTGAACACGATGGTGGACCAGCTGTCGTCGTTCTCCAACGAGGTGACCCGGGTGGCCCGTGAGGTGGGCACCGAGGGCAAGTTGGGTGGCCAGGCCGACGTGCGGGGCGTCGCCGGCACCTGGAAGGACCTCACCGACTCGGTGAACACCATGGCGTCGAACCTGACCGGCCAGGTGCGGTCGATCTCGCAGGTGGCGACGGCGGTGGCCAAGGGTGACCTGTCGCAGAAGATCACGGTCAGCGCCCGTGGTGAGGTGGCCGAGCTGGCCGCCACGATGAACTACCTCACCGACACGCTGCGGCTCTTCGCCGAGCAGGTGACCCGGGTGGCCCGTGAGGTCGGCACCGAGGGCAAGTTGGGCGGCCAGGCCGAGGTGCCGAACGTGGCAGGCACCTGGAAGGACCTGACCGACAGCGTCAACTCGATGGCGTCGAACCTGACCGCCCAGGTCCGTAACATCGCCCAGGTCTCCACTGCTGTGGCGCGCGGCGACCTGTCGCAGAAGATCACGGTGGCGGCGCAGGGCGAGATCCTGGAGCTGAAGGACACCGTCAACACGATGGTGGACCAGTTGTCGTCGTTCGCGGACGAGGTGACCCGGGTCGCGCGTGAGGTGGGCATCGAGGGCAAGTTGGGCGGTCAGGCCCAGGTGCGCGGCGTCTCCGGCACCTGGCGGGACCTCACCGAGAACGTCAACCAGTTGGCCGGCAACCTGACCAGCCAGGTCCGCAACATCTCTCAGGTCTCCACCGCCGTGGCGAAGGGTGACCTGTCGCAGAAGATCACGGTGGACGCCCAGGGCGAGATCCTGGAGCTGAAGAACACCGTCAACACGATGGTCGACCAGTTGTCGTCGTTCGCCGACGAGGTGACCCGGGTGGCCCGTGAGGTGGGCACCGAGGGCAACCTGGGCGGTCAGGCGCAGGTGAAGGGTGTCTCGGGCACCTGGCGGGACCTGACCGACAACGTGAACTCGATGGCGTCGAACCTGACCAGCCAGGTCCGCAACATCGCCTCGGTGACCACCGCTGTGGCGAAGGGTGACCTGTCGCAGAAGATCACGGTGGACGCGCGGGGCGAGATCCTGGAGTTGAAGTCGACTGTCAACACGATGGTGGACCAGTTGTCGTCGTTCGCCGACGAGGTGACCCGGGTCGCGCGTGAGGTGGGCACCGAGGGCAAGTTGGGCGGTCAGGCCCAGGTGCGCGGGGTCGCCGGCACCTGGCGGGACCTCACCGACAACGTGAACTCGATGGCGTCCAACCTGACCGCCCAGGTGCGCAACATCGCCCAGGTCTCCACCGCTGTGGCGAAGGGTGACCTGTCGCAGAAGATCACCGTGGACGCGCGGGGCGAGATCCTGGAGTTGAAGTCGACTGTCAACACGATGGTCGACCAGTTGTCGTCGTTCGCCGACGAGGTGACCCGGGTCGCGCGTGAGGTGGGCACCGAGGGCAAGCTCGGCGGTCAGGCGCAGGTGAAGGGGGTCTCCGGCACCTGGCGGGACCTCACCGACAACGTGAACTCGATGGCGTCCAACCTGACCAGCCAGGTCCGCAACATCGCCTCGGTGACCACCGCCGTGGCGAAGGGTGACCTGTCGCAGAAGATCACCGTGGACGCCCAGGGCGAGATCCTGGAGCTGAAGTCGACTGTCAACACGATGGTCGACCAGCTGTCGTCGTTCGCCGACGAGGTGACCCGGGTCGCGCGCGAGGTCGGTATCGAGGGCAAGCTCGGCGGTCAGGCGCAGGTGAAGGGCGTCTCCGGCACCTGGCGCGACCTCACCGAGAACGTCAACCAGCTCGCCTCGACGCTGACCACGCAGTTGCGGGCCATCGCCCAGGTGTCCACCTCGGTGACCCGGGGCGACCTGACCCAGCGGATCGCTGTCAAGGCGCAGGGCGAGGTCGCCGAGCTGAAGGACAACATCAACCAGATGATCGTCACCCTTCGGGAGACGACAAAGAAGAACGCCGAGCAGGGCTGGCTGGACTCCAACCTCGCCCGGATCGGCGGCCTTTTGCAGGGCCAGCGCGACCTCGGCGAGGTCTGCCGCATGATCATGACGGAGGTGACTCCGCTGGTCGACGCCCAGCTCGGCGCCTTCTTCCTGGCCGACGACACAGACGGCAGCATGCGGCTGCGGCTGACCTCCTCGTACGGGTACGTGGCGCGGGGGCACGACGTCACCTTCGGGCCGGGTGAGGGGCTGGTCGGGCAGACAGCGCTCTCCCGTCGCACGATCCGGGTCAGCGCCTCCCCGAACAGTCGGCTCACCCTGCGGTCCGGCCTGGCCGAGACACCCCCGTCCGACCTGGTGGTGCTCCCCGTCCTGTTCGAGGGCGAGCTGCTCGGGGTGATCGAGTTCGCCAGTGTGTCGGCCTTCTCCGAACTGCACCTGTCGTTCCTGGAGCGGTTGGTGCTCACCATCGGCATCGCCGTCAACACCATCCAGGCCAACCGGCGTACGGAGGAGCTGCTGGCCCAGTCGCAGCGGCTGGCCCACGAGATGCAGGAGCAGTCGGCGGAGTTGCAGCGCACCAACGCCGAGCTGGAGGAGAAGGCCACTCTGCTGTCCGAGCAGAAGGGCAACATCGAGACGAAGAACCGGGAGATCGAGCTGGCCCGGCTGGGCCTGGAGGAGAAGGCGCAGCAGCTGACCCGGGCGTCGGCGTACAAGTCGGAGTTCCTGGCCAACATGAGCCACGAGCTGCGGACCCCGCTGAACTCGTTGCTGCTGCTGGCCCGTCTGCTGGCTGAGAACTCGGAGCAGAACCTCAGCCCGAAGCAGATCGAGTTCGCCCGGACCATCCACGGGTCCGGCTCCGACCTGCTGCGACTGATCGACGACATCCTCGACCTGTCCAAGATCGAGGCGGGCCGGATGGACGTCGAGCCGACCGAGATCCGCTTCACCGAGCTGCGCGGCTACGTGGAGCAGGCGTTCGCGCCGCAGGCCGAGGAGAAGAACCTGGACTTCCAGGTACGGGTCAGCAAGGATCTGCCGCCGGCGTTGGTGACCGACGCGCAGCGGTTGCAGCAGATCCTGCGCAACCTGCTCTCCAACGCTGTGAAGTTCACCGACAACGGTGCCGTGACGTTGCGGATCGCCCCGGCCGCGGAGAACGCGGTCTTCGACGTGCCGGCGCTGACGAACGCCCAGCAGGTGATCGCGTTCACCGTGATCGACACCGGGATCGGCATCTCCGACGACAAGCTGTCGATCATCTTCGAGGCGTTCCAGCAGGCCGACGGCACTACCAGTCGCCGGTACGGCGGCACCGGCCTGGGCCTGTCGATCAGCCGCGATCTGGCCCGACTGATCGGCGGCACCATCACCGTCTCGTCCGCGCCCGGTCAGGGCTCGACCTTCACCCTGTTCGTACCGCAGGTGCTGGCCCCGGACGCGGTGGTCGTGCCGCAGACTCCGTCGCCGCAGCGCGCCGGGCTGCCGTCGTCGCTGCTGATGCCGCCGCTGGAACTGTTGCCGGAACGCCCGGAGGCACCGGCCACCCGTCAACTGGACGGCGCCACGGTGCTGATCGTGGATGACGACGTCCGCAACGTCTTCGCCTTGACCAGCGCGTTGGAGCTGCACGGGATGACCGTGCTGTACTCGGACAACGGGGCGGACGGTGTCCGTCTGCTGGCCGAGCATCCGGAGGTGGACATCGTGCTGATGGACGCCATGATGCCCGACCAGGATGGTTACGAGACCACCCGCCAGATTCGCCGCAACCACCGGTTCGCCGACCTTCCGGTGGTCTTCCTGACCGCGAAGGCGATGCCGGGTGACCGTGAGTCGGCCCTCGCTGCCGGGGGCAGCGACTACATCACCAAGCCGGTCGACCTGGACGACCTGATCGAACTGATGTCGTCCTGGATCAACGGCAGCCGGACCGAGGAGACTTCGTGACCCAGATGGCCAAAGCGCTGCTCGTGGACGACCGGCGGCAGAACCTGACAGCCCTGGAGGCGATCCTCCAGGGGTTGCCGGTCCAGTCGGTGGCGGTGGAGAGCGGCGAGGCGGCGCTGAAGCAGTTGCTGGTGGACGACTTCGCGGTGATCCTGTTGGACGCGCAGATGCCGGACATGGACGGCTTCGAGACGGCGAGTCACATCAAGCGCCGCGAGCGGACCCGGCACGTGCCGATCATCTTCCTCACCGCCGCCGACCGGGACGCCCAGCTCGCCCTTCGGGGTTACCAGGTGGGCGCGGTGGACTACCTCACCAAGCCGTTCGATCCGTGGGTGCTCCGGGCCAAGGTGTCGGTCTTCGTCGAGCTGTGGGTGAAGACCCGGCAGCTCGCCACCCAGTCGGATCTGGTCCGGGAGCGCGACACGCAGTGGCGGCGGCTCACCGACGCGGTCGACGAGGCGACCGCGCAGCTCCGCTCGGACGACCCCGAGGTCCGCGACCGGGCGGTACGGCTGCTCGAACAGGCCCGTTGGGGCAACACCGCCTGACGGCGGCGGGGCGGCTCAGCCGGTGGGCTGGTCGTTGCGGATCATCAGGGCGCTGCGCAGGCCGGTGATGTCCAGCACGCGGATCAGGAAGTCGCCCACGTGCGTCAGCATCAGCAGGCTCTGCGCGTGGCTGGCCTTGCGGCTGAGCACGACAAGGGTGCCCAGGCCCTGCGAGTCGCAGAAGGTGACGCCGCCGAGGTCGAGCACGATCCGCGGGGGTGGGTCGGCCAGCACCTCGTTGACGACGGTGGAGAGCTGGGCCGCCGTGAGCATGTCGATCTCACCGGCCAGGCGCAAGACTGCTTCGTCGCCCGTCCGGTGTAGCGTGATGGACAGTTCGGCACGATCCACCCGGTCAGCCTAGCGCGATCCGACCGACCTGGCCTGTCGAGGCCGCGAGCCGTCGCCGTCCAGGCCACGAGCCCCGTGTCGGCGCTGTTGACCGACGCGGGTTGCAGGTGAGCCGGGTAACCCCGCCACGGGGTGGCTGCTGGTTGACCGTCCGGCGCTGTCACAATGGCGGCATCGTGACCGACATCTTTCCTGCCGGATCCGGCCGCTACCCAGCCGACGCGCCGGCCTCCGAGGCCCTGTTCGACCGCGCCCGCGCCATCGTGCCGGGCGGGGTGAACTCCCCTGTGCGCGCCTTCCAGGCGGTCGGCGGCACCCCGCGTTTCATGGTCCGTGGTGAGGGCCCGTGGCTGTACGACGCCGACGGTCGCCGCTACGTCGATCTGGTCTGCTCCTGGGGTCCGTTGATCCTCGGGCACGCCCACCCGGAGGTGGTGGAGGCTGTCCAGGCCGCCGCCGCCCGGGGCACCAGCTTCGGCACTCCCACCCCCGGTGAGGTGGAGCTGGCCGACGAGATCGTCGCCCGGACCCCGGTCGAGCAGGTCCGCCTGGTCAACTCCGGCACCGAGGCGACCATGTCGGCGATCCGGCTGGCCCGTGGCTTCACCGGCCGCTCGAAGATCATCAAGTTCGCCGGCTGCTACCACGGCCACGTCGACGCGTTGCTCGCCGCCGCCGGCTCCGGCGTGGCCACCCTGGGCCTGCCCGACTCGCCCGGCGTGACCGGCGCGGCGGCCAGCGAGACGATAGTGCTTCCGTACAACGACATCCGGGCCGTCGAGGAGGCATTCGCCGCCGAGGGCCCGCACATCGCCGCGGTGATCACCGAGGCCGCCGCCGGCAACATGGGCGTGGTGGCCCCCCGCGACGGCTTCAACCAGCAGCTCGCCCGGATCGCGCACGCACACGGCGCACTGCTGGTGGTGGACGAGGTGATGACCGGGTTCCGGGTCTCCCGCGCCGGGTGGCACGGCCTCGACGCCTCCGACGCCGATCTGTGGACGTACGGCAAGGTCATGGGGGGTGGCCTGCCCGCCGCGGCGTTCGGCGGGCGCGCGGACATCATGGCGCGTCTCGCGCCGGCCGGCCCGGTCTACCAGGCCGGCACCCTCTCCGGTAACCCGCTGGCCTGCGCCGCCGGCCTGGCGACCCTGCGGCTCGCCGACGACGCGTTGTACCAGCGCCTCGACGAGACGGCCGCCGTCGTGGGCAAGCTGGCGTCCGACGCGTTGGCCGCCGCCGGGGTCCCACACCGACTGTCGTACGCGGGCAGCATGTTCTCGGTCTTCTTCACCGACGCCGACGTGGTCGACTACGACAGCGCGCGCACCCAGCAGGTGCCGGCGTTCAAGGCGTTCTTCCACGCGATGCTCGCCGCTGGCGTCTACCTGCCGCCAAGCGCGTTCGAGTCGTGGTTCGTGTCGGCGGCGCTCGACGACGCCGCTCTGGAACACATCGCCGACGCGCTGCCCACGGCGGCGAACGCGGCGGCAGCGGCCGGTCACGGGGGGTAGAAGATCGTGAGCAAGACGGTGGTCCACGTGCTTCGGCACGGCGAGGTGTACAACCCCGACCAGATCCTCTACGGCCGGCTGCCCGGGTTCCGCCTCTCCGAGCTGGGTGTGCAGATGGCCAAGGCCGCCGCGCAGGGCCTGGCCGAGCGGGAGATCGTGCACGTGGTGGCCAGCCCGCTGGAGCGCGCCCAGCAGACCGCCGAGCCGATCGCCGCCCAGTTCGGGCTGCCGGTGGGGGTGGACGAGCGGCTGATCGAGAGCGCCAACTGGTTCGAGGGCAAGAAGGTCTCCCCGGGTGACGGGTCGTTCCGCGACCCGCGCAACTGGTGGGTGCTGCGCGACCCGGTGACCCCGTCCTGGGGTGAGGCGTACCGGGTGATCGCGGAGCGGATGTTCGCTGCCGTGCACGCCGCCCGGGTCGCCGCCGAGGGACGCGAGGCGGTGCTGGTGTCGCACCAGCTCCCGATCTGGACGTTGCGTCGTTACGTCGAGCGCAAGCGGCTCTGGCACGACCCGCGCAAGCGGCAGTGCGGGCTGGCGAGTCTCACCTCGTTCCACTTCGACGGCGCGAAGGTGGCGGGCATCGGCTACAGCGAGCCGGCCGCGCACCTGATCGCTCTCTCCGCGACCGCCCGGACGGCCAAGGGGGCCTGATGAACGCCCGGAGGTGGACCGCCGGTCTGCTCGCCACCGTCGCCGCGGTGGCGTTGGTCGGCTGCACGTCCGGGGGCGGCGGGGAAAAGGACTGCACAAGTGATGGCCTCACGATCACCTGTGCGCCGGACCAGCGGTCGAAGACCCCCAAGGTGATCGGCGAACTGCTCACCGGCGGCCAGTACGACGTCTCCCAGGCGCGCGGCCAGGTGGTGGTGGTCAACTTCTGGGGTTCCTGGTGCGCTCCCTGCCGTGCGGAGGCCGACGACCTGGAGGACACCTACCAGGCCACCAAGGCGTCCGGGGTGACCTTCCTCGGGGTCAACGTGCAGGACAGCAAGGACAAGGCGATCGCCTTCGAGCAGGGGCGGGCCACCTACCCGAGCATCTTCGACCCCTCCAGCCGCCAGGCGCTGAACTTCGACATCCCGCCCAATTCGACACCGGCGACTGTGGTCCTCGACCGCGACGGCCGGATCGCTGTGGTGATCCGTCGCGCTGTGACGAAGGACGAGCTGCTGCCGATCGTCGAACGGGTCGCCGCCGAGAAGCCGGCCCCGAACTGATGGGGGAGACCTTCGAGCAACTGGCCCTCCGCGGGCCGCTGCTGCTAGCCATCGGCGCGGCGGCGCTCGCCGGCCTGGTCAGTTTCCTCTCCCCGTGCGTGCTTCCACTCGTCCCCGGTTACCTGTCGTACGTGACAGGTCTGGCCGGCGCCGACCTGGAGGGCCGGCGGCCGGAGGCCGATCCCGCGCCGGCCGGCGGGGGTGTCGCCGTCAAGGAGCGGGTCGCGCGGGTCGGCGCGGTCAAGGGTCGGGTACTCGCCGGGACGCTGCTCTTCATCGGCGGCTTCACAGTCGTCTTCGTGGCCACCGCGATCCTCTTCGCCAGCATCGGCCGGGTGTTCTTCGACTACAAGCGCGAGTTGCAGATCGGCGTCGGCGTGCTGATCATCGTGGCGGGGTTGAGCTACCTCGGGATGATCCCGGCCCTGCAACGGGAGTTCCGGATCTCCCGGTTGCCGTCGGCCGGTCTGCTCGGCGCACCGGTCTTCGGGGCGGTCTTCGCGCTCAGTTGGGTGCCCTGCACCGGCCCCACGCTCGGCGCGGTGATGGGCATGGCCACCGCCAGCGGCCAGAGCGACCGAGCCGTGGTGCTCGCCGTGGCGTACTGCCTCGGGTTGGGGATACCGTTCATCGTCTTCGGGCTGGGCTTCGAACGCGTGCTCGGGGTCTTCCGCGCCGTTCGGCGCAACAGCCGCTGGGTCACCCGGGTCGGTGGCGCCCTGCTCATCCTGATCGGTCTGGCCCTGGTCACCGGCGGATGGCAGAGCTTCGTGATCTGGCTGCAGACCACCGTCGGGGTGGGCGAGGTGAGCATCTGATGACTGTCGTCGACGACCGACCGGAGACCGTGGCGCCCGCGCCACGCCGCCGGCCGAACCGGCTGCTGGCCCTGCTGCGCAACTCGTGGCGGCAGCTCACCAGCATGCGTACGGCGCTGATTCTGCTCTTCCTGCTCGCGATCGCCGCCATCCCCGGCTCGGTGCTGCCGCAGCGCGGGATCAGCCCGGAGAAGGTCAACGAGTACTTCGTCGACCACCCGGACTGGGCCCCCCGGCTGGACCGGATCGGCGCGTTCGAGGTCTTCGGGTCGGTCTGGTTCTCCGCGATCTACCTGCTGCTGTTCACTTCCCTGATCGGCTGCATCACTCCCCGGCTGCGTGACCACATCCGCACGCTGCGCTCGCGTCCGCCGGCCGCGCCGAAGCGGATGGCCCGGCTGCCGCAGCACACAGTGCTGCCCGCCCCGCCCGGTGGGGCGGCGGCCATCGCGGAGGCGCTGCGCAAGCGCCGCTGGCGTGTCGAGGTGCGCGGCGGCGAGGTCTCCGCCGAGAAGGGCTACCTCAAGGAGACCGGCAACCTGCTGTTCCACACCTCGCTGATCGCTGTGCTGATCGGGGTGGCGCTCGGCTCCTGGTACGGCTGGAGCGGCAACCGGCTGCTGGTGGCCGGCGCTGACAACGCGTTCTGCAACACCCGCCAGCAGTACGCCGAGGCGAAGCTCGGCCCCCAGGTGGACAGCGCCGACCTGCCCGGCTTCTGCCTGCGGCTGGACGACTTCGAGGCCCGGTTCCTGGCGTCCGGCCAACCGGAGTTCTTCAACGCCACTGTCACAGTCGACGGCCCGGACGAGCCGACCCGCAGCGCCGACTTCTCGGTGAACTCGCCGCTGCGCCTCAACGACGCGAGCGTCTACCTGCTCGGCCACGGGTACGCCCCGGTGATCCGCTACACCGACCGGTTCGGCAACAGCCAGATCAGTGACGAACCGTTCCTGACCACCGGCGACATGGGCCTGACCAGCGAAGGGTTGGCGGCCTTCCCGGACGCGAACGTCGACCCGGCGACCGGTCAGCGCGCACCGGATCTGCAGATGGCGTTCACCGGCATCTACCTGCCCACGGCACCCGAGCAGGCGCCGTTCGTCCGCTCGCAGTACCCGACCGAGCGCAACCCGGCGCTGAACCTGGTCGCCTATCGGGGCAACCTCGGCCTGGACGCCGGTATCCCCGGCTCGGTCTACCAGCTCGACCAGCGGCAGGTGCGGGCCGGCAAGGTCAAGGAGGTCGGCACCAAACTGCTCCGCAAGGGCGAGACCTGGAAGCTGGACGACGGCACGACAGTCGAGTTCCTGGGCACCGAGCGGTACGTCACCCTCTCCATCCGGCACGATCCGGGCTCGACGATGCTGCTTGTCAGCTGCGGCGTCCTGCTGGTCGGGTTGATGGGTTCGCTGTTCGGGAAACGCCGCCGGGTGTTCTTCCGGGTGGTGCCGGCCGACCCCGGGGAAGGATCTCCGACGAGCGGTAGTAGCTTGATGGAGGTCGGCGGGTTGCCGCGTACCGACTATCCAGGGTTCGCCGACGAGTTCACCCAGCTGGTCGCCGCCGTCAGCGGTGCCGAACGGGCTGGTGCTGGCGCTGACTCCGCTGACCGGGCCGGCGTGCGAGAAGGAGCCGAGTGATGTCCGCACTCTCCGACAATCTGGTGACATTCGCGATCCTGGCGTACCTGATCGCGATGATCGGCCACGCCGTCGAGTACGCGCTGGGCAACGTGCGTACCCGGGTCGCCACGGCGGCTCCGGTGCGCGAGTTGGTCGGTGCCGGTGGCGGTGTCGTCCCGACGCCGCCCGCGCCGGTCCCGTCGCCGCCCACGGTCGACCGTTCCGCCGGGCGGGCACGGCTCGCGGGCCTGATCGGGGTGGGTGCCACGGCTGTCGCCGCCGCGCTGCACCTGGCGGCGCTGGTGACCCGTGGGCTCGCTGCGGACCGGATGCCCTGGGGCAACATGTACGAGTTCGTGCTCACTGTGACGTTCATCGGGGTGGCCGCCTGGCTGGTGGTGCTCTGGAAGCGACAGTCGCTGCGCAAGCTCGGGCTCTTCCTCACCCTGGTGATGGTGCTGCTGGTCGCCACCGCCGAGCTGGTGCTGTACGTGCCGATCGTGCCGCTGGTGCCGGCGCTGAACTCGTACTGGTTCATCATCCACGTCTCGACGATCGTCTTCGCGTCCGGCATCTTCCTGCTCGGCGTGGTGCCGGCGGTCGGCTTCCTGATGCGCAACGGGTACGAGCAGGGCAAGCGCAGCTTCCCGTACACACTGGCCAAGCGGCTGCCCGGCGCGGCCGGCCTGGAGCGGCTGACCTTCGCGCTGCACGCCTTCGCCTTCCCGATCTTCACCTTCGCGGTGATCGCCGGTGCCATCTGGGCCGAGGCGGCCTGGGGCCGGCCGTGGGGCTGGGACCCGAAGGAGACCTGGGCGTTCATCTCCTGGGTGGTGTACGCCGGCTACCTGCACGCCCGCGCGACGCCCAGCGTCAAGCGCAACGTGGCCACCTGGATCGCGGTGCTCGGCTTCCTCACCATGCTGATGAACCTGTTCGGCGTGAACATCTTCTTCACCGGCCTGCACTCGTACGGCGGGCTGGACTGACCTGTTCGATGAACCGCGGGCCGGCCACGGAATTCGTCCGTGACCGGCCCGCGTCGTTCTGTCGGCCTCGGTCAGCTCACCGTGACCGGGGCGGTGTCGTTGTCCGGGTCGTCGTCCACCCGGGGGTGGGCGCTCAGGACGGCTGGACCTCGCGGGGCCCGCGTCTACGGCGTGGGCAGCCGGGCCCGGATGGCCCGCTCGACCTGGATCGTCACCTGGTAGGACACCTCCGGTAGGTCGGCCAGCTCGATCCGCTCGCCGCGCAACGCCAGTTGGGCGTGCAGCTCACGGGCGATGGCGTCGCGAAGCTCGACCTGTAGGGGTGACAACCCGTCCGGGTCGCCGACGACGTACGCATCCGACATGGATCCACTCTGCTCCTGCGTCCCGCCGTTCGGCCAGCCACGGTGAGATGTGCCCGCCGGTCTTGACCCGACCCTGGTCGGTGATGCGGCAGCGGCCCGCGCCCGGTCGCCGTTGATCCACTCGACTTTCGTGAAGTCGGGGTGTCCTGCCGCCTGGGATACCGCGATTTCATGAAGCCCGAGTGGATCTCGCGGTGACAACCGTCAACCCCCGGCACCCGCTGACCGTCCGCCGGGTCCTCGCTGACCCTGGCTGCCCGGTGCGGGCCGGTCACGGATCATCCGTGACCGGCCCGCGTCGTTCAGGCGGCAGTGATCAGCTCACGGTCACCGGGGCGACGTCGTTGTTCGGGTTGTCGTCCACCCGGGGGTAGCGCTGGAACGGCTGGACCTCGCCGGGGACCCCGGAGAGGCTGTCGATCCGCAGGTCGAACCCGACCTTGTGGGCCGTGCCGGCCGGGAAGACCGACCCCGGCCCGTTGCAGTACCAGGTTGCCGGGACGGTCTCGGTCTCCTCCTCGTCGCCGTTCAGCCAGCAATCGGATGGAGCGGCCAGCACGGTGACCCCGGCGGGCGGGACGAAGGCGAAGGCCCCGACGCCCTCGCCGGAGAGGCTGCCGTCTGGCACGCCCGGACCCTTGTTGCGCAGGCCCACTGTGACCCGCACGGTGTCACCGACGGCTGCGGTGACGGCCGCGCCCTTCGCGACGATGTCGAAGGTGCCGTGCACGCCCCGCAGGTAGGTCTGGCCTTCGGCCCGGGTCGCCTCGGTCGGCAGCACGTCGAGCGGTGCGCCCACCGCCCGTAGCCGTAGCGCCTGGTCGGCGTCGCGGCTCTTGAGTTTCACCCCACTCGGGAGCGGGCCGGCGCTGGCCAGGGCCTGCACGACCTGGGTGATCCGCTTGCTGCCGAGCGTCGCCGGGCCGACCGTGGTGGCCAGCCCATCCCGCAGCTCGTGCCGCTGGCCGGGCGCGAACGTGCCCCGCACGGTGCAGACGACCACTGTGGCGAGCACCCGGTCGGTGCCGTACCGGCAGTTACGGTAGCTGGCGGGCACGAGGCCCACCGGGAAGCGCATGGTGAGCCGCAGGTCCACGGCCGGCTGGTCGCCGGCGTTGACCACGGCCACCGGGACGGGAAGCGTGTCGCCCACGTCCACGCCGGTCACGGTCTGATCGACCATGTCGAGCAGGTTGGGCCCGGACCGCACGGTGACAGTCGCCTGCTGGGTGTACGCCTCGGTCTGCTCGCCGAGCGCCGTGTAGTCGAGGGTGCCGGTCGCGCCGTCGACAGCGCCGGGCGCGGCCCGGAACACCACCGGCACGGTGCCGGTGAGCGTGCCGAACTCGTCGATGGCGGTCGGAGGCATCGGGCAGGTCACCGAGGTGCCCTGGGTTACGCAGTAGTCGGGGAAGGCGGCGGTGGCCACGCCCGTCAGGCCGGTCAGGTCGATGGTCACCCGGGGCTGGCTGGCACCGGTGCTGGTCAGGGTCAGTGGCACAGTGCGGCCGGGAGCGCCGGGGCCGCCGACGGTGACGTCATCGAGCCATCCGCTGACCCAGCCGGGGTCGTCCTGGGCCGTGGCCGGGCCAGCCGCAACGGCGACCCCCGCGGTGCCCACGACCAGAGCGGTCAGGCCGCGCAAGAGCCTGCCACGCGCAACGTGCACAGATCTCATTGATCTCCTTGCTGAGGGATGAGCCGATCGGAAGAAGCCGGGTCTGCCGCACCCCGACCCGATCGGCATCCATGATCTTAGAGATCGCCTGCGACAGTTTTCGATCGGTCGACCAGGTCGCGATCGTCGTCGAAACCGGACCCGGTCGGCCGTTTGATCCACTCAGTTTTCAGGAAGTGGGGGTGTCCTGCGCCGTGCGATGTCGCGACTTCCTGAAACCCGAGTGGATCTTGTGGTGGCAGACGGCTAGCCGGGGTCGCAGCTCGCGTTACCGCGACATGCGCGTCATGGGGTGACGCAGCGTCGAGTGCTCGCTACCGTGCGGCAGGTGGGTCGTGCGACCCGACGATCGCGGCGGAAGGTGGGTGCAGTGACCACAGTGGTGTCCACGGCGGCGCTGATCCGGGAGCAGCTCCGGCGGTCCCGGCTCGCGGCCGGGCTGACTCAGGAGGAGTACGGCAAACGCGCGCACTACTCGCCGTCAATGGTGTCGGCCGTCGAGCTGGGGCAGGCGGCGCCCAACGAGGCGTACCTGATCCGGGCCGACGAGGTGCTCGACACCGGCGGCCTGCTGGTCTCACTGCGGGAGCTGGGTCGGCGTGACGGCGAGCCGGTCTGGTTCCGCCCCTGGCTGGAGGTCGAGCGGGTCGCCACCCAACTGCGTTGCTTCGGCGCGACGATGATCCCCGGGCTGTTGCAGACCGCCGACTACGCCCGGGCGGTGTTCCGGCTCGACCTGGGGCTGACCGCCGACCGGGTGGAGGAGTTGGTGGCGGCCCGGTTGGAGCGGCAGACGATCCTCGACAGGGAGCACCCGCCGCAGCTCACCGCCGTGATCGACGAGGCCGCGTTGCAGCGCTTCGCGGAGGGCTGTGCCGGGGTGCTGGCCGAGCAACTGCGGCACCTGGTGGCGTGCGCCCGCCGCCCGCACATCAGGGTGCACGTGCTGCCGCAGGGTGTGGGCCTGCACGCCGGCCTCTTCGGGCCGTTCATCCTCGGCCGCACCGCCGACGGCAGTTGGCTCGGCTTCCTCGACAACCAGACCGGTGGCACCGCCGTGGACGACATCAACGAGGTGGCGACGCTGCTCGGAAGGTGGGAGAGTCTGCGCAGTGACGCGCTGCCCCGGCAGCAGTCGATCGACCTGCTCGAGGAGATCGTGAAGCCATGGATCTGACCGGAGCCCGCTGGCACAAGTCCACCCGGAGCGGCAATGACGCTGGCGCGTGCGTCGAGGTCGCCGACAACCTGCCCGGCCGGGTGCACGTCCGCGATTCCAAGGACCGCGACGGCGACCTGCTCACCTTCACCCCGGCCTCGTGGCGGGCCTTCGTCGAGCTGGCCCGCACCCACTGACCGTCCACCGAATCAGCCGCCGTCCACCGAACCAGCCGGCCGGCAGGCGCGATCAGCCGCCGGCAGCCGCGATGAGCTGCCCGGCAGCCGCGATGAGCTGCCCGGCAGCCGCGATGAGCTGCCCGGCAGCCGCGATGAGCTGCCCGGCAGCCGCGATGAGCTGCCCGGCAGCCGCGATGAGCTGCCCGGCAGGCGCGATGAGCTGCCCGGCAGGCGCGATCAGCCGCCGAACCAGCCGGGCACGTCGAGTCGGAACCAGTTGGCCGAGGCCATGGTGCCGAGGTCGTCTTCCATCGCGGTGACCCGATCCGGGCCGAGCGTGTCCGCCCACTGTGCACGCAGCCGGTCGAAGATCTCGGCCGAGCGGCGTAGCCCGTCGGCGCCGCGCGCTGTCACCCGGACCAGCCGCCGTCGGGCGTCGGTGGGGTCGTCGACCCGCTCCAGGTAGCCGACGGCCACCAACCGGTCGACGGTCTTGCCGGCGGCCTGTTTGGAGATGCCCAGTCGCTGACCCAGCTCGGTGGCGGTGGTGCCGTCCGCGCCGACGGCCTGGAGCACGAACCCGTGCAGCGGTCGCAGCTCCGGATGCCCCTCCCGGGCCAGCTCGGCGTGCAGGTCGTCGATCAGCGTCCGGAAGCCGGCCAGCAGCAGCAGCGGCAGCGCGAAGCCGGGCCGCGCGGGATCAGGGGTTGCCATGTTCGACAACCACGTTTACTATTTCGTCAACCACGTTGACTATCTTACGTCACGCGATCCGAACTCCGGAAAGTAGGCAGCCATGCCCGTCTTCACCGCTCACACCGCCGAGACCGCGCCCGCCGCCGCCCGACGAGCCATCGAGGGCGTACGCGGCCGGTTCGGTTGGCTGCCCAGCGCGGTGGCGCTGATAGCCGACTCGCCGCAGTTGCTCACCGGCTTCCTCACCGCCAGCGCGGGCTTCGAGCAGACCGACCTCGCCCCGCTGGAACGGGAGGTGGTCATCCTGGCGATCTCCACCAGTCACGAATGCCATTTTTGCGTCGCCCTGCACACCGGCAAGCTCACCCAACTCGGCGCGACCGCCGAACTGATCACCGCACTACGCGCCGGCTCGGCGCTGCCCGAGCCGCGACTGGAGGCGCTGCGCCGCTTCACGCTGGCCGTGCTCG
This sequence comes from Micromonospora sp. NPDC048947, assembly GCF_040649495.1. Lineage (NCBI taxonomy): Bacteria > Bacillati > Actinomycetota > Actinomycetes > Micromonosporales > Micromonosporaceae > Micromonospora > Micromonospora sp. NPDC048947. The sequence continues at coordinate 79,620 of NZ_JBEZFO010000015.1, forward strand.
ACCACCGAGGCGCAGTGCCCGACGACGAGTTGGACGCCTTCCTGACCGCCGGCTACCAGCCCCGGCACGCGCTGGACGTGGTGCTCGGCGTCGGCGCGTACACAATGTCCACCTTCGCCAACCGGCTCACCCGGGCGCCGCTCGACCCACCGCTGGCCGCCCACGCCTGGACGCCCGCGGCTTGACCAGCGTGGCCGGGTCGGTGTCTCCGGCGCGCAGACTCGGACACGTCACCGACCGTCGCTCAGGCCGCCCCGCTGCTCAGGACGCCCCGAGGAAGTCGCGCAGCAGGGCGAGCATCTCGTCCGGACGCTCCTCGTACAGCCAGTGCCCGCAGTCCCCGATCACCTCGCCGCGGACCGTGTCGGCGTACCGGCGAACCTGCTCGGCGACCTGCCCGCCGAGGCTGGCCGCCGCGCCGACGGCCAGCACCGGCATGGTCAGCTTCGTGCCCCGGTACGCCGCGTTGTCGGCGATGTCCTGCTCGAACGCCCGGAAGTAGGCGAAGCTGGCCCGCAGATGCGCCGGGTCGCGCAGATGGCTGGCGAACTCCTCGACGTCGGGCGCGGCGATGCTGCCCTTGCGCACCATCAGCGCGTCGGTGAACCGGTCCACCCAGAGTGACTCCCGCCCGTCGACCAACGCCTCCGGAAGCCCGTTGCCGATGGAGAAGTAGCCGAAGTTCCACACCCCGGGCCCGGCCGAGGTGAGCGCGGGGAACGTGTAGATGCTCTCGTCGGGGATCGGCGCCTCGCTGAGCACCAGCCGACTCACCCGCTGCGGATGGGCGGCGGCGTACGCGTACGCCACCATGGTCCCCAGGTCGTGCCCGACCAGCCGAAGGTCACTGGCCAGGCCGAGCTGGTCGAGTAGTCCATGCAGGTCGGAGGCGACAGTCTTCTTGTCGTACCCGCCGTCCGGGGCGTCGCTGCCCCCGAAACCGCGCAGGTCGGGCGCGACCACGTCGAAGGAGCGCCCCAACTCGGGCAGCAGATGCCGCCACATGTGCCAGCACTGCGGGTACCCGTGCAGCAGCACCAGTGGCGGGCCGGCACCGCCACGAACGTAGTTCATGGTGATCTGACCGACCCGAGCCCGCTGCTCGCTGAACCCCGCCGGAACCCGCTCCCCAGCCATCGCCGCCTCCATCCGCCGCCCGCCCGCCGCGCGCGTCCTCTGCCGTACGCCGCGCGCGTGCCCTCTGCCGCCCGGCAGCCGCCTGCCCGGCTACCCGCTCCACCGGCCGCCATGCCCGCGAGATTCGGGTCCCGCCGGTTGATCGACTCGTCTTCCTTGAAGTCGCGGTGTCTGGCAGCCCGGGACACCGCGACTTCAAGGAACCCGAGTCGATCTAGACGCGCCGCCCGCCGCCCGGGCCCGCCGCCCGCCCGGGCCCCCCGCCCAGGCCCGCCGCCCGCTGCTGACGGCGGGCGATCGCGAGCGTCACAGCACCCGGCTTGGGCCCTGCGGGAGTCGGTGCGGGAGACTGGGCGACATGGCGGCTCGTGGCTTCCCGTACACCGATCTCAAGGACTTCATCGCGGCGCTGGAGCGCGCGGGGGAGTTGCGCCGGATCGACGTCCCGGTCGATCCGACCCTGGAGATCAGCGAGGTGGTCACCCGCACGGTGCGGGCCGGCGGCCCGGCGCTGCTCTTCGAGCGTCCGACCCGGGGCGAGATGCCGGTGGCGATCAACCTGTTCGGCACCGAGAAGCGGATGGCGATGGCGCTCGGCGTCGACTCGCTGGACGAGATCGGTGCCCGGATCGGCGCGATGATCAAGCCGGAGTTGCCGGTCGGCTGGTCGGGCATCCGGGAGGGCCTCGGCAAGGTCATGCAGCTCAAGTCGTTGCCGCCGCGCAAGGTGAAGACCGCCCCCTGCCAGGAGGTCGTCTACCGGGGTGAGGACGTCGACCTCGGCCGGCTGCCGGGCTTGCAGGTCTGGCCCGACGACGGCGGGATCTTCCACAACTACGGGCTGACCCACACCAAGCACCCGGAGACCGGCAAGCGCAACCTCGGCCTGTACCGACTCCAGCAGCACGGCCGCAACACCCTGGGCATGCACTGGCAGATCCACAAGGACTCCACGGCGCACCACGCGGTCGCCGAGCGGCTCGGGCAGCGCCTGCCGGTCGCGGTCGCGATCGGCTGCGACCCGGTCGTCTCGTACGCGGCCAGCGCGCCGCTGCCCAGCGACATCGACGAGTACCTGTTCGCTGGGTTCCTGCGCGGCGAGCGGGTGGAGATGGTCGACTGCCTCACCGTGCCGCTGCAGGTGCCGGCGCACGCGCAGATCGTGCTGGAGGGCTACCTGGAGCCGGGTGAGCGGCTGCCCGAGGGGCCGTTCGGCGACCACACCGGCTTCTACACGCCGGTCGAGCCGTTCCCCGTGCTACACATCGAAGCGATGACCATGCAGCGCAAGCCGGTCTACCACTCGATCGTCACCTCGAAGCCGCCGCAGGAGGACCACGGCCTCGGCAAGGCCACCGAACGGATCTTCCAGCCGCTGCTCAAGCTGATGATCCCGGACATCGTCGACTACGACCTGCCGGCCGCGGGCGTCTTCCACAACTGCGCGATCGTCTCGATCCGCAAGCGCTACCCGAAGCACGCCCAGAAGGTGATGAACGCGATCTGGGGCGCGCACCTGATGTCGCTGACCAAGCTGATCGTGATCGTCGACGAGGACTGCGACGTGCACGACTACAACGAGGTCGCCTTCCGGGCCTTCGGCAACGTCGACTACGCCCGCGACCTGCTGCTCACCGAGGGTCCGGTGGACCATCTCGACCACTCGTCGTACCAGCAGTTCTGGGGCGGCAAGGCTGGCGTCGACGCGACCCGCAAGCTGCCCACCGAGGGCTACACCCGCGGTTGGCCGGAGGAAATGAGCATGAGCCCCGAAGTCACCGCCCTGGTCGACAAGCGCTGGAAGGAGTACGGGATCTGATGGCCGTCATCGACGCACCGACGGCGAAGCCGGGCCGGACCAAGTCCTTCCTGAAGCTCGTCGCCGTCGAGCACTCGGTCTTCGCGCTGCCGTTCGCGTTCCTCTCCGCGCTGACCGCCATGCAGATCAACGGCGGCCGGGTACGGTGGCTCGACCTGCTGTTGATCACAGTGGCGATGGTCGGGGCGCGGACGTTCGCGATGGCAGCCAACCGGATCCTCGATCGCAAGATCGACGCGCGGAATCCGCGTACCGCCGGTCGGGAACTGGTCACCGGAGCGGTGAGCGTGCGGACGGCCTGGACCGGCGCGGCCGTCGCACTTGTGGTCTTCCTCGTCGCCGCCGCCCTGCTCAACCCGCTCTGCCTGGTGCTCGCGCCGCTCGCCGTGGTGCCGCTGGTCGTCTACCCCTACGCGAAGCGGTTCACCAACTGGCCGCACGCCATCCTCGGGATCGCCCAGGCGGTCGGCCCGGTCGGCGCCTGGCTGGCGGTCACCGGCACCCTGGACGGCTCCGGGCCGGCGTGGCTGCTCGGCGCGGCAGTGGGCCTGTGGATCGGCGGCTTCGACCTGATCTACGCCTGCCAGGACTCCGAGATCGACCGGGAGATCGGCGTGCACAGCGTGCCGGCCCGGTACGGTCGGCGTTTCGCGCTGCACGCCTCCACCGTCGCGCACGTGGTGACCTTCGCGCTGTTCATCTGGTTCGGTGCGCTGATCGGTCTCGGCTGGCTCTGGTGGATCGGGCTGGCGCTGACCGCTGTGGCGTTCGGCTACCAGCACCTGGTGGTCACCCCGACCGACCTCAGCAAGGTCAACCGGGCGTTCTTCACCGCAAACGGCTTCGTCGGCATCGCGCTGTTCCTCTTCGCCCTGCTCGACCTGGTGATCCGGCTCGGCCTACGGCAGTGAGGCCGGGTGGTCCGGCTCGGCCTACGGCAGTGCGGCTGGTGGGCTGGTGCTGACGGGGTAGCGGGCGCTCTCGAAGGTCCAGTCGATGGTTCCGCGCACGGCGTTAGCGATCCCGTCGGAATGATCGGCGACCGCCTCGTCCAACGCCGGGCCGAATGACGGCACCGCGGCGCGCAACGCGACGAAACGGCGCATCGCCTCCCGCCAGTGCTCGGCAGCCCGTTCGGCCGCCTCCGCCTCCGGCACGCCCAGTTCGGCCTCGATGGCGAGGACGAGGTTGTGCCCGCCGGCGGTCCTCCGGTCCCGTTCCAGCGACGCCAGGTCGTTGTACCAGGAGAGCAGGTCGTTGCCGGTGCGGGCGATCTGACGCAGCAGCGGGTGGTGGTAGACCGGGTCGGGCAGTGCCCGGCCGCTGACGAACTCCACAAGCGGGTACGACACCTCCGCCGCCGAGGTCGACCGACGTAGCTCGACGTACTCGTCCACGCTCGGACGGCGCCCGGCCTCCTTGGTGACGGCCTCCTGCCAGGTGCCGTCGAGGTGCCGGGCCACCGCGTCGGCGAAACGCTGCCGCCACCGTGCCGGCATCCGGCGGCGCGGCTCCCGCCAGGCCAGCACCAGCAGTCGGCGCAGCGGGCCGGTCAGCCCGGCCTGCCGCAGCCGGGTGCCGTCGTGCAGCAGCGCCAGGGTGCCGTTGCGCAGCGCCCGGATCTGCTCCGGCGTCAACCGACTCGGCCCGTCGCAGGCGTCGTCGACCAGGAAGAACCAGGTGAACAGCGCGGTCAGCACCCGCAGATCGGCTTCGGTCGCCGTCGGGTAGAGCCGCGCGGCGTACCTGGCGAATGCGCCCCGGGACAGCCGGTGCAGCGCGGCGTCGTCCAGTGGAAGGCCAAGGTCGGGCAACAGACCGAGCAGCCAGTCCTGCACACGATCGACGTGTGGTGGTGGAAGCCGGGGCGGGATCGGACATTCGGCACGCAGTGCCCGGAGGATCTCGCCGGTAGTCACCGATGCCTCCTCTGCGACATGGTGTCGGTGCAATCGCCAGCGGCAGCATGTCAGGTCGGTGGGATGCGCAGGTGCCCCGTCCGACATGTCGGACCGGACCAACCCCGGGGGTGCCCACCAGCGGGCCAGCCGGACCAGGCAGGCTGGGGGGCATGCGGGAACCATGGGTGGTCGGGGTCTCCGGTGCCTCCGGTACGCCGTACGCGGCGGCAGTCGTCGGCGGACTACTCGACGCCGGCGAACCGGTGGACCTGATCGTGTCCCGGGCGGCACGACTCACGGTGCTCGACGAGACCGGCCGGCCCTTCCGCGACGGGCACTGGGCCGAGGACCTCGCCGCCTGGCTGGATCGGGACCTGACCAGTGCGGATGTGCGGCACTGGCCGGCCGGCGACCTGGCCGCCGGGCCGAGTAGCGGCTCCTACCGGGTACGCGGGATGGCGGTGGTCCCGGCCAGCACGGCCGCCTGCGCGGGCATCGCGATCGGGCTCTCCAAGGACCTGTTGCAGCGCGCCGCAGAGGTCAACCTCAAGGAACGTCGTCCCGTGGTGCTGGTCCCCCGGGAGACACCGGTGACCCGCAGCCATCTGGAGCACCTCATCGCCCTGCACGACGCGGGCGCTGTGGTGCTGCCGGCCAGCCCCGGCTTCTACGGCGCCGGGGCGGCGGCCAGCGCCCAGCAGTTGGTCGACTTCGTGGCCGGCAAGGTGCTGGACGCGCTCGGCGTCCCGCACACCCTGTTCCGGCGGTGGTCCGGCCAGCTCGGCGCAGCCCGAAGCTGAGCCGTCCCGCTCGTGCTGGGCCGTCCGCTCGCGCTCGGCACCGTTGTGCTGCTCAGCAACGCGCGGTGCTGCCGCCCGGCGGTCGGCCGAAGCGGGACGCGGACCGGACTGGTGTCCGGTCCGCGTGGCGTTGTCCGCACCAGTTCAGTACATGCCGGCGTTGGCCGGACCCGGCCCCGTGGATGCCGCCGGCCCCACATTGCGGGGCTTACCGACCTCATCCACCTCGTCCAGCATGCCCTCCCCCTCAAGCAGGGCTCGCACCTCGGATTCCCGAAACCGGCGATGCCCGCCTGGAGTCCGGATGCTTCCTATCCGGCCGGCCGCCGCCCATCTCGTCACAGTTTTCGGGTCTACCCGAAACAGCGCGGCGACCTCACCCGGTGTCAGCAGGCGATCTCCAGTGTCCACAGCCCCCTCCTCGCGTCGACGAAGCCCCCGGCTGAACACACTGCCCCCGGCTGGTGCGTAGCCCAGAGCCGTCATGAGGGACGTATGGCAATTACAGCACCAGGGACATGGCCTGTCCGCCCAAACGCGAAAAATGCACTGAGTGGGGAGTTAGTAATGTTACTGGTGCTACCTCTGCCCTGACCGGCGGTTTATGAACAGTGACTCACCGCTCAGTCCAACGGGTGCCGAAGGCAGCACGTTACGTGTCAGCGGTTAAGGTCACTCTCTGTGGATGCCATCGACCTGAGCCTCGTCGACCTGCTGCGCGGCAACGCCCGACTCTCGTACGCCGAGTTGGCCCGACAGGTGGGCCTCTCGGCCCCGGCCGTGCACGAGCGGGTCGGCAAGCTGGAGAGCAGCGGCGTGGTCCGGGGCTACCGCGCGGACGTGGCCCCGGAGTCGATCGGGTTGGGAGTCACCGCGCTGATCGGCATCGTCGAGGACTCCGGTGCCGACACCGACGACATGCTCGAGTCGCTGCGGGTGCTGCCCGAGATCGAGTCCTGCTACTTCATGGCCGGCGTGGAGTCGTTCCTGCTCAAGGCGCGGGTCGGCACCATCGCCGAGCTGGAGCAGTTGATCGTGCGGTTGAACCGGACGCCGGGGGTGGCCTCCACCCGTACCGCCATCGCGCTCTCCACCAAGTGGGAGAACCGCCCCCAGCCGGTCGGCTCGCCCGCGGCCTGACCGCCGCGTACCCCTGGTGTCGCCCGGCGGCCGGCGGTAGCGTGCGCCGATGACCCCGCCGGCGCGCCCAGTGGCCGTGGTGACCGGCGCTGCCGGCGGCCTGGGCCGCGCCATCGCCACCGCGCTGCACACCGACGGTTGGTCGGTGCTGCTCACCGACCTTGACCCGGCGGCGGTGCGGAGCGCCGCGGCGCCGCTCGGCGGCTGGTCGGCCGCCCTGGACGTCCGGGACGAGGAGGCCTGCGCCGCGATCGCCGCGAACGCGGCAGGCCGGGGCGATCTCGCCCTCTGGGTCAACAACGCCGGCATCCTGGTCACCGGGGCGTCGTGGGAGCACGACGCCGCGACCCGCCGTCGGCTGCTCGACGTGAACACCCACGGCGCCATGAACGGCACCCTCGCCGCGCTGAGCGTGATGCGCGGGCAGGGCCACGGCCACGTGCTCAACGTCGTCTCGTTGGCCGGGCTGGTCGCCGCGCCCGGCGAGACGGTGTACGCGGCCAGCAAGCACGCCCTGCTGGCGTTCAGCCTCGGCACCCTGTCCGACCTGCGAATGGCCGGGTACCGGCGGGTGCGCGTCTCCTGCCTCTGCCCGGACGGCATCTGGACCCCGATGCTGCACGACCGGCTGGACGACCCGGGGGCGGTAGCCTCGTTCACCGGATCGATGCTGACCGCGCAGCAGGTGGCGGCCCGCGCGGTCCGGCTGGCCCGCCGGCCACGTCCGGTGGTCAGCCTGCCCCGCTGGCGGGGAGCGCAGGTGCGCCTGTTGGACGCACTCCCAAGGTTGGCCGTCGCACTCACGCCCCTCGTCCGGGCCGCCGGCCGCGCCGGGCAGCGCCGCCAACGCCGCAGGTCAACGCCGCCGGACCGGCGCTGACCACAGCTGGCCCGCTTGCTAGGTTTCCGAGCGTGACTCATCTCGACCGGTGCGACGAATCCAGCCGAACCTGGGTGACCGAGGCGATCGCCGCCGTCGAGGCAGACGCGAACCGGTCCGCCGACACCCACCTGCTGCCGTTCCCGCTGCCCCGGGAATGGGGGATCGACCTCTACCTCAAGGACGAGTCGTCACACCCCACCGGCTCGCTGAAGCACCGGCTGGCCCGTTCACTGTTCCTCTACGGGCTCTGCAACGGCTGGATCGGGCCGCGCACCACGATCGTCGAGGCGTCGTCGGGTTCCACTGCCGTCTCCGAGGCGTACTTCGCCCGGATGCTGGGCCTACCGTTCATCGCTGTCATGCCCGCCTCCACCTCGCCCGAGAAGATCACGCAGATCGAGTTCCAGGGCGGCCGGTGCCACCTGGTGGATGATCCGGCGAGCGTGGTGGTCGAGGCCCGGTGGCTCGCCGAGGACTCCGGCGGGCACTTCATGGACCAGTTCACCTACGCCGAGCGGGCGACCGACTGGCGGGGCAACAACAACATCGCCGAGTCGATCTACGCACAGTTGGAACTGGAGCGGCACCCGATCCCCGCCTGGGTCGTGGTCGGCGCCGGCACCGGGGGCACCAGCGCGACAATCGGCCGCTACGCCCGGTACCGCCGGCTCGCCACCAAGCTCTGCGTCGTCGACCCGGAGAACTCGGCGTTCTACCCGGCCTGGCAGGCCGCCGACTGGTCGGTACGCACCGGGAAGGGCTCCCGCATCGAGGGGATCGGCCGGCCCACCGTGGAGGCGTCGTTCCTGCCCTCGGTGGTGGACCGGATGGTCCAGGTGCCGGACGCAGCGTCGGTGGCCGCCATGCGCGCCGGATCGGCGCTGCTCGGCCGCCGGGTGGGCGGGTCCACCGGCACCAACCTGTGGGGCGCGTTCGGCCTGATCGCCGCGATGCTCGCCGAGCGTCGGACCGGCTCGGTCGTCACCCTGATCTGCGACCCGGGCGACCGGTACGCCGACACGTACTACGCCGACGACTGGGTGGCCGCCCAGGGCCTCGACCTGACCCCGCACCTGGCCACCATCGACCGCTTCCTTGCCAGCGGGGCCTGGCCCGTCTGACGCGGTCAGCGGGGCCTGGCCCGCCTGGGCCGTCAGCGGGGCGTGGCCCGTGTGGGCCGTCAGCGGGCCTGGCCCGCTCAAGGCCAATCGGCCGGCCCGGCCCGCCCGGGACGCTGATCAGCGCGGGTCGATCCGTTCGGCCAGCCCGGGGTAGCGCACCACGTAGCCGCTGTCATCAAGATCGATGTCGGCCGTGAAGGTGCCGCTGGCGAACCGCACCCGACCCGGCCCGAGCCCGGTGTAGATCTGCTCGGCCGGCACCACCTCAAGACCGGGCAGCAGCACCCAGGCCACGGTGATCCGGTGTGCCACGTCGGCCGGCTCGGCCGCCATCCGAAGGCGGTGGACCGGCAGGGTGTTGAACAGCGGCGAACCGCTCAGGTCGACGTCGAGCGCGTCGGCCAGCCGGTCCGGGTCGTCCGTACCCGGCAGACCGGCCCGGCGGTGACCGGCCGCGACCAGGGCCGCGTCCAGGTCGCCCTGTTCGGCTGTGGTCACCCGCCAACGGCCCGCGGCCCGCTCCAGGGTCACCCGGCGCAGCCAGCCGAGACCCTCGGCCTCGACCTCGACCCGGGTGGTGGCCCAGTCCGGCGTGGTGGTCAGCTGGTAGCGGGCGGTCCACGGGATCGGGTCCACGGCGAGCAGAGTGCCCCGGGCCGCCAACCCTTGGCCGTCGTCGAGCAGAACCTGCTCGCTGCCGGCGGTGTCCGTCCGGGACCAGAAGATTGACTTCGGCATGGTCGGCATGAGCCGGACCTTACGCGACCTGCTCGGTATCGGCAGGGCATGCGCGAACGCCGCCGCGAAGCCTGGGCTTCGCGACGGCGTTCAGTGGATCAATCAGTGGGTACGCGCTGCGGGTCGCCCGCCAAAACCGCGCCGATCGTCACGTGGACGGTCCTCGCGGGGCCGGTCGTCGCGGGGCCGGTCGTCCCGGACCCGGCTCTCCGGGCGGAACCCACCCCGAGCGTCCCGGTCGCCGAAGCGCCGCTCGCCCTGCGGCCGGTCGCCGAAGCGACGCTCGCCGGTCGGTCGGTCGCCCCGACCGTCCCGGTCGCCGAACTGCTGCCGGTCGCCGAACCGACGCTCGCCCTGCGGCCGGTCGCCGTACCCCCGGGTGTCCCGATCGGCGTAACGCCGCTCGCCCTGCGGCCGGTCGCCGTAGCTCCGGTCACCCTGCGGGCGGTCGCTGTGCTGCCGGTCGCCGAACCGACGCTCCCCCTGCGGGCGGTCGCTGTAGCTCCGGTCGCCCTGCGGCCGGTCGCCGAAGCGGCGCTCGCCGGTGGGCCGGTCGCCGTAGCGGCGCTCCCCCTGCGGGCGGTCGCTGTAGCCCCGGTCGCCCTGCGGGCGGTCGCTGTAGCCCCGGTCGCCCTGCGGACGGTCGCCGAAGCGGCGCTCGCCGGTGGGCCGGTCGCCGAAGCGCCGGTCACCCTGCGGACGGTCGCCGTAGCGGCGCTCGCCTCCCGTGCGGTCGCCGAACCGGCGCGGGCCGCCGGAGCGGTCGCCGTAGCCCCGGGGCTCCGCCTCGACGCGGACCGGGACGCCACTGGGCTCGCGGGCGCCGACCAGCTCGGCCAACGCCGCGTCGCCGACCCGGACCCGGGTCTCGGCCGGCGCGACGCCGGCCTTCTCCATCATCGCCAGGGTGGTGCGACGCTGCTTGGGCAGCACCAGCGTGGCAACCGCGCCCGACTCGCCGGCCCGGGCGGTACGCCCCGCGCGGTGCAGGTAGTCCTTGGGGTCCTTCGGCGGGTCGACGTGCAGCACCAGGGTGACCCCGTCGACGTGGATGCCTCGTGCCGCCACGTCCGTGGCGACCAGCACGTTCATCCGGCCCTCACGGAACTCGGCGAGCGTCTTGGTGCGCATCCGCTGGGTCTTGCCGCCGTGCAGCCCACCGGCGCGTACGCCGACGGCCGCGAGCTGCTCGACCAGCCGGTCCACCCCGAGCTGGGTACGGGCGAAGACCATCGTCCGGCCGTCCCGGGCGGCGATCGAGGCCGCCACCGGGAACTTCTCGTGCGGCGGGATCAACAGCATGTGGTGGTCCATGGTGGACACCGAGGCGGTGGACGGCGCCGTGGAGTGGGTGACCGGGTCGGTCATGAACCGCTTGACCAACGCGTCGACGTCACCGTCCAGGGTGGCCGAGAAGAGCAGCCGCTGACCGTTCGCGGGCGTCTTCGCCAGCAGATCGGTCACCTCGGGCAGGAAGCCCATGTCGGCCATCTGGTCGGCCTCGTCGAGCACCGTGACCTCGACGTCGTCGAGCTGGCAGATGCCCCGCTCGATGAGGTCACCGAGCCGGCCCGGGGTGGCCACGATGATCTCCACGCCGCGGCGCAGCGCGTCGATCTGACGGTCGTACGGAACGCCGCCGACGGCGGTCTTGAGGAAGATGCCGACGGACTTGCCCAGCGGCACCAGGGCGTCGTTGACCTGCATGGCCAGCTCGCGGGTGGGCACCAGGACCAGGGCGCGCGGACGCATCGGCCGGGCCCGGTTGCGGTTGGCCAGCCGGGCGATCATCGGCAGCCCGAAGGCGAGCGTCTTGCCCGAACCGGTCTGCCCGCGGCCCAGCACGTCGCGGCCGGCGAGCGCGTCCGGAACGGTGGCCCGCTGGATCTCGAACGGGCTGGTGATGCCCTGCTGCGCGAGCGCCCGGACCAGCGGCTCGGGCAGGCCGAGAGCGGCGAAGCTCATCGGCTCGGCGGTCTCGGTCGGCTCGGCCTGAGCTGTCGCTACCGGCGGGGTGCCGGCCTCGCTCGGGGCGACGTCGAGCTGCTCCCGGGCGGCGTCGGCCCCCGGGACTGAGTTGAAAACGGACGTAACGGTGCTGGGGTCAGCAGAGGTGGTCAACAAAAACCTTTCGAGCGGGGCGCATCTTCGCGATGGCCTGCCGCGGCTGTACCGCCGGATCGCCCGCAAGATCGCCCAGGGGCGCACACCACGCGCGCCGGGTCAGTGATCTCAGCCAGTGTACGGCGGTCTGGCGAAGCCGCCAGCCGGTTGACCGACCGTAGTGGGCGGACTCACCATCGCTGGCGCTCGCTGGCTCACCCGTTGAGCACGCTGCCCACCAGACCGTCCAGGGCGTCACCGGCCAGCAGAACGACCATGACGCTGATCGCCACCAGCAGCCCCAGAGCGGCAGCCAGGACGATCATCACCCGGGCGTTACTGGACCGCTCGGCCGGCGTGTCGGACCAGCCCTGGGCCAGGATGTGCCCGGTCAGCGAGCCGGAGGTCTCCACCGCGTTGGCGGGTATCGCGACAGTGGTGAAGCCGGCGCCCTCGCCGTTGCCGTAGACGGTGCCGGCCAGGTCGGTACGACTGTCGTGCCGCCCACCACGGGCGCCGGCAGCGTCCCGTCCGGCGGAACCAGCCGGCGGGCCGCTCGGCGGCGAGGTCACGCGGGAGTTTCCGGTGTTCCCGTTTCCGGTGTTCCTGGTCGACGAGGGGGCCCCGGCGGTGGATGGTGGCCAGCTCGGCAGCGCTGGTGCGGGCACTACCGGCGGCGCGGAGGCGGGTGCCCCGGCCCATCCGGCACCGGATGTCGGGCGGGTCGCCCCACCGGTGGACGACCACCCGGCCGGTGGCGCGGAAACCGAAGCGCTGGCCCGTACGCCGGGCGTGTCGGACATCGCGGGCGGCGGCGGGAACGGCGGTGCTGGCATCGGGGCGGGCGGGGCCGGTGGCGCCGGCACCGGCGGACCGGGTGGCGGCAGCGGCGGGCTCGGGACGGGCGGCGTCGGCGGGCCGGGAATGGGCGGCACCGGCGAGGGCGGTGGGGTGGGCGGGCCCGGGACTGGTGGCACCGGACCGGGCGGCGGCGTGGGTCGAGGACCCGGCGTCGGCACCGGGCCGGGCGGATACGGGCCAGGGGCCGGCGCGGGCTCCGGTTCCGGTGGCGGCGGCTGGGCCGGCCCCGGGCCGGGTGGCGTGGGGTCCGGCTCCGGCTCCGGAGTCGACGGCGTCGGAGGCTGGGCCGGCTCGGCACCCACCGGCGCGGCTCGATAGACGGCCGGCGTGCTCTCGCGACGGTCCGGGGTGCCCAGGGCGCTGGCAGTGCCCCGGCTGCTGCTCGGAACCGTGGCGCTGGCCCGGGCCGGGGTGGAGGAGTCGCTTCGCTGGCCCGGCAACGACACGTCGGCTGGGCTGGCCGAGCCTGTCGCACGGTAGGTGGTAGCGGTGACCGGAGCGCTGGCCGGCAGGTCACTGCGGAGAGCACCGGCGGTCACGACGCTGGCACGTGCGCGGACCGGTGCCGCAGCCGCGCTCTGGCGCTCGTCGCCGGCTACGGATGCGTCGTCATCGGCCTCGGCCTCGGCCTCGGCTGCGGCGTCCGCGACGTCCGTCGCAGTGCCGCTGCCGCCCGGGTCGCTGCCGCCCGGGTCGCTGCCGACCGGATCGCTGACAGCGGAGGCGGCGTCGCCGTCAGTGGAGCCGGAGTCGGCCGAGCTGGTGGCAGTCGAGCTGGTGTCGCTGCCTGTCGAGCTGGTGGCAGCCGGGCTGGCGTCGCTGGCGGCCACCGGGTCGGCGTTGTCCGGCCCTGATGGGCCGGCCTGGTCGACCACGGGGTCGACAGTCTCCGCCGGATCTCTCTGCTCGGCCATTTCCGCCCTCCGCGCCAATGCTCGCACCCGGACCCGTGACGTCGAGTCGGATGTGCCTGGTTGTCACGGTGCCACAGATCGTCCCGAGCGGACAGCCGGAGCGGTCGTGGCGGATCAGCCCGTGGCGCTGGGGCTGCCCGTCGCGCTGCTACTGCCCGTCGCGCTCGTGCTGGCCTTCGGCGTGGTCGTCGGAGACGCGCTGGTCGGCGCGTTGGTCGGTGCCGAGGGCGCTGTCGACGGAGTGTTGCTCGGGGTGTTCGACGGCTTCGGCGTCTTGCTGACGGAGGGGGTGGGCGTCGGGGTGGTCGTCAGCGTCGGCGTGGGCGTGGGCGTCGGCTTGGTGGTCTTCGTCGGCGTCGGCGTGGGCGTCGGCTTGGTGGTCTTCGTCGGCGACGGGGTGGGCGTCGGCTTCGGGGTCGAGACCGGCGGGGTCGGGTTGGTCACGACCGGCGCCGGCACCGCGCCGATCACCCGGGTGGCGGCGTACAGCCGGGACCAGCGGACGACGGAGATCTTGACGACGTCGCCAGTGGTGGGTGCCTGCACCATCTTGCCGTTGCCGATGTACATGCCGACGTGGTGGATCGTCGTCCAGCTGCTGCCCGAGGCGAAGAAGAGCAGGTCGCCGGGGAGCAGCGCGCTCTGCGGAACGGTGCGCCCCCGGGTGGCGGCGTACTGGTCGCGGGAGACCCGGGGCAGATCGAAGTAGTCGGCGCCGGGGGACCGGTACGCCGCCCACATCAGGCCGGAGCAGTCGAACTGGTTCGGCCCCTCCTCGGACCACTTGTACGGGTCGCCGAGCTGGGCGAGCGCGTACCGGACCGCTGCCAGTGCCCGGGGGTGCGCGGCCATGCCGCTGATGCTCTGGTTGGAGACGTAGCCGGCGCCGATCTGCTGCTCGGCGGCTTCCTGCTGGCGCTCGATCTCGATCAGCGCGGCGGCGTTGTCCCGGCGCAGCTTGAGCAGGCTCGCCTCGGCGGTGCGGAGCGCCGTCTCACCGGTGGTGAACTCCGCCTCGGCGGCGACGAGCAGATTCTTGGCGTCGGCGTGCTTCTGGTACGCGGCCTGCTCGCCGGCGCGGGCCCGGGACAGCTCCCCGGCCACCCCTGTGGTGCCGCCGTCGACCTTCTCGCCCCGGGTGATCGCCTGGAGACGGCTGAGCCCACGGATGTCCTGGGCGAGCTCGCCCGGCGGCAGCGCGGCGGCGGCCTTGACGGCCTCGGCGGCGGCGGTGTCGGCCGTCTGCTGGGCCCGGAGCAGGGCGTCCTGCGCGGTCGCCAGCGCCTTGCCGGCCGCGTCGAGCTGCGCCTGAGCGTCGACGCGTTTCTGCCGCCTCACCAGCAGCTCCTCGCCGAGCGCCCCGACCTGGGCCTCCCCGGCGGAGATCGCGGTGGCCAGCGGACCGTTGCCGATGTTGACCACCGGAGGAACGGTCACGCCGGCGACCGGCGCGCCACCGGGCAGCTGAAGCGAGCCGGTGACCGCCGGGCGCGAACCGGTGTCCGGCACCGTGGTCGGCACGCCGGGCTCCGCGTACGCGGGGGTGGCCAGCACGGCCGCGGCGATCGCGCCGAGCAGGGCGGCCCAGAGCTTCGGACGCAGGACCGGCGAGATCACCGGGCTCCGTCGTCGCTGCCGTCGCCCGCGCCCGCTGTAGATCATGCCGCTCCCCGTCCAACCGCTCGTCGCCGCGCTCGGTGGGCGCGACCGCCGGGACGGTACCAGTGTGTGTGTTCCGCCCCACCTTGTTACTACCGCACCGCGCCACTCATGTCGATGCGTTGTCGGGTTACGGGAGGCTGAGAGTCTGGTGAAGTGGATCGCTGCCGGCGACCGTGCCGCCGGGCCCGTCGGCACCGCGACGTACGCTCGATCCGGACCGCAGGTGGAAGGGACGTGCCATGGACGCCGGACTCAAGCGTGAGCTCGAAGCGAAGGTGTACGCCGGTGAGCGGCTGACCCGGGAGGACGGGGTCGCCCTCTACGAGAGCGACGACCTGACCTGGCTGGGACGGCTGGCGCACCACAAGCGCACCGAGCTGAACGGCGAGCGGGTGATGTTCAACGTCAACCGGCACCTCAACCTGACAAACGTCTGTTCGGCGTCCTGTGCGTACTGCTCGTTCCAGCGCAAGCCGGGCGAGAAGGACGCGTACACGATGCGCATCGACGAGGCCGTCCGCAAGGCCAAGGAGATGGAGGACGAGCAGCTCACCGAGTTGCACATCGTCAACGGCCTGCACCCCACGCTGCCCTGGCGTTACTACCCGAAGGTGCTGCGCGAGCTGAAGGCGGCGCTGCCGAACGTGAAGCTCAAGTGCTTCACGGCGACCGAGGTGCAGTGGTTCGAGAAGATCAGCGGCCTGAGCGCCGACGAGATCCTCGACGAGCTGATGGACGCCGGTCTGGAGTCGCTGACCGGTGGTGGCGCGGAGATCTTCGACTGGGAGGTCCGGCAGCACATCGTCGACCACGCCTGCCACTGGGAAGACTGGTCGCGCATCCACGCCCTGGCGCACAGCAAGGGCATGAAGACCCCGGCGACGATGCTGTACGGCCACATCGAGGAGCCCCGGCACCGCGTCGACCACGTGCTGCGGCTGCGCGAGTTGCAGGACGAGACCGGCGGCTTCGCTGTCTTCATTCCGCTGCGCTACCAGCACGACTTCGTCGACTCGGCGGACGGCAAGATCCGCAACCGGATCCAGGCGCGCACCACGATGGCCTCGCCGGCCGAGTCGCTGAAGACGTTCGCCGTCTCCCGGCTGCTCTTCGACAACGTGCCGCACCTGAAGAACTTCTGGGTGATGCACGGGCTGTCGGTGGCCCAGCTCTCGCTGAACTTCGGCGTGGACGACCTGGACGGCTCCGTCGTCGAATACAAGATCACCCACGACGCCGACTCGTACGGCACCCCGAACACGATGCACCGGGACGACCTGCTGCACCTGATCTGGGACGCCGGCTTCCAGCCCGTCGAGCGGGACACCCGCTACAACGTGGTCCGGGAGTACGACAAGGCCCCGTCGCTGGCCGAGCGGCGTGCCGAGCCGCAGCAGGTCTGGGCCTGAGTCACCACGTACCCTCGCAGTCGATGACCGAGCAACGAGGACCTGAGCAGCAGAGCGGGTTTCCCCGCCGGGACGCCGAGGGCCGCATCCGTACCCTGGGCGATCTGCTCGGGGTGTGCCTGGCCGGCCTGGTCATCGGCGTGCTCGCGTTGGTGTTGTTCGACTGGGCGTTCGCCTCGATCGGCGCCGGCGACTTCGGGCACACGAATGGTTGGCTGGCGGTGATCCTGCCCGCCTGGCTGTTCTGGGACGACTTCCGGGCTTGGGAGTTCGGCGCGGCCCGGGTGGTGGCGGCGGTGGTCGCCGCTGCCGTCGGGGTGTTCGCCGGGCTGCTGATCGCCGGTCTGGGCGCGGGGTTGCCGCCGTTGCTCTCCGGCGCGTTGGCGGCGGGGGCGTTCACAGTGGCGTACGCGGCCCTCTGGTTCCCGGGTGTCCGCTGGCTGGCCCGCCGGACCGGCTGACCACGACCGCCCGCCGGGCGGCTCGACCCTTCCGCCGGCAGTGGCGGGCGACGGAGAGAACGGAGTGGTGCAGGTGAGCGCCGCGCTCAAGTACACGCTGGGCCGGATCGGGCTGTTCGTCGCCGTGCTGGCCGGCCTCTGGCTGATCGACATGAACGTGTTCCTGAAGCTGATGCTGGCGCTGGTGTTCTCCGCTGCGCTCTCCTTCTTCCTGCTGCGTGGTTGGCGGGACGAGATGGCCGGGGAGATCGCCGAGGCAGCCGAGCGTCGCCGCACCGAGAAGGAACGCCTCCGCTCCGCCCTGGCCGGCGAAGACCAAACCCCCACTCCTGACCAAACCCCCACCCCTGACCCTCCCACCCAGGCCCCAGACTCCCCGCGTTGATCATGAAGTTATTGCCACGACACGCCGAGTAGTCGGGCAATAACTTCATGATCAACGGCGCTGGGCGTGGGGCTACCAGTTGGTGGAGCCGGGGACCTTGGGCCAGGGCTTGGCGGTGGGCTTGATCAGGTACGCGATGCCGCCGGAGCCGCCGGAAACACCACCGCTGGCGTTCGTGCGCTTGGTGCGCAGCCAGATCTGCTCGAACTGCTCACGCTTGTAGACGTTGCGCACCACGTCGTTGCTGGACGAGGCCGGGTCGTTGACGATCACGTCGCCGTCGGCGGTGAAGCCGACCACCACGAAGAGGTGCCCGGAGGTGCCGTAGTTCGCCCCGTCCAGCTCACTGGCGAGGAAGGACTGGCTGGTCACGACGGGAATGCCGGCGGCGATGAAACGCTCCAGCTCGTCCAGTGAGTGCAGCCGGGTCACCCGACCCTCCAGCCCGGGGAAGCTGGCCGCGTACGCGGTGTTGAACGGCCAGTTGCCCGCGCCGTCGTACGCGTAGTCGTAGGTCATCCGGGCGGCGTGGTTGACGGTCGGGTCGGGGTAGGTCGGGTCCACCCAGGAGGTGTCGGCCGCCGACGGTCTGCGTCCCCAGTACTCGACCACCATCTCCGTCGAGGTGGGTGAGCACCATGCCTCGCCGCCGCCGTCGTACTCGGGGTAGTGCCCGGAGTGCACGTTCTGCGAGTAGCGCGGCACCGGCAGCTCCCGGCCCCAGGCGATGTGCCCGGCGCTCGGGGTCACTGTGAACCGGTCCGGCACCGTGGAGCTCATCGCGCCCAGCATCCGGACCACCGGGGCGGCGCTCTGCCCGGGTGCGCGGTAGAGGGTCAGCTTGAGCTGGTACGACCGCAGCAGCACCCCTGCGGTGGCGTCGTCGATGCTGAAGGTGTCGGTCCAGATCGTCGACCAGGGGTCGCCCTGCCGGTTGACGCTGGTCCGCTTGATGTCGGTGTCGCCGGACGCCCAGCGACCCAGGACGTACCACGGGGTCTGGTCGCCGCTGGTGTAGCTGCCCTGCATCTCCACCTGGATCCAGGTGCCGGCGGGGGTCTCCGCGTTCCAGGAGGCGATCAGTTCGGTGGCGTCGAACCCGATCCGGGTCACCGGCGAGGTCCAGGTGCCGTACTCCCAGGTGCGGGTGGCGCCGGTGTGCGGGTCCGCGTACTCGGTGGTGCCGGCCGGGCTTGCCAGTGTGATGCCCGCTCGGGCGCCGGGCACGACGCGGGTGCCGGCCCGGCTGCCCCGGTGCCAGTCGGCGGGCCCGGACCAGTCCTGGTAGGTGATCTGCTCGTCGTGGGCGGGGGCGGGCGGGTGGGCCGCTAGCGCGGGCGCGGCGCTGGTGAGCAGGGCGAGCGTGGTGACGCCGGCGAGGGCGGCCGCGCGCAGGCGGGATCTGGCCATTGGTGCTCCGCGGTGTCGAGGGGGCATCGTCGCTGGTCAGTTTTCCGCTTGGAGGGAAGTTTCGCCAGATGTTGATAGGTGGAAAATCATTGCCGCCATGATGATCCGCCTGGGATGGCCAACGCAGCGATCAATATTGATATGACCATGTGACAGGTGGTGAAGTGTCCTTCACCGAGCGGGATCTCCCGCCCATCGAGGAGGTAGTCCATGGCCCTCCGCACGCCCACCCCCCTCCGCCGTGTCCTGGTGCTCGCCGTCGTCACCGGGCTGGGCATCGTCACCGTCGCCGCCGGCCCGGTCACCGCCGGCCCGACCGCCGCCCGACCGGCACCGGACCGCACCGCTGAGCAGGTCGCCGCCGGCTACCGGGTGCTCGGGCCCCGGACCCTCGCCGACCGCAACGCGGTGGCCCGCACCGGAGCCGCCATCGACTACTCCGAACACGGCGTGCTGCACATCTCGGCCACCGCCGCCGAGGCCGCCGCGATCGGCAAGCTCGGCTTCCGGCTGGAACCGCTCGCCCCGCCGCCCAACGCCGAGCGCGGCGCCGGCGACTTCGGCGCGCTGGCCTTCCCGCCGGCCGACTCGAACTACCACGACTACGCGGAACTGACAGCCGTCGTGAACCAGGTCGTCGCGGACCATCCGGCGATCGCGCGCAAGATCAGCATCGGTTCGTCGTACGAGGGCCGCGACCTGATGGCGGTGAAGATCTCCGACAACGTCGGCACCGACGAGAACGAGCCGGAGATCCTGTTCAACTCCCAGCAGCACGCCCGCGAGCACCTGACCGTCGAGATGGCGATCTACCTGCTCAACCTCTTCACCGACAGCTACGGCAGCGACTCCCGGATCACCAACATCGTCAACGGCCGGGAGCTCTGGATCGTGCCGACCGTCAACCCGGACGGCAGCGAGTACGACATCGCCACCGGGTCGTACCGGTCCTGGCGCAAGAACCGGCAACCCAACAGTGGCTCGTCCAACGTCGGCACCGACCTGAACCGCAACTGGTCCTACAACTGGGGATGCTGCGGCGGCTCGTCCGGCAGCACCTCGTCGGAGACCTACCGGGGGCCGTCGGCGTTCTCCGCGCCCGAGACGCAGGCGCTGCGCAACTTCGTCAACGGCCGGGTGGTCGGCGGTGTGCAGCAGATCAAGGCGAACATCGACTTCCACACGTACTCGCAGCTGGTGCTCTGGCCCTACGGCTACACCACGGCGAACACCGCGACCGGGATGAACGCGGACCAGTACAACACCTTCGCCACCATCGGTCAGCAGATGGCCGCAACCAACGGCTACACGCCGGAACAGTCCAGCGATCTCTACATCACCGACGGGGACAGCCTCGACTGGATGTGGGCCACCCACAACATCTGGGCGTACACGTTCGAGATGTACCCGGGCTCGTCCGGTGGCGGCGGCTTCTACCC
Organism: Micromonospora sp. NPDC048947; assembly: GCF_040649495.1. NCBI lineage: Bacteria > Bacillati > Actinomycetota > Actinomycetes > Micromonosporales > Micromonosporaceae > Micromonospora > Micromonospora sp. NPDC048947. The sequence continues at coordinate 99,803 of NZ_JBEZFO010000015.1, forward strand.
GCCCGACGAGGTGATCCCGGCGCAGACCTCGCGTAACCGCGAGGCGGTGCTGATCCTCAGCGAGTACGCCGACTGCGCGTACCGGGCCATCGGCAAGCAGTCGCAGTACTGCGGCGGGGGTGGCGGCACCACCGTCTGGTCGGACACCTTCGAGACCGCCACCGGCTGGACCATCAACCCGGCCGGCACCGACACCGCCACGGCTGGTGCGTTCGAGCGGGGCGCCGCCCAGGCGACCACGTCCTCCGGGGCCAAGCAGCTCACCCCGTACGCCGGGTCCAACGACCTGGTCACCGGCCGGCTGGCCGGCTCGGCGGCCGGTGACTACGACCTGGACGGCGGCGTGACCAGCGCCCGGTCACCGGCGGTGACCCTGCCGTCCTCCGGCACGCTGACCCTCTCGCTCGCCTGGTACCTGGCGCACGGCTCGAACGCCTCGTCGGCGGACTACCTGCGGGTGAGCGTGGTGCACAACGGCGGCACCACAGCGCTGCTCACCCAGGCCGGCGCGGCCAGCAACCGCAACGGGAGTTGGGCGGTCGCCAACCTCAACCTCACCCCGTACGCCGGCCAGTCGGTCCGCGTGCTCGTCGAGGCGGCGGACGCGTCCGGAGCCAGCCTCGTGGAGGCGGCTGTGGACAACGTCACCATCACGTCCTCCTGATCGGGTGGGGTCCCGTCCCGCCCCGGCGGGGCCCCACCACCCATTCCTGAGCCTCCAGATCCGGGACAAACCCCTCGTGCGCCACGGCTCCGCGATCGATCCAGTCTGATCGGCCCTTGATCGATCCGGCATCTCCTGGCGGTGCGCTACCGTCTTAGCGACCAGTCCGCAGCGAAGCCGGTGCTCATCCCGGCGCTGTCCCGCAACTGTGATGCCCCACCGCCAGGTGGGGACGAGCCAGGTCGCCTACGGATCGGTCGCGAAACGCGCTCTCGAGGAAGGGCGCCTCGTGGGCGGGCGTACGAAAGTCCCTGTCGGCGAAGCACCACACTCCTCGACCGACAGGAGGCCCCCATGAACAGACGTACCCCTCGACTCTTCGCGGCGACACTCGCGGTTACCGCGCTCGCCCTCGGCGCCTGCGCCGACAAGGCCGACGACCAGCCGAACGCCGGCACCGCAGCCGCCGCCTACCCGGTCACCGTCGGCGCGCTCACCCTCGACAAGCGCCCTGAGAAGATCGTCGTGCTGTCGCCCTCCGCCACCGAGATGCTCTTCGCGATCGGTGCCGGTCCGCAGGTGACAGCCGTCGACGACCAGTCGAACTACCCGGCCGACGTGCCCAAGACCGACCTCTCCGCCTTCCAGCCGAACGCCGAGGCGATCGCCGGTAGGAACCCTGACCTCGTGGTGCTCTCCGACGACCGCAACAAGATCGTCGAGCAGCTCGGCAAGCTGAAGATCCCGGTGTACCAGACCCCGGCGGCGACCACGCTCGACGACTCGTACCGGCAGATCACCGAGCTGGGCACGCTGACCGGGCACGCCGACCAGGCCACCGACGTCGCCACCCGGATGAAGGACGACATCGCCAAGCTGGTCAAGGACCTGCCGCAGCGCACCGAGAAGCTCACCTACTTCCACGAGCTGGGCCCGGAGCTGTACAGCGCCACCAGCAAGACCTTCATCGGCTCGCTCTACAGCCAGGCCGGCCTGACGAACATCGCCGACCCGGCCGACGCGGACGGTAAGAACTTCGGCTACCCGCAGCTGTCCCAGGAGTTCATCGTCAAGGCCGACCCGGACTTCGTCTTCCTGGCCGATGCCAAGTGCTGCCAGCAGAGCGCCGACACGGTCAAGGCACGCAGTGGCTGGGCCGGCCTCACCGCCGTGAAGAACAACCAGGTCGTCGCCCTCAACGATGACATCGCCTCCCGCTGGGGCCCACGGGTCGTGGACCTGCTCCGGGTCATCATCGACGCGGTCGCCAAGGTGCCCGCATGACCGTCGTCAGTCAGTGACCGGGCCGCGACAGGTGTCCGATCCGGCACCAACCGGTCGACTGGCCGAGCCGCCGCCGACAGCCTCGCGGGCCGAGCCACGTTCCGGGGCCCGGCCCGCCGGGCTGCCGTCCGGGGCCCGGCCCGCCGGGCTGCGCATGCGGTGGTTGGTCGCGGGGTTGGTCGCGGTGCTCGTCGCGCTCGTCGTCGGGGTGTCGCTCGGCCCGGTGAGCCTGCCCCCGGGCAGCGTCGCCGCCGAGCTGCTCAACCTGTTTCCCGGGGTGCACCTCGACAGTGGGCTGACCGAGCGGGAGATCGCGATCGTCACCGAGCTGCGCCTGCCCCGGGTGGTGCTGGGCCTGCTCGTCGGCGGTCTGCTCGCCCTCGCCGGTGGTTGCTACCAGGGCGTGTTCCGCAACCCGCTGGCCGACCCGTACCTGCTCGGTGTGGCCGCCGGCGCCGGCCTCGCGGTCACCGCGGCCATCGCCCTCGGCGGCGCCGGTCAGCAGGGCACGCTCTCCGGCTTGCCGATGACCATTCCGCTGGCCGCGTTCGCCGGTTCGCTGCTCGCCGTCACGATGACCTACGTGCTCGGCGCGGCCGGGGGGCGACGCGGGTCACCGGCCATGCTGATCCTGGCCGGGGTGGCGGTCTCCGCGTTCCTCTCCGCCGGGCAGACGTACCTTCTGCAACGACACGCCGACACCATCCAGCCGGTCTACTCCTGGTTGCTCGGCCGGCTGGCCACCGCCGGTTGGCACGACGTGCTGCTGGTGCTGCCGTACGCCGTGCTCACCACAGTGGTGGTGCTGCTGCACCGCCGCGAGCTGGATGTCCTCGCGGTCGGCGACGACGAGGCGAGAAGTCTGGGCCTGCACCCGCAGCGCACCCGATACCTGTTGATCGCCGCCGCCTCGCTGGGCACCGCGGCGGCGGTCTCCGCCACCGGCCTGATCGGTTTCGTCGGCATCATCGTGCCGCACACCGTCCGGCTGCTCGCTGGGTCCAGCTACCGGGTGATCCTGCCGATGTCACTGCTGTTCGGTGGCGCGTTCCTGGCGCTGACCGATGTGGTGGCCCGCACCGTCGCCGCTCCGTCCGAGCTGCCGATCGGGGTGGTGACCGCCCTGCTGGGCGGCCCGTTCTTCGTCCTCGTGCTGCGGACCGCCCGGCGAGTGCTCACGTGAGCCGCGAACCCGTCGCCGGTGCGGCGGCCGTCGAGGTGCGCGGGCTGCACGTAGCCCTCGGTGGCACGCCGATCCTGACCGGCGTCGACCTCACCGTCGCCGTCGGCGAATGGGTCACCGTGATCGGCCCGAACGGCGCTGGCAAATCCACACTGTTGCGCGCCGTCGGCGGCCTGCTGCCCGCGCCGAGAGCGATCACCCTCTTCGGTACGCCGAGTGCCGCGCTGCGCCGTCGGGACCGCGCCCGAATAGTGGCCACTGTGGCACAGTCGCCGGTGGTGCCGCCCGGCATGTCGGTGCTGGACTACGTGCTGCTCGGCCGCACCCCGTACATCCCGACGCTGGGCCGGGAGTCGACCGCCGACGTCGACGCCGTGCACGAGGTGCTGGGGCGGTTGGACCTCGCCGGCTTCCACCGTCGCGAACTGGCCACCCTCTCCGGCGGCGAACGACAGCGGGTGTTCCTCGCCCGCGCGCTCGCCCAGGGCGCGACGCTGTTGCTGCTCGACGAGCCGACCAGCGCGCTCGACATCGGCCACCAGCAGGACGTGCTCGAAGTCGTCGACCAGCTACGCCGGGAGCACGGCCTCACCGTCCTGGCCACCATGCACGACCTCTCCCTGGCCGGTGAGTACGCCGACCGGATGGTGATGCTCGCCGCCGGTCAGGTGGTGGCCGCCGGAACTCCGTCCGAGGTGTTGACCGAGGACCTGCTCGCCACCCACTACCGGGCCAGCGTCCGGGTGGTCCCCGGGGCCCACGGCCCGTTGGTGGTCCCCGTCCGTCCCACCCGCCCCCTGAGCCCCGCTGCTGACGTGGCCAGGGTCGGGGCGCGCGATGGGTTCGTCAGGGGCCCAGGTCGATGACGGAGAAGAGGGCGCCCTGGGGGTCGCGCAGGGCGGCGAAGCGGCCCGCCGGGATGTCGCGGGGCGGGACCAGGATCGTTCCGCCCAGCTCGGAAGCGCGGGCCGCGGCGGCGTCCGCGTCGGCCACCGCGAAGTACACCGTCCAGTACGCGGGCAGGTCGGCCGGGAAGTCGTCGGCCAGCGGCGGCATCATCCCGGCGACGATCTGCGTCCCGAGCCGCCACCCGGTGTACGTCATCGCGCCCACCGCCTGGTCGTCGGGCTGCCAGCCGAACACCAGCTCGTAGAAGACCTTCGCGCCCTCGGGGTCGGGGGTGACCAGCTCGTTCCAGCTCATCGCGCCCGGCACGTTGAACACCTCGGCACCGGCCATGGCCAGCGGCTGCCAGACGCTGAACGTGGCGCCGGCCGGGTCGGCGAAGACCGCCATCCAACCCCTGTCGAAGACCTCGAACGGGGGTACGACCACCTGCCCGCCGGCCCGTTCGACCCGGCCGGCGACCAGTTCGGCGTCGTCGGTGGCGAGGTACGTGGACCAGATCGGGACCTGGTCCGGGATCGCGGGCGGGCCGGCGCCGGCCACCGGCTTGCCGTCGAGCAGGAAGACCGTGTAGCCGCCCGCCTCGGGCTCCGGGGTGACCTGGCCGGTCCACCCGAACAGTTCCGGGTAGAAGCGCCGCGCGTCGGTCAGGTCCGGGGTGGCCAGGTCGGCCCAGCAGGGCGTACCCGGCGGGACGGTGCTCACGTCAAGACCCCTCTCGGCCCGGGCGGCCACGGCGGCCCCCTGCCGGAATCCTGGCACCGTCCCGCCGCGGCTCGGGGCGGAAACGGACGAATCGTCAGCTGAACCGGCGACCCTCGTCCCGCCGGTACGCCCAACCGGCGAGCGCGGCGAGCAGCACCACCCAGACACCGAGCATGATCAGTGCCAGTGGCTCCACGGAGTAGTCGCCAACCGCCGCCCACATCAGTTCGGCCGCGCCCCGGGTGGGCAGGTACGGCGCGATCGTCTCGATGAACCCGGGCGCGTCGCCCGGCGCGGAGAGCAGGCCGCCGCCGAACGCCAGCGGCAGGAACACCACCTGCGCCACCACGATCGCCGCCTTGCTCGGCAGCGAGTAGCCGATGGCGAGCCCCATCAGTGTGAACGGCACCGAGATGACTGCCACGGTGCCGAGGGCCAGCAGGAACGCCGCCGGGGTGAGCTGGGCCGCGGTCAGCGTCGCGCCGATCACCACGACCGGGATCAGCGAGAGGTAGGTCAGCGCCAGGCCGGCCAGCACCCGGCCGGCGAACCGCGGGGTCGGCCCGGCCGGCAAGGTCCGGGTGTACGGGTTCCAGGGCTGGTCGCGGTCCTCGGCGACACCGACGCCGTACTGGAAGATGTTGGCGCTCATCACCGAGAAGGTGACCATCGACGCGGTGGCGTAGGTGGCGCCGACCGGGTCGTCACCGGCGAACGGCACCACGAAGAAGATCATGGAGGCGGCCGGGAAGAAGGCGCTGCCGAAGACGGCCACCGGGATCCGGATGATCTCCAGGAGTTGGTAGCGGGCGTGGACCAGGGCGAGCTGCACTGTCGCCTCCTCAGACTGTGGTGGGTCGGCCGCCGGCAGCGGCGGTGGTGGGTCGGCCGGTGTCGGCTGGCACGTCTGCGTTGGTGATGGCGAGGAACGCCTCCTCCAGCGAGGTCGGCCGTACCTCCAGGTCGGTGAACGGGGTCCGGGCCGTGACCAGCGCTCGGACCAGCTCGTCGGCGTCGGTGGTGAGCAGGTGCAACCGACCGTCGACCCGTTCGGTGCGGACCACCCCCGGCAGGTCGGGCAGGTCGTCGGCGACCAGGCTGACCCGGCGTACGCCCACGATGCCGCGCACCGCGTCGACCGTGTCGTCGGCGAGCACCCGGCCCTGCCCGATGACCACCACCCGGCGGGCGAGCGCCTCCACCTCCTCCAGGTAGTGACTGCTCAACAGCACTGTGCCGCCGTCGTCGTGGAACGCCCGGATCGCGTCCCACAGGGTGTGCCGGGCGGCCACGTCCAGGCCCGTGGTTGGTTCGTCGAGCAGCACCAGGCGGGGTCGGCCGACGAACGCCAACGCCACCGCCAACCGGCGGCGTTGCCCGCCGGAGAGCCCACCGGTCTGCCGTCGGGCCAGGTCGGCGAGGCCGAAGCGGTCGAGCAGCTCCGCCCGGGGCACCGGGTCGGGGTAGTGCGCGGAGACGAAGTCGACGACCTCGCCGACGCGCAGCGTGCTGGGTGGGCCGGTCTCCTGCATCGTGACCCCGATGTGTCGCCGGCTCGCCGCGTCGCGGGGGTCTCCGCCGAACAGCTCGACCCGCCCCGAGCTGGGGCGGCGCAGCCCCACCAGCAGTTTCATCAGGGTGCTCTTGCCGGCGCCGTTCGGCCCGAGCAGGCCGACCAGTTCACCGGCCCGGACCTCAAGGTCGACACGGTCGAGGGCGAGGACGTCGCCGTACCGGCGGCTGGCCTGTTCGGCGCGGGCGAGGGTCATGGCTGCTCCTTCGACTGGGTGGGGTCGAGCAGGGCGCGGATCGATTCGGTGTACTCCTCGAACGCCAGCCGACCTCGCCGGCTGAGCCCGACCAGGGTCGCCGGGGTGCGTCCACGATGGGTCTTGCTGATCTCCACATAGCCGGCGTCCTCGAGCTTGCGCAGGTGCACCGAGAGGTTGCCGGCGGTCATCGCGAGCAGCTCCTGTAGGCGGGGGAACGCGATCTTGTCGCCGACGTTGAGAGCGGAGAGGCTGGCCACCACCCGCAGCCGGGCCTGCGCGTGGATGACCGGATCCAGCTCGGTCACGGCTGCTGTCGCTGTCGCTGTCGCCGCCGGGCGAGCGCGCCGGCCACCAGCATTCCGCCGCCGCCGGCCACCGCCACGACGAGCGGGTGCCAGCCCGGCCCGGCGATCGCCCCGATCACGTTGATCACGCTGATCCAGACGCCCAGCCGGAACAGGTCCTGGTCCAGCCAGACCGCCCCGCCCGCCATGTGCAGCGCGCCGGTCAGCCCGACGGCGGTCGCCGACCAGAGCAGCGCCGCCAGGTCGTGCGGCAGGTGCTCGGAGATCCGGCCCAGCCCCGCGTAGACGCTCACCGAGCCGAGGGCCCAGGCGTACCCGTACCAGCGTCCACGCTGGGCGGACTCGCCGGTCACCTGGCCGTAGGCCCGTACGCTGACCACCGCCTGGATCGCCCCGGCGCTGGCGAGCAGGACGAAGAGGACTGTCAGCGGCAGCCAGCTCGGCAGTGCGACCAGCGCCCGATCACCGGGGGAGAACCGCAGGAAGAACAGCCCGAAACCGACCAGCCAGGCGACACCCCATGGCCAGTAGAGCAGGCGGGCGTCGGGGTCGAGCCGGCGTGCCGTCGCCGACCGTTGGTGCTGGATCAGCCGCAGCGCTGCCGCGGCGTCGGTGGGTGGTGAATCATCGTCGAGGTCCACGCAAACTACTTTACGATACAAAGTCGAGCTGGGTGACCCCGCCATCACCGGCCGGGACCCCCGATCGCGGCGAGCAGTGCCTATGGTGGGGAGTCGCGGCGACTGATCCGTCGCACAGCCCACAGGGGAGGGTCCGTGTCAAGCCCGAGCAATGAGCTGGAGGTCCAGCCGGAGGCCCTGACGGCGTTCGCCGCGGGGTCCAAGGATCGGGCGGCCCGCTTTCGCGAGCTGCACCGCGCCTTCGGCGACGGCCACGTGCCCCGGCACGCCTTCGGAGTGATGCCGGCGTCCTTCAGCCTCGCGGCGACGTACACCGAGCAGTTCGAGGCGTGCCTTCAGGGGCTCGCCGACGGTGCCGAGATGATGGCGGACATCGCCGAAGGGCTCACCGACACCGCCGCCGCCTACACCGGCACCGACGCGGCGAACACCGACCTGTTCGTGCCCGGCCGCCCGCCCGCTCCCGACGTCATCGCGCCCGGCCCCTGGTCGGGTGGCGCCGCCACTCCGAGCGGGTCGGTGCCCGCGTGAGCACCGAGGCGTTGCAGCGCAACAAGACCTACTTCGAGCAGATCGTCTCGGGCACACCCGAACCCTTCAAGCCGCTCTCCAACGCGGTGCTCTGGCCGTTCGAGCAACTGCTGGAGCTGGTCGCTGGCGAACCGGACGACCTGATGCGGGCTGCGCAGCTCTGCCTGGACACCGGTGCGGCGGTGCGGGAGATCGCCGGTGACCAGATCGCCGACCGGGCCCGGTTGCGCGGCGCCTGGACCGGCGACGCCGCCGACAGCTTCCATGCCTCGATGGAATCGGTGGAGGCGGCGATCGAGGAGCTCGCCCAGGGGCTCGACGGCACCAAGGAGGTGCTGGTCGAGGCGGCGAACGCGGCGGTGGACGCGTTCAATCTGCTGGTCGAGCTGATCCTCGAGTTCCTGCTCTGGTTCCTCACCGAGGTGATCATCGCGGCGGTGGCCGCGGCGCTGAGCGCCGGCGTCTCGCTGGCCGCCACAGTGGTCCGGGTGCTGGCCAGGTTGGCCACCACTGTGGGTCGGATGGTCAAGATCGTGGCCCGGTTCGCCGAGGTGCTCACCCGCCTCGCCGCCCGGCTGGGCAAGGTCGCCGGGCAGCTCCGCAAGTACGCGGACACCGTCATGGAGCTCAAGCAGCGCAAGAAGCAGTACAAGCTGCTCAGCAAAGGCGGCTGGACGGCCGAGGGGCGCGCCTTCCAGGTCGAGAAGCTCAAGACTCTGTTTCCCGGCAAGTTCGTCATCAATCAGGTCTCGCCGGTCAACATCCCCGGCTTTGGCGGCGCTCTGCTGGACACCGGCGTGGGCCTGCACGACATCTCCGACGGGCACAAGGACCGCAACTACCTGGTGGACGGCACGTACAGCGAGGACCTGGGCCCGTACACAGCGGGTGTGCAGAATGTCTTCGACTCCATCGTGAACTGAGAGGCAGCCATGACCTTCCCCGCCCTGGACCGCATCGAGGCGCTGGCTCGCAACCTGGACGGATGGCAGCGGCAACTCGCCGACCGGATGGCGGAGTTGGAGCAGACCACCGCCGAGGGTGTCAGCGACTCCGGCCTGGTGCGGGTCACCGCCGCCGCCGACGGCAAGATCGTCTCCACGGAGCTGAACGCACGGGCGATGCGACTGGATTCGTACAGCCTGGCCGAGGAGTTCACCGCAGCCGCCAACCGGGCGCAGGAGGCCGCTGCGGCCCAGGTCCGGGAGTTGGTCGGTGAGGTCATCGGCGCGCCGGGCGCCGGTCCGCGCCAGCCCGGCGACCACGAGGGGCGCTGATGACGGCCGACGAGAGCCAGGCACGGTACGTCGAGGGGATCACCCGACTGCTGGCCGCCGACGAGCGGGTGCGCGCGGTGGCCCAGGTTCGAGCGGGCGGCGGGCTGACCCCGGCACCGCCCTCCCAGCCGTCGGCCCCAACCGCCACTGGTGGGCCGGGCTTCCTGGGTGTCCTGCTCAACGTGCTGTCACCGAACATCACCTTCGGCCGGGCCGACAACGCCGTCGACTGGCTCTTCTTCGGTGTCGGCGGTCGAGGCGAACCGGACTCCCAGGCATCGGTCCTGCACCAGGCCCTGACCGTGGCGGCGAAGGGCCCCGGCCTCCGGAACCTCGTACTGGGGGTCACCGACCAGCGGCTGCTGCTCGGCGCGACAGCACCCGTCGGGCTGCTCTCCAGCTCGGCGGCAGACGAACAGGCGCAGGCCGACATCGAACTGCTCGGGTCCGTGCCGCGCGCCACCGTCGCCGCCAGGGTCGGCAGGTACCGGTTGAACTGGAAGCGGCTGCGGATCGACTTCGCCGACGGGTCGTGGCTGTCGTTCCACGTGCCGCTGGCCGACTCCAGCCGCCCGCTGCGGGAGGTCGCGGCGGCCCTGTCAGCGGGCTGACCCGCCGACCCTGTCAGCCGGCTGACCCGCCGGCGAGCGGCGCGGGCAGCGGCGCAACGTGCAGCACCGCCAGCCGGGACACCGCCCGGGTGAGGACCACGTACAACCGGTGCAGCCCGCGCGGCTCGGCCGCGACGATCGCCGCCGGCTCGACCACCACCACATGGTCGTACTCAAGGCCCTTCACCAGCGTCGCCGGCACCACTGTGACCCGCTCCGCGGCCGCCACGTCGTCGGCGGTCGCGGTTTCCACACCGGCCGCGGCCAACGCCGCGCGCAGCCCGTCGACCGCGTCGTCAGCGGCGATCACACCGACCGAGCCGTCGTGCGCGAGCGCCGCGCGCACCTCGGCCACCGTCGCCGCGGTCAGGTCGGTCACCGCACGCACGTCCAGGCCGCCGTCATGGCGCAGCGACTCGGCCGGCGGTACGTCCACCGCGAGCGCCGGGAGCAGCAGGTTCGCGAACGCGACGACTGCGGCGGGCACCCGGAAACCGATCGTCAACGGCACCACCACCGCGTCCGGCTTGCCCAGGTGGGCGAGGGATTCCCTCCAGTCCGTCGCCGCCCACGGCGCGGTGCCCTGGGCCAGGTCACCGAGGAGCGTGACCGAGCCGTGCTCGCTGCGCCGGGCGATGGCCCGACACTGCATCGGGGAGAGGTCCTGCGCCTCGTCCACTACCACGTGCCCGAACCCGGAGAGCCGTTCCAACAGCCCGGTCGCCTCGTCGATCAACACCGCGTCGGCGGCGGTCCACCGGGTCGCCTTCGGCGTACGGGGCGGCTTCGCCCAGATCAACTGCGCCTGCTCGGCGTCGCTGAGCAGCCCGTCCGCCGCTGCGGCGAGCCGGTCCGGATCGGAGAACAGGCTGTGCACCAGCCCTTCCGGGGTGAGCGCCGGCCAGACCGCGTCCAAGAAGTCGAGCACCGGCCGGCAGCGGCTCATCCGGCGCAGCCAGGCATCGCTGGGCGACTCCGCACGCCGCGCCTCGGCCTGCCGTTGCAGCAGACTCACCACCCGCGCCTGGACACGTTCCCGACCCGTGCCGTACGGCAGCCCCTCCCGGCGGGTCTCCTCGACGATTCGGTGCAACGGCTCCACCCCGATCCGCCAGCGGAACGAACCGTCCGACACGGTGATCGACTCGGTAGGGGTGCCGATCTGCGCCTGCACCGCGCGCCGCAGCACGTCGGCCATCCGTACGTCGTGTTTGAGCGCGGCCACCGCCGGCGCCTCGACCGCCCGGACCGACACCCGGGTGATCAACTCTTCCACAGTGGCCTGTTCGACCTCGACCTCACCGAGCGCCGGCAGTACCGCCGCGATGTACGACAGGAACGCCCGGTTCGGCCCGACGATCAGCACGCCCGCCCGCCGCAACCGCTCCCGATGCAGGTAGAGCAGGTACGCCGCCCGGTGCAGACCCACCGCGGTCTTCCCCGTACCCGGTGCGCCCTGCACACAGATCGAGTCGGCGAGGTCAGCCCGGACCAACTCGTCCTGCTCCGGCTGAATCGTCGCGACGATGTCCCGCATCGGCCCGACGCGCGGACGCTCGATCTCGGCGGTGAGGATCCGACTGGTCGTACCGAGCTCCTCGCCCCGATCCAGCCGCTCATCCTCGAAGCTGGTCAGCACACCATTGCTGAACCCGAACCGCCGCCGAACCGCCACCCCCTGCGGATCCCGCACACTGGCCCGGTAGAACGAGCGGGAGACCGGTGCCCGCCAGTCCAGCACCAACGGCTCGCCACGCTCATCAGTGACATGCCGCCGCCCCACGTGATACCGCCGACCGTGATGATCGCCGCTGGTGTCGGGCGCGGACGGGTCGCTGGCGGGCCCGCCCGCAGTGGTCCCGTCGCCCCTGGTCCTGCTGTCGGTGGTCCTGCCCTCGACGGTGTTGTTGTCAGTGGCGCCGCTGCTGGTGGTGCTGTGGTCAGTGGTGCTGTCGTGGGTGGTCCCGTTGTCGGTGGTGCTGTTGTTCGGGGCGCCGCCGAAGTCGAGGCGGCCGAAGAAGAGCGGAGTGGTCGGGTCGTCGGCCAGCTCGGCGACCCGGCGGGCCAGGGTGCGGCCGAGCGTCTCGGCCGCGTACGCGTCGCCGGCCACCTGGTCACCGGTGGCGAAAAGCGACTCGGCCCGCTCCCGCATCCGAGCCAGCGCCGCCCGCGAGGTGGTGAGGTGTGCGCGTTCGGCGGCCAGGTCCGCGTCGAGGTCGGTTTCGGTGCTGAGCTGGGTGTCGAGGTCAAGTGCGGGCATGCTGACGTCCCATCGTTCACATCTGCTGCGCGCTCGCGTGTCCGGGGGCGGATGGCCGGCCGCCCGGCGCGAAGACGTCCGTTCCGGTGCAGCTCACCTCGGCCGTCAAGCGGGCTGCAACCCTACGCCCCCCAACCCGACGTATCCAGCGAATTACCGACGCGACCACCTGTCCGAGACGGCGTGTTGCCTGGCCGGCTTTCGCCGGGCGATCACGCCCCGCCATGCCCCGCCACGCGCCGTGCCGTGCCGTGAGGGCTGCGTCTCCGGTTGATCGACTCGGCTTTCAGGAAGTCGCGGTGTCTGGGTTGGTGAGACGCCGCGGTTTCCAGGAAGTCGAGTCGATCACCGGGAGCTGCCCGCTCGCCGTGCCCCGCTTGCCCGTCCGCCCAGGCCGTCCGCCGAGGCCGTCCGCTAAGGCCGCCCGCTAAGGCCGTCCGCCGAGGCCGTCCGCCAAGCCCGCGCTGGCCGCGCGGTCGGGCCGCGCCGCGGGGGTGATGGCAGGTTGGGGTGGGCTGGCGGGATCATGGGCATATGACCGAGGCCCGCTCCGAATCGCGCCGGATGACGATCAGCGACCCCCAGGTGATGCGGGCGATGGCCCATCCGGCCCGGATAGCGATCATGGAGTACCTGAACAGCCGCGAGAGTGGTGGGACTGCCACCGAGTGTGCCGAGATCGTCGGGCTGTCGCCGAGCGCAACCAGTTACCACCTGCGGGCGCTGGCGAAGTTCGGTCTGGTTGAGCAGGCGCCGAGTCGGGGGGACGCGCGCGAGCGGTTGTGGCGTGTGCCGAGTGTGAGTGTGCTGGTCGAGGCGGGTCGTGATGCCGGGCCTGAGGCGCGTGCGGCCGAGCAGGCGCTGGTGGAGGCGCATGCGGTCCGGGCCATGGAGCGGACCCGGGACTGGTTGCGCCGCGCCGGGGACGAGCCGGCCGAGTGGTACGACACGGCCCTGTTCAGCGACACGCTGCTGCTCCTCACCGCCGAGGAGTTGGTCGAGTTGAACGAGGCGGTGCTGGCGCTGCTCCGGCCGTATCACCCGCGGCGACGGCAGGGTGAACCGCCGGAGGGGGCGCGCACTGTCGCTGTGCAGTACCGGACGGTGCCGCTGGCATAGCCAGGCTTGCATGAAGTAGTTGTGAAGGATTATTTTCGAAGTATGTCTTTCACAACTGACGAGTCGCGCTGGTCCGACGTCTGGCTCGCCGCCGCCGCTCGAGGCATCACGATCTGCGGCGACTTCCTCGCCGCGACCGCCCTGGCGCTGGCGCTACAGGGTGCCGGCGCCGGCGGGCTGGCCGTGTCGGGGCTGCTGCTGGCCGCCACCCTGCCCCTTGTGGTCCTCGCCCCACTCGCGGGCAGACTCGCCGACCGGACTGACAGCCGTACCCTGCTGGTGACCATCGGGTTCGGGCAGGCCGCAATCTGCGCGCTGCTCGCCGTCGTCGAGCAACCGGTGCTGGTGGTGGGCCTCGTCGCCCTGCTGGCCTGCGGGCTCGCGGTCACCCAACCCTGTCTCGCCGCGCTGCTGCCGGCGATGGTCCGTCCGGCCGACCTGCCGCGGGCCAGCGCGATCAGCCAGACCGCTGTCTCGCTCGGTGCGCTCGGAGGCCCGGTGCTGGCCGGCCTGCTGGTGGGACAGTTCGGCACGCGCGTACCGCTGCTCCTCGATGCCGCGACCTACCTGGCGCTCGTGGTCGCGGGCCTGCTGCTGCGGACCCGACGCGGCGGCCGGTCCCCCGCCGCCGTGAGCAGCGAGGCCGCCGCCAGCCCGACCACGGCGGTGAGCGGCCCGGCCGTTTCGGGCGGCGTGGCAACCCCTGGGGGTACGGAGATCGGCTGGCGACTGCGCCGCGATCCGCTGATGCTCGTCATGGTGGTGAGTACCGCTGTGGTGATCGCGGCGATCGGCGGCATCAACGTGATCGAGGTCTTCTTCATCAGGGAGACGTTGGAGGGTTCGGCGACCACGTACGGCCTGGTGAGTGCCGCGTGGATGGCCGGCATGCTGCCGGGAACCTGGCTCGCCGTACGACTTGCCAGGCGGCTTGACGACGACGGCGCGTTGGTACGGGGAGTGCTTGCCACTCTGGCCGTGTGCAGCCTGATGGTGTTGCTGGCGTCGATGGTGCCGGCGGCGGGTGTGCTGGTGCCGCTCTGGTTGGTGGGTGGTGCCGCCAACGGTGGCGAGAACGTCTTCGCCAACCTGCTCACCGCTCGGCGGGTACCGGAGGCGATGCGCGCCCGGGCGTACGCCAGCTACGGCGCGGCGGTGCAGGGCGGCTCGATGGCGGGCTTTCTGATCGGCGGGGCGTTGCTCGCTGTCGTTCCGCCTCGGCCGCTGATCGCCGGTGTCGGTGTGGTCGGGCTGCTGGTGGTGCTGGTCTTCGTGCCATTCGTGACCGGGGCGGCACGACGGTCGTCAAGTGCGGGCTTGGCCACTCCGGGCCGACCCGCCGAGCCGGAGCCAGCCGCCGGGGATACGGTCGGGCCATGGCTGAGCGCATCGCACGCCCGCGGGTCGGGCACATCCAGTTCCTGAACTGCCTGCCGATCTACTGGGGTCTGATGCGCTCCGGTGCACTGCTCGACGTCGACCTGCACAAGGACTCGCCGGACCGGTTGAGCGCGGCGCTGGTCGCCGGCGACCTCGACATCGGCCCGATCACGCTGTTGGAGTATCTGAAGCACGCCGACGAGCTGCTGCTCCTGCCGGACCTGGCGGTGGGCAGCGACGGGCCGGTGCTCTCCGTCAACATGGTCTCCACCCGGCCGCTCGGCGAGCTGGACGGCGCGCGGGTGGCGCTCGGCTCCACCTCGCGGACCGGGGTCATGCTGGCTCAGCTGCTGCTCGCCGAGCAGTACAACGTGCGGCCCGAGTACTTCCGCTGCCCGCCGGATCTGACCCAGATGCTGTTGGAGGCCGACGCCGCCGTGCTGATCGGGGACGTGGCGCTGCGGGCGTACTACGAGGCGCCGCGGAAGGGCCTCACTGTCACCGACCTCGGGCAGGCGTGGCGGGAGTGGACGGGGCTGCCGATGGTCTTCGCCGTCTGGGCGGTCCGCCGCGACTTCGCCGCCGCCCATCCGGGCCTGGTGAAGGAGGTGCACGAGGCCTTCCTGCGCTCCCGGGATCTCTGCCTGGCCGAGTTGGACCAGGTCGCCGAGGCGGCTGCCCGCTGGGAGACCTTCGACGCGGAGACGCTTGCCACGTACTTCCGAACCCTCGACTTCTCCCTCGGCGACCGGCAGGTCGCCGGGCTGCGCGAGTGGGCTCGGCGGGCCGCCGCCATCGGCGAGGCCCCGGCGCTGCCGGAGGGCGGCCCGGAGTTCTTCGCCGGCTGACCGCTGCCAAGCGGGCCCGGCGAAGCGCCGAGCCGCCAGATCTCGGTTCGGAGCCCCCGGGTCGGTGCGGCCGGCGTCAGCCTGAGCGACTCAGGTGCCGGGGCGGAGCAGCGCCTCGGTGATCTTCTCGCAGTTCTTCATGCCGTAGTCGTAGCCCATGTTGATCGGGTACTTGACCATCACGCCCATCGTCCAGGTGTCGCCGATGGCCAGGCAGTTGATGTGCATCTCCTGCTCCCTGGTCCGGTCGATCCACCCGTTCTTGATGGCGATCTTCTTCTGCTCGGCGGCCGGGAAGGCCTTGCGGATACCGAAGTCACCGGCACCGCGAACCAGTTTCATCTCGTTGAGCAGCCACTTGGTCCACTTCGGCCCGGCGGCGGTGCCGGTGACGATGCAGTTGCCCATCCGGGCGGTGTCCCGGGGGGAGAGCGCCGTCCGGCTCCAGCCGCGGTCGGGGGCGACACTGCTGTCGGTCAGTTTGCACATGGAGATGAGCCGCTTGATCGAGGCGTCCCGGTCGACCTGGTTGTAGAACTGTTCGGCCCGGGTGTTGTCGCTGTCCCGGATGATCCGCGTCGCGTCGGCGAGCTTCGCGTCGCTCGGCGTCTGGCCGGCATCGGCGGCGCGACGCAGGTAGTCGGCAACGATCCAGGCCTTGATCATCGAGGCGGTCGTGCTGGTCTCGCCCATGTTCTTCGAACCGATGATCTTTCCGGTTCGGCGGTCGAGGACGCTCCAGGAGTACCAGCCCTCGATGTCCAGATCGAGGTTCTTGGCCACGAAGGGCAGCGGCTCCAGCGACGGGCTGGGGCTCGGTGACGGCGAGGACGGCTGGCGGGCGCTGCGGTCGGTGCCGGCGCCGGTGGGGCGGTCGCTGGTGCCGGAGCCGGCGTCACCCCACTTGGCCGCTGCGGACGACTCGAACGGCGACCCGGGTAGTAGCCGCAACGACACCAGGACCAGCCCGACGAGGATGACCGCGACGGCGATCAGCCGAATCGGGGAGGTCTCGCCGCCGCGATCGACCCGACGGTTGCCGGCCATCAGAGCTTCCCGACCGGCTGCTGCGGCACCTTGAGCGCGGCGCCCGGCTGCGGGGTGACCAGCTGGGTGGCCACACTGGCGCAGACCTTCGCGCCGTAGTCCAGACCGGTTCTGATCGGGTAGCGCAGCATCACCGCGAGGCTCCACTTGCTGGTGACGGCGAGGCAGTTGACGTGCCAGTTGCCGTCGCCATAGATCGGGGTCCAGCCGTTCTTGATGCTGACCGGGCCCTGGGCGGTGATCGACTTCGGTAGACCGTCGATGATCCCCCAGCGGCCACCACCGTACGAGGCCTTCTGGTCCTTGGCCGCGGTGGTGCCCTTGACCTTGCTCATCTGGTCAAGCACCCACTTGGTCCACTTCGGGCCGGCAGCCTTACCGTCGGCGATGCAGTCGCCGACCCGGACCGCGTCCCGGGGAGACATGCGGGTATAGCTCCAGAAGCCGGTGTACGGCTGCGTGTTGCCGCGCTTGGTGTCGGTCAGCCCGCAGATCTTGATCGCCCGTTGGATCACCGCGTCCGGAACGCTGCTCGACGAGGGCTTGTAGGAGCCACCCGCGGCAGCGTGGACCTTGTTGGCGGCTTTGTCGTTGCTGTCGACGATGGCGAGTCGAGCCGCCTCCTTCATCGCTGCGGGCGGTTCCCTGTCGCCGAGCTGTCGCAGGTAGTCGGAGACGATCCACGCCTTGATCATCGATTCGGTGGAGCTGGTCGCGGTCATGTTCGACGACCCGGAGATCTTGCCCGTCTTGCGATCCATCAGGGCCCATGAGAAGAACTCACCCTTGAAGCTCACCGACACCGGGCCGGCCGCCAGGGTGGGCGGCGGTGGTGGGGCGGGCGCGGGCGCGGCGACGGTCGACGTACCTCCGCCGCCGCCTCCGCCGCTGTCGTCACTGGCGAGTCGGGCGTACGCGGTGGGGACCAGTAGGACGCCGCCGAGCACGACTGCCGTGATGGCGAGCACCAGGGTCACGCGAGATCGCATGAGTGGGTGAACTCCAGGTGTCAGGGCCGGGGGGACCGGCTTGTCGTCGGGACGAATCGGATGCGATCGCCGGGGCCGGGGGAGGTGGCCTCAGTAGATATGTCGATGTCGGCAGCCCGATCGGTTGTCCGGCAGAAGTCTACGTCCGGACCGGCGGACCGCCAGGGTTCGACACTAGGCAACCTGCGATAAAGGCGGGATATGGGGCCGGTATGAGGTTTTTGCAGGGATTCACCTTTGTTTCGTGGCCTAGGTCACGACGAGATGACGGTGTCCAAGTAGCGCAAAGCGCTCATGCGCTCACAGATGGGATGCGCGGATTCCTGTTACACCCCCTGGTGCAACGCGGCGCAAGCTGTAACACTTAGCCTCATGTATGGCAACGACTTCTCCGCCCCGAACGGCGCCACCGACGAGGCATCCGGCGGCCTGCTGGGCGAGGTCGAGGCCGCCGAGGCCGAGCTGCGGGCAGCGGCCGCGCGCGGGCGGCGTGGCGGGCCCGCGCCGGACGAGGACCTGGCGGCGTACTTCGCCGAGGTCGTCGACGCCGAGCAGAAGATCGAGCCCCGCGACTGGATGCCCGACGCGTACCGGCGGACGCTGATCCGGCAGATCGCCCAGCACGCCCACTCCGAGATCATCGGCATGCAGCCGGAGGGCAACTGGATCAGTCGGGCGCCGTCGCTCAAGCGCAAGGCGATCCTGCTGGCCAAGGTGCAGGACGAGGCGGGTCACGGCCTCTACCTCTACGCCGCCGCCGAGACCCTCGGCATCAGCCGCGACGAGCTGGTCCAACTGCTGCTCGACGGCCGCCAGAAGTACAGCTCGATCTTCAACTACCCCACCCTCAGCTGGGCCGACGTTGGCGCCATCGGGTGGTTGGTGGACGGTGCGGCGATCGTCAACCAGGTGCCGCTCTGCCGCTGCTCGTACGGCCCGTACGCCCGCGCGATGATCCGGGTCTGCAAGGAGGAGTCGTTCCACCAGCGGCAGGGCTACGAGATCCTGCACACCCTGGCGCACGGCACCCCCGCCCAGCAGGCGATGGCCCAGGACTCCGTGGACCGTTGGTGGTACCCGTCGCTGGCCATGTTCGGCCCGCCGGACGGCGACTCCACGCACTCCGCCCAGTCGATGGCCTGGAAGATCAAGCGCTTCTCGAACGACGATCTGCGTCAACGCTTCGTCGACATGTGCGTCCAGCAGGCCGAGATCCTCGGGCTGCGCATCCCCGACGCCGACCTGCGCTGGAACGACGAGCGGCAGGCGTACGACTACACCCAGCCGGACTATGACGAGCTGATGCAGGTGATCTCCGGCGACGGGCCGTGCAACAGGGAGCGGATGGCCCACCGCCGGGCCGCGCACGCCGACGGCGCCTGGGTACGCGAGGCCGCCGCGGCATACGCCGCGAAGCGGGCGGGACAGAAGGAGACGGTGGCCGCGTGAGCGAGCGTAGCGAGCAAGCCCAGCAACCAGGCATGACGAGTCATTCGCCGTTGTGGGAGGTCTTCGTTCGGGCCCGGCGTGGGCTGTCGCACACGCACGTCGGCAGCCTGCACGCCCCCGACGCCGAGCTTGCCCTGCGCAACGCCCGCGACCTCTACACCCGCCGCCAAGAGGGTGTGTCGATCTGGGTGGTGCCGGCCGGCGCGATCACCGCGTCCAGCCCGGACGAGAAGGACGCCTTCTTCGACCCGGCCGCCGACAAGGTCTACCGCCATCCCACCTTCTACGAGGTGCCGGACGGGGTGGCCCACCTGTGAACGGGCCCTTCGACTTCACCCTCTCCCTCGCCGACGACGCGTTGATCGCGGCCCAGCGGCTGGCCGAGTGGACCACCCGCGCGCCGGAGATGGAAGAGGACATCGCGCTGGCCAACATCGCCCTCGACCAGCTCGGCGCGGCGCGCCTGCTGCTGTCGTACGCGGGCGAGCTGGAGGGCGCCGGCCGCGACGAGGACGCGCTGGCGTACCTGCGCGACGACCGCGAGTTCCGCAACGTGCTCCTGGTCGAGCTGCCCAACGACGACTTCGCGGTGACGATGGCGAAGCTGTTCTTCCTGGCGGCGTACCAACTGCCGCTGTACACGGCGCTGGCCGGCTGTGCGGACGAGCGGTTGGCCGCGATCGGCGCGAAGGCGCGCAAGGAGTCGGCGTACCACCTGGACCATGGCGCGCTGTGGGTGAAGCGGCTCGGTGACGGCACCGAGGAGTCGCATCGTCGGATGCAGGCGGCCGTCGACCAGGTGTGGCCGTACACCCACGAGTTGTTCGTCGCGGACCCGGCGGCGCCGGTCGACCCGGCCACCCTGCGGCCGGCGTTCGACGAGGTCGTCGGGCCGGTGCTGGCCGAGGCGACGCTCACCCAGCCGGGTGGTGCCTGGGCCCCCGCCGGTGGGCGGGCCGGTGTGCACACCGAGCACCTGGCCTACCTGCTCGCCGAGATGCAGGTGCTGCACCGAGCCCACCCCGGAGCGAAGTGGTGAGCGCGAGGAGCGCGAGCCCCACCATCGCGAACGCCACCGGCAGGGCGAGCGCACGGCAGGCCGCCGCGAGCGTCGTGGACCCGGAGATCCGGGTCATCACCATCGACGAGCTGGGCATCCTGCGCGCGGTCGACGAGGATCCGGCCAGTGGGCGGGTCACCGTCACCATCACCCCGACCTACACCGGCTGCCCGGCGATGGACGTGATCCGGGCCGACATCCGCCGCGCGCTCGCCGCTGCCGGCCACCCGGACGCGGAGGTCCGGACCGTCTACAGCCCACCGTGGAGCACCGACTGGATCTCCGAGGATGGGCGGGCCAAGCTCGCCGCCGCCGGGATCGCCCCGCCGGCCCCGGTGCGCACCACTGGCGTCGTGTCACTGACGCTCGCGGTCCGCTGCCCGCAGTGCGGCTCGCCGGAGACCGAGCAGGTCAGCCGGTTCGGCTCCACCGCCTGCAAGGCACTGTGGCGGTGCCGTTCCTGCTCCGAACCCTTCGACCACCTGAAGGCGCTGTGACTGTCACCATTACCCGCCCGGTTCGCCGCCGGCCGGTCTTCCACCCGTTGTCCGTAGCCGCCGTCGACCGGCTCACCGACGACTCCGTGGCGGTCACCTTCGCCGTACCCGAGGAACTGCGGGAAACCTTCGCGTTCCGCGCGGGCCAGCACCTCACAGTGCGGCGAGCCGCGGAGGACGGCGCCGACGTGCGCCGGTCGTACTCGATCTGCTCCACCCCCGACGACCTGGCCCGGCACGGCCGGTTGCGGATCGGGGTGCGGGAGATCCCCGGCGGCGCGTTCTCGGCGTTCGCCTGCGGGGCGCTGCGCGGCGGCGACACCGTCGAGGTGCTACCGCCGCTGGGCACCTTCACCACGGCGTTCGCGCCGGACCGGGTGCGGCACTACGGCGCTGTCGTCGCCGGCTCCGGCATCACGCCGGTGCTCGGGCTGGTAGCGACCGCCCTGGCCGTCGAACCGGCCAGCACCTTCACACTGGTGTACGGCAACCGCACGGCGAACACTGTGATGTTCGCCGAGGAGTTGGCCGACCTGAAGGACAGCTACCCCACCCGGTTGCACCTGGTGCACGTCCTCTCCCGGGAACAGGGCGAGTCGCCGCTGCTCTCCGGTCGGATCGACGCCGAGCGGCTGGGCCGGTTGCTGGGCACCATCGTGCCGGGCGACCTGATCGAGGAGTGGTTCCTCTGCGGCCCGTACGGCATGGTGGTCGACGTCCGGGACGTGCTCACCGCACGCGGGCTGCCCGAGTCGGCGGTGCACACCGAGTTGTTCCACGTCGACACGCCGCCGGAGCCGGTGCGCCGACCCGTCGACCAGGCGGGCGCCGGGGCCGAGGTGACCATCGTGCTGGACGGCCGGTCGTCGAGCTTCACGATGGGTCGCGAGGAACGGGTGCTGGACGCCGCGCTCAAGGTGCGGGGTGAGCTGCCGTACGCCTGCAAGGGTGGCGTCTGCTCGACCTGCAAGGCGAAGGTCGTCGACGGCGCTGTCACGATGGCCCGCAACTACGCGTTGGAGCCCGACGAACTGGCCGCCGGCTACGTGCTGACCTGCCAGTCCAGCCCGACCACCGACAAGCTCACCGTCGACTACGACGCATGACGACGCCGAACGACAGGGAGTTCGTCGAGCGGTTCGCCGAGGTCACCGGGGGACGGCGGCCGACCTACTACGTGCGGCGGCTGCCGAGACGGTGCGTTGCCCTGGATCACCCCGCCTTCCGAAAGGTCTGCCAGACCGCGCCCAGTGAGCCCAGCGTCAGTCGTTGGCGGACGGGACGGGAAGTCGCGCAGATCTTGGACAGTTTCCGTCAGCGCGGAACGGAAAGTGTCCAAGATCTGGCCGCCGGACAGCTCGCCGCGTCGGAGTGCCGCTTGGGGTGCGCGTCACGGGAGACAGAGCGGAATGCCAGCCCCTGATCGGGCGACGTAGGCTCGGGGTGTGACGGTGAGCCGGGAGATCGACGACATCCTGCAGCGTGGCGCTGACGGCGGGCGGATCACGCCCGAGGAGGCGCTGCTGCTCTACACCGAGGCGCCCTTCCACGCGTTGGGCGAGGCGGCGGACGCGGTGCGTCGGCGGCGCTACCCGGACAACGTCGTCACCTACCTGATCGACCGCAACATCAACTACACGAACGTCTGCGTGACGGCGTGCAAGTTCTGCGCGTTCTACCGGGCGCCCAAGCACACGGAAGGGTGGACCCACCCGACCGAGGAGATTCTGCGCCGCTGCGGCGAGGCGGTCGAGCTGGGCGCCACCCAGGTGATGCTCCAGGGCGGGCACCACCCGGACTACGGCGTGGAGTACTACGAGGAGCTGTTCTCCTCGGTCAAGCAGGCGTACCCGCAGTTGGTCATCCACTCGATCGGCCCCAGCGAGATCCTGCACATGGCCAAGGTCTCCGGGGTGAGCCTGGACGAGGCCATCGCCCGGATCAAGACCGCCGGGCTGGACTCGATCGCCGGCGCCGGCGCGGAGATGCTGCCCGAGCGGCCCCGCAAGGCGATCGCCCCGCTCAAGGAGTCGGGCGAGCGCTGGCTGGAGGTCATGGAGCTGGCCCACCGGCAGGGCATCGAGTCGACCGCCACCATGATGATGGGCACCGGCGAGACGCACGCCGAGCGGATCGAGCACCTGCGCATGATCCGTGACGTGCAGGACCGCACCCGCGGTTTCCGGTCCTTCATTCCGTGGACGTACCAGCCGGAGAACAACCACCTCAAGGGCCGCACCCAGGCGACCACCCTGGAATACCTGCGGCTGGTCGCGGTGGCCCGGCTCTTCTTCGAGACCGTGCCGCACCTGCAGGCGTCCTGGTTGACCACCGGCAAGGACGTAGGGCAGCTCGCGCTGCACATGGGCGTGGACGACCTCGGCTCGATCATGCTGGAGGAGAACGTCATCTCCTCCGCCGGTGCCCGGCACCGCTCCAACCTGCACGAGCTGATCGGCATGATCCGCTCGGCGGACCGGATCCCGGCGCAGCGCGACACCCTCTACAACCGGCTCGCCGTGCACCACACGCCGGCCGACGACCCGACCGATGAGCGGGTGGTCTCGCACTTCTCCTCGATCGCGCTGCTCGGCGGCGGCGCGGGTCGATCCCTGCCCCTGGTGGACGTCAGCTGACTGTCGGCACCCGGCCGTTCGGCTGATCGACGCTCATGCTCCCGCCGGATCACCCCGGCGGTACGGGTGGTCCCCGCCGCCGCAGCGTCAGCCTCTCCGGTGCGGGGCTGGTGGAGATGATCGTCGGCGGCTAGCGTCCCGGCTCATATCCGTCGCCACCGTCGACGGACGAGGCTGTCCTCCATCGGCCCGCTGCGGGTCGTTCATATAACGCACGGCAGTACGGGCGGGATGGGTGACCATCCCGCCCGTACTGTCTGCCCAGCTCGGACCGGACGGATGAAAACGGCTCCGCCTGCTGGCGTGGCAGATCGGCCTCCGATAACGTCCGCTCGTTCCGCAACCATTCTTTCTTCCCTACCCCCGGGGGACTGATGACAGCGTTCCACCGCTCGACGCTGGTACGCGCCAGTGTCGTGGCGCTGCTCGCGGCCGGCGGCATCGCCGCCGTGGCCGCTCCAGTGCTGGCGGCCGAGGAGGCCGACCTGGCCCTGGTGCCGCTCAGCTACAACCTGGCCAAGGGTGTGACGGAGGCCAAGAGCAAGCCGTTCAAGTTCTCGGTCGACAACACCCGGAGCAAGGAAGACGCCAAGGGTGTCAGTTACACAGTGGACACCGGCAAGCTGAAGACGAACAAGGTACGGGTCGTGGTGCCCGACGGTTGCCGGGTGAACGGCAAGAAGTTCACCTGCCGCCTCGGCGACCTGGCCGCCGGCACCAGCGAGGACTTCGGTATCCCGATCTTCTCCACCGGTGGCAAGGGCGACGCCGGCACTCTGGTGGTCACCATCCGCTCGGCCACCGAGGACCCGAACGAGGACGACAACAAGGTCGAGCACGACATCACCGTCACCGAGCCCGGATACGACCTCACCAGTTGGGTGCAGGACGTCAACGCGAACGTCGTGGTGAACGGCGTCAACGGCGACGACCCCGACCTTCGGCCGGTGCGGCCGGGCGAGACGGTGCCGGTCGACTGGGCGGTCTACAACGACGGCAGCCGCAAGGCCACCGGCCTCGCCTACGTGTTGACCCTCCCGGCGGGCGTCACCTTCGACACCCTGCCGGACACATGCACCACGCAGACCTTCGGCGTCGCTCAGGCGCTCTGCCAGGACGACGGCGCGGTGATCCGGCCCGGTGACTACTACACCGCGGACATCAAGGTGACAGTCGGCAAGGACGTCACCGAGCCCGTGCTGCGGGTCGGCGAGCTGGTGGCGCACGGCCTGGACGTGGCAGCCGGCAGGCCCGAGGAGCAGCCGCGGCGGGCCAACACCGCCCAGCGGAAGGCTTTCACCGAGATCGACGAGGGCGACAACCAGGCGATCTTCGACGTCTTCGTCGACCTGGCCGTCGACCCGACGCCGACGCCGACGCCCACTGTCACCCCGACCGAGTCACCGACGCCGACGCCGACTGTCACGCCGACGGAGTCACCGACGCCGACGCCGACTGTCACGCCGACGGAGTCACCGACGCCGACGCCGACTGTCACGCCGACGGAGTCGCCGACGCCGACGCCGACTGTCACTCCGACGGAGACGCCGACCCCGACGGAGACGCCGACGCCGACGCCGACTGTCACGCCGACCGAGTCGCCGACGCCGACTGTGACCCCGACCGAGACGCCGACGTTCACGCCGACCCCGACGCCGACTGTCACTCCGACCGAGACGCCCACCGTCACCCCGACCCCGACGGAGAAGCCCACGCCGACGCCGACCGCGACGGAGACGCCGACGGCCACGCCGACCGCGACGCCGACGGCCACGCCGACCGCGACGGGCACGCCGACGCCGATCCCCAGCGGTACGGCGACGCCGGGCACTACCGCCTCGCCGGGTGCCGGTGGTGGCTCCGCCGGTGGTGGCCCGGGCGGTGGCGGCCTGCCGGTGACCGGTGTGCAGGTCGGGCTGATCGGCGGCATCGGCGTGATCATCCTGCTGGTGGGTGGGGCGCTGCTGGTGCTCACCCGTCGCCGCAAGGTGGTCCTGGTCTCGCCGACCGACGAGACGTCGACCGACTGACACCGGTGCCCTGACCGGCGGCGCGCAGACGAGGCGCGCCAGCGACGGGTGCGATGGCGAAAGGCGTCCTGACCGAGTTGTCACTGACGCGGGCACGACGCGAGGGCGGGGTGGGCGACCACCCCGCCCTTTCGCGTACCGGGTGTGTGCCGCCCACCCAGCGAACGAGGGTTGGCGGGCGGCTGGCAGAGTGAGGGGGTGAGCCGTACCCCGCAGGGCCAGCGCGCCAGTCTGGACAAGCAGCCGCACGAGGTCGCCGCGATGTTCGACGGCGTGGCAGAGCGTTACGACCTGACCAACACGGTGATCTCGCTGGGACAGGATCGTTCCTGGCGGCGGGCGACCCGGGCGGCGCTCGGGCTGCGGCCGGGTGAGCGGGTCCTGGACGTGGGGGCGGGCACCGGCGTCTCGACGCGCGAGCTGGCCCAGTCCGGGGCGTACGCGGTCGGGGTCGACCTGTCGCTGGGCATGCTGCACACCGGCAAGCGGGCCCGGCCCGAGGTGCCGCTGCTGGCTGGGGACGCGCTGCGGCTGCCGTTCGCCGACGCCAGCTTCGACGCGGTGACCATCTCGTTTGCGCTGCGCAACGTCAACGACACCGACGCGGCGCTGCGTGAGTTGGCCCGGGTGACCCGGCCGGGCGGCCGGCTGGTGGTCTGCGAGTTCAGCACCCCGGTCAATCCGGTCTTCCGGACGGTCTACCTGTCGTACCTGATGCGGTCGCTGCCGGCGGTGGCCCGGACCGTGTCGAGCAACCCCGAGGCGTACGTGTACCTCGCCGAGTCGGTAAGGGCCTGGCCGGCGCAGTCCGCGCTGGCCGGCCGGGTGGCGGCGGCCGGGTGGGGGCGCGTGGCGTGGCGCAACCTGACCGGTGGCGTGGTGGCCCTGCACCGGGGGATCCGCGAGTAGCGGGATACCGCACCCGCCCGGTACGGACATTATTCAGGTTTCGTTAATATCGGACTTTAGTCCACTTTGCCCGTACGCTCGATCGCATGACCGGAGCAGACCCGGCGGACCCGGTGGCCGCCACCGACGACGACGCGGCCGAACTCATCTCCCAGTTGCGCGAGTTGGCCGGTGCCGACCCGGTGGAGGTCCGGCAGGTGGTCGCCGAGGTGTTGGCGGCTCTGGACCGGGCGGCGGGTGGGGCGCTCCGCGAGCATCTACCGGAGACAATTCGGGTCGATGCGGGCCTGGACGCCTCCAGCCCGGCGTGACAGCTGACCGCTGTGGACGGTGGTGAGCTGTCACATCGGCGAGTTAGGTACCCCTGATCCTGCGCTGGTATGACGCCGGTCATACACTCGTCCCGTCTGGCTTGTGAAGCATTTCACGAGCGTGCGGGAGGAGGCGCGAAATGACCGCGGTGGAACACGATGCCGACGTCATTGTCGTGGGCACCGGTCCCGGTGGGTCAGCGACCGCGTACCACCTGGCCCGGCACGGCGTACGGGTGCTGTTGTTGGAGAAGACCGAGTTCCCCCGGGAAAAGGTCTGCGGCGACGGGTTGACCCCGCGCGCGGTGCGTCAGCTCGTCCGGATGGGCGTGGACACCTCGCCCGAGGCTGGCTGGCTGCACAACCGCGGTCTGCGGGTCATCGGCGGCGGGGTGCGCCTCGAACTGGACTGGCCGGAGCTGGCCAGCTTCCCCAACTACGGTCTGGTGCGCACGCGCCTGGACTTCGACGACCTGCTCGCCCAGCGGGCGGTGGCCGCCGGCGCGAAACTGCGGACCAGCGTCAACGTGCTGGGCCCGGTGCTCGACGACGACGGCCGCGTCACCGGCGTCGAGGCGGAGGTCGGGCCGGGCAAGGAGCCCACCACCTTCCACGCCCCGCTGGTCGTCGCCGCGGACGGCGTCTCCGGCCGGTTCCCGCTCGCGCTCGGGCTGGCCAAGCGGGAGGACCGGCCGATCGGTGTGGCCGTCCGCCGCTACTACCGTTCGCCGGCCAAGCACGAGGACAACTACCTGGAGTCCTGGCTGGAGCTGCGCAGCAAGGACAGCGGTGACAACCTGCTGCCCGGGTACGGCTGGATCTTCGGCCTCGGTGACGGGCGGGTCAACGTCGGGCTCGGCGTGCTCAACTCGTCCTCGGCGTTCGGCAAGACCAACTACCGCCGGCTGCTCACCGACTGGCTCGCCAACACCCCGGAAGACTGGGGGATGACCGACGAGACCAACGCCGACGGCCCGATCCTCGGTGCCGCGTTGCCGATGGGCTTCAACCGGGTGCCCCATTACACCCGGGGCGTGCTGCTGGTCGGCGACTCGGGCGGCATGGTCAACCCGTTCAACGGTGAGGGCATCGCGTACGCGATGGAGTCCGGCGAACTGGCCGCGGAGGTCATGGTCCAGGCCCTCGCCCGCCCGGCCGGCCCGGAACGCGAGCGCGCGCTGCTGGCGTACCCGAACGAGCTGAAGGCGCGGCTCGGCGGCTACTACCGGCTGGGCGGCATCTTCGTGAAACTGATCGGCCGCCCCGAGATCATGCGGATCGCCACCAAACACGGCATGCCGCACCCGACGCTGATGCGTTTCGTGCTCAAGCTGTTGGCCAATCTGACCGACCCGCGCGGCGGGGACGCGATGGATCGGGTCATCAACGCGATGACGAAGGCCGCCCCGGCCGTCTAGGTAGGACGGCATCGGCGCTGGTCACGGCGCCGATGCCGACAAAGATCGACCCCCGCCGACTGCCACTGCGAGGGACGTGAATAGTGTGATTTTCGTCAAGCACCGAGGGCAGGGAAGGACGAGCAGGAGAAAACGATGTCGCTCTCGCCTTACGCACCGATCATCGGGCTGTTCGCCCTCGCCGCGGCGTTCTCGCTGTTTTCCGTTGGCGCCGCCCGCTTCGCCGGTCCCCGTCGCTACAACAAGGCCAAACTCGAGGCTTACGAGTGCGGCATCGAGCCCAGCCCGCAGCCGGTCGGCGGCGGGCGGTTCCCGATCAAGTTCTACCTGACGGCGATGCTCTTCATCGTCTTCGACATCGAGATCATCTTCCTCTACCCCTGGGCGGTCTCGTTCGACGCTCTGCCGATCTTCGGCTTCGTGGAGATGGTCCTGTTCATCGTCGCGGTCTTCGTTGCGTACGCCTACGTGTGGCGGCGCGGCGGCCTGGACTGGGACTGAGGAAGGAACGTCAGATGGGCATCGAGGAGAAGCTTCCCGCCGGCGTCCTGCTCACCTCGGTGGAGAAGCTGGTCAACTGGTCTCGGAAGTCGTCCGTGTGGGGCGCGACCTTCGGCCTGGCCTGCTGCGCCATCGAGATGATGGCCGCCGGTGGTCCGCACTACGACATGGGCCGCTGGGGCATGGAGGTCTTCCGGGCGTCCCCCCGGCAGGCCGATTTGATGATCGTGGCCGGCCGGGTGAGTCAGAAGATGGCACCGGTGCTGCGCCAGATCTACGACCAGATGGCCGAGCCGCGCTGGGTGCTCTCGATGGGCGTCTGCGCCAGCAGCGGCGGCATGTTCAACAACTACGCGATCGTGCAGGGCGTCGACCACGTGGTGCCTGTCGACATGTACCTGCCCGGCTGCCCGCCCCGGCCGGAGATGCTCATCGACGCGATCCTCAAGCTCCGCGAGAAGATCATGTATGAGCCGCTGGGCCCGAACGGCCGCAAGATGCTCGCGGCCCGCCAGGAGCGCGGCGACGTTCCGATCGTGCCCTACGGCTCGATGCCCTCCTCGTACCGCAGCGACAAGTCCCGGCGCGCCGAGTGGACCCGGGCGGTCCGTGAGGGCCGCGAGGAGCAGCTGCGCATCGAGAACTGGATGAACGCTCAGAACCACCTCCACCCGCAGGTAGGCCCGAAATGACGTCACCCACGGACAAGCCAAACGACGGCGGCGTACCGCTGCCGGTGGTGCCGGCCGGCGCCACCAGTGGTGCCCCCGCCGAGTTCCCGCCGGCCAGCCCGGCCGGTCGCGGAATGTTCGGCAACCAGGGCACCGGCGACGTGTCCGGCTACGGCGGCCTGGTCCGCCAGCGCCAGCCCATCGAGGAGGCGTCCCGGCCGTACGGGGGCTACTTCGACGAGGTCCGCGACGCGCTGGAGGAGGCGTACCCGGCCTTCAACGACGCGATCGAGAAGGTTGTCGTCGACCGGGGTGAGCTGACCCTGCACGTACGCCCGGAGCGGATCGCCGAGGTGTGCCAGGTGATGCGGGACGACCTGGCGCTGCGGTTCGAGTTGTGCTCCTCGGTGTCCGGTGCGGACTACCTGGGCGCCGACGAGCGCCGGTTGCACGTGGTCTACCTGCTCACCTCGATGACGTACCGGCGGCGGGTCCGGCTGGAGGCCGCGGTCTCCGTCGAGGCCCCGCACCTGCCCAGCGTGACCGCCATCTACCCGACGGCGGACTGGCAGGAGCGCGAGGCGTACGACATGTTCGGCATCGTCTTCGACGGCCACCCCAACCTGACCCGGATCCTCATGCCGGACGACTGGGAGGGCCACCCGCAGCGGAAGGACTACCCGCTCGGCGGCGTCCCCGTCGAGTACAAGGGCGCGGAGATCCAGCCGCCGAACGAGCGGAGGTCGTACCAGTGAGCGCGAGGAGTGCAGCGGAGCGGAGCCCCGCAGTCGCGATCGGAGGGCCGGCACTGTGACGACGTCGAACTACGCCAGCGAGCGCGAAACCGACGAGGGTCGGGTCTTCACCGTCACCGGTGGGGACTGGGACACGATCGTCTCGGGCACCGACCCGATCAACGACGAGCGGATCGTGGTCAACATGGGTCCGCAGCACCCGTCCACGCACGGGGTGCTGCGGCTGGTCCTGGAGCTGGAGGGCGAGACGGTCCGCGAGGCCCGCTCGGTCATCGGCTACCTGCACACCGGCATCGAGAAGAACCTCGAATACCGCAACTGGGTCCAGGGCTCGACGTTCGTGACCCGGATGGACTACCTCGCCCCGATCTTCAACGAGACGGCGTACGCCCTCGCTGTCGAGAAGCTGCTCGGCATCACCGACGACATTACCGAGCGGGCCACCACCATCCGCGTGCTGATGATGGAGCTCAACCGGATCTCGTCGCACCTGGTCTGGCTGGCCACCACCGGCATGGAGCTGGGCGCGATCTCGATCATGCTGTACGGCTTCCGCGAGCGGGAGTACATCCTCGACATCTTCGAGACCATCACCGGCCTGCGGATGAACCACGCGTACGTGCGGCCGGGCGGTGTGGCACAGGACGTGCCGGACGACGCGATCGTCAAGATCCGCGAGTTCCTGAAGATGATGCCGAAGAAGCTCAAGGAGTACGAGGACCTCCTCTCCGGCCAGCCGATCTGGACCGAGCGGACGAAGAACGTGGCGGTGCTTGACGTCACCGGTTGCGTGGCGCTCGGCATCACCGGCCCGGTGCTGCGCTCCGCCGGCCTCGCCTGGGACCTGCGCAAGACCATGCCGTACTGCGGCTACGAGACGTACGAGTTCGACGTGCCGACCCACCCCGACGGTGACGTGTGGGGTCGCTACCAGGTCCGGCTCGCCGAGATCCGGGAGTCGATGAAGCTGGTCGAGCAGGCACTGGACCGGCTTCGTCCGGGCCCGGTGATGGTCGCCGACCGCAAGATCGCCTGGCCGGCGCAGCTCGCCATCGGCGTGGACGGCATGGGCAACTCGCTGGAGCACGTCGCGAAGATTATGGGTCAGTCGATGGAGTCGCTGATCCACCACTTCAAGCTGGTGACCGAGGGCTTCCGGGTCCCGCCCGGCCAGGTGTACGTCGCCATCGAGGCGCCCCGCGGCGAGCTGGGCGTCCACGCGGTCTCCGACGGTGGCACCCGGCCCTACCGGGTGCACTACCGGGAGCCGAGCTTCGTCAACCTGCAGGCCCTCCCGGCGATGGCCGAGGGCGGTCTGATCGCCGACGTGATCGCCGGCGGCGCCTCGTTGGACCCGGTGATGGGTGGGTGTGACAGGTGAGCGCGAGGAGTGAGCTTGCGAGCCTCGCAGTCGCGAACGGAAGGCGGCTCTGATGACGACGACTTTCACTGACGAGACCCGGGAGCGGGCGCGCGACATCATCGCCCGTTACCCGGCGGACCGGTCCCGCTCGGCGTTGCTGCCGCTGCTGCACCTGGTCCAGGCCGAGGAGGGGTACGTCTCCCCGGCCGGGGTCGCGTTCTGCGCCGAGGTGCTGGGGCTGAACAAGGCCCAGGTCGGCGCGGTGGCCACCTTCTACACGATGTACAAGCGCAAGCCGACCGGTGACTTCCTGGTCAGCGTCTGCACCAACACGATGTGCAACGTGCTCGGTGGCCAGGAGGTCTACGACACCCTCGCCGAGCACCTGGGCGTCGGGCACGACGAGACCACGGCGGACGGCACGATCACGCTGGAGCACGCCGAGTGCCTGGCGGCCTGCGACTACGGCCCGGTGATGACCGTCAACTACGACTTCTTCGACGGTGTGGACGCCTCCACCGCTGTCGGTGTGGTCGACGAGTTGCGGGCCGGCGGTCGGCCGATGCCGACCCGGGGTGCCCGGCTCTGCACGCTCAAGGAGATGGCGGTGCAGCTCGCCGGTTTCGCCGACGAGCGCGACGGCGCGGTCGCCGACGGCGGGCCGGGTGAGCCCACCCTGCGCGGGCTGCGGTTGGCCCAGCAGCACGGCGTCTCGGTGCCGGGCTTCGACCCGAACACCCCGATCCGCAGCAAGGCCGAGGCCGACAAGGCCGCCGCCGAGGCGAAAGCGAAGGCGGAGGCCGCCAAGCCGGCGCCCGTCGAGGCCAGCGCGGCCCCGGTCAAGGGCAGCGACGGGGCGTCCGCCCCGACGGGGGCGGCCGCAGTCGCCGAGCCGGCGAAGCCGGCAGGGGCCACTGAGCCGGCGAAGCCGGCAGACGCCACCGGCGGCACCACGCGGGACGTCAAGGCACCGGACGACAAGTCGCCGCAGGTGCGTACCGCCGAGACCCGGCAGCCGGACGCGGGCACGGCAGCGCCGGACGCCAGTGGCACGAAGGTCCCGACGGACGCCACCGGCACCGCGCCCGAGGCTGGCGACGCACGGGCGGCCGAGGCCGCCGGCGTGGCGGCCAACCCGCCGGCCGGCGACGGCAAGCCCGCCGGCGACGAGGCCGGGGCGCAGGAGCGCAACCTCACCGAAGCGAAGGCTGGGACGGACGCCGACGGCGCCGGACCGGCGGACGCGAACGAAACGGGGGCCCAGAAGTGACCACTCCCCGCCCGGAGACGCTGGCCAAGCTGACGCCGGTGCTGACCAAGCGCTGGCTGTCGCCGGACGCCTGGCGCATCGGCACGTACGAGCAGTTGGACGGCTACGCCGCGCTGCGCAAGGCACTCAAGGCCCACCCGGACGACCTGATCCAGCTGATCAAGGATTCCGGGCTGCGGGGCCGAGGCGGCGCCGGCTTCCCCACCGGCCTCAAGTGGGGCTTCATTCCCCAGGGCGACGGCAAGCCGCACTACCTGGTGGTCAACGCCGACGAGGGCGAGCCGGGCACCTGCAAGGACCTGCCGCTGATGACCCACGACCCGCACGCGCTGGTCGAGGGCGTCATCATCGCGTCGTACGCGATCCGGGCCGCCCGCGCCTACATCTACATCCGGGGCGAGGCGGTGCACGCCGCGCGTCGGCTGCGCAACGCGGTCCAGGAGGCGTACGACAAGGGTTACCTGGGCCGGAACATCCTGCGCAGCGGCTACGACCTGGAGCTGGTGGTGCACTCCGGCGCCGGGGCGTACATCTGCGGCGAGGAGACGGCGCTGCTTGACTCGCTGGAGGGGTTCCGGGGTCAGCCCCGGCTGCGCCCGCCGTTCCCGGCCACCCACGGCCTGTACGCGAGCCCGACTGTGGTGAACAACGTCGGCACCATCGCCAGCGTGCCGCCGATCGTGCTCGGTGGGGCCGACTGGTGGAAGAGCATGGGCACCGAGAAGTCCTCCGGGCCGATGATCTACTCGCTCTCCGGCCGGGTCGTCAACCCGGGCCAGTACGAGTGCTCGATGGGTGTCACGCTGCGCGAGCTGCTGGAGCTGGCCGGTGGCATGCAGCCCGGCCACAACCTGCGGTTCTGGACCCCGGGCGGCTCGTCCACCCCGCTGCTCGCCGCCGAGCACCTGGACGTGCCACTGGACTTCGAGGGGGTGGCGGCGGCCGGCTCGATCCTGGGCACCACTGCCACCCAGATCTTCTCCGACCAGGACTGCCCGGTCTACGCGACGTACCGGTGGCTGGAGTTCTACCACCACGAGTCGTGCGGCAAGTGCACCCCGTGCCGTGAGGGCAACTACTGGATGGTCCGGGTCTACCGGCGGATCCTCGCCGGTCAGGGCACCCACGAAGACCTGGACACCCTGCTGGACACCTGCGACAACATCCTCGGCCGCTCGTTCTGCGGCCTGGGTGACGGCGCGACCAGCTCGGTGACCTCCTCGCTGCAGTACTTCAAGCAGGACTACCTCGACTACATCGAGGGTCGGACCGCACCGAAGCTGTCGGAGAAGACCCTGGTAGGGGCGCACTGATGAGCGCGAGGAACGAGCTTGCGAGTCCCGCAGTCGCGAATGGAAGGCGACTCTGATGACCGACGTAGCCAAGCAGACCGAGACCGTCACCCTCACCATCGACGGCGTCGAGGTCACCGCCCCCAAGGGGACGCTGCTGATCCGGGTCGCCGAGCAGATGGGCACCGAGATCCCCCGGTTCTGCGACCACCCGCTGCTGGCCCCGGCTGGCGCGTGCCGGCAGTGCCTGGTCGAGGTGGAGGGGCAGCGCAAGCCGGTCGCCTCCTGCACCCAGACCGTCGCCGACGGCATGGTCGTGCGTACCCAGATCACCTCCCCGGTCGCCAAGAAGGCGCAGGAGGGGGTGATGGAGCTGCTGCTGCTCAACCACCCGCTGGACTGCCCGATGTGTGACAAGGGCGGCGAGTGCCCGCTCCAGAACCAGGCGATGTCCACCGGCCGCACCGACTCGCGCTTCCACGAGCACAAGCGGGAGTACGAGAAGCCGATGGCGATCAGCAGCCAGGTGCTGCTGGACCGCGAGCGTTGCGTGCTCTGCCAGCGGTGCACCCGGTTCTCCGAGGAGATCGCCGGCGACAAGTTCATCGACCTGATGGGCCGGTCGTCCGCCGAGGAGATCAACATCTACCGGGACGACGCGTACGGCGCAGAGTCCGGGGAGGACAGCGGCGACGTTCCGTTCAACTCCTACTTCTCCGGCAACACCGTGCAGATCTGCCCGGTGGGTGCGCTGACCGGTGCCCAGTACCGCTTCCGCGCCCGCCCGTTCGACCTGGTCTCCAGCCCGAGCGTCTGCGAGCACTGCTCGGCGGGCTGCGGGCAGCGCACCGACTGGCGGCGCGGCAAGGTGCTGCGCCGGCTGGCCGGCGACGAGCCGCAGGTCAACGAGGAGTGGAACTGCGACAAGGGTCGCTGGGGCTTCCAGTACACCCGGGCCGCCGACCGGCTGACCACTCCGCTGGTCCGCGACGAGCACACCGGTGAGCTGCGCGAGGCGTCCTGGAGCGAGGCGCTCACCGTCGCCGCCGAGGGGCTGCACATCGCTCGGGAGAGCGGGCAGGGCACTGCCGTGCTCACCGGCGGTCGGCTGACAGTCGAGGACGCGTACGCCTACGCCAAGTTCGCCCGGGTCGCGTTGAACACCAACGACATCGACTTCCGGGCCCGGCCGGTCTCCCGCGAGGAGGCCGACTTCCTGGCCAGCTCGGTCGCCGGGGTCACCGACGTCACCTACACCGACGTGGAGAACGCGCCGGCTGTGGTGCTGGTGGGCCTGGAGCCCGAGGAGGAGTGCCCGATCCTCTTCCTGCGGCTGCGCAAGGCGTACCTGAAGAAGACCCTTACGGTGTACGCGCTGGCGCCCTTCGCCACCCGCGGCCTGGAGAAGCTCGGTGCCAAGCTGGCCCGGGTGGTGCCGGGCGAGGAGGCCAGCGTGCTCGCCGAGCACGCCACCGTCAGCGAAGCGCTGAGCGCACCGGGCGCGATCCTGATCGTCGGCGAGCGGTTGGCCTCCGTGCCGGGTGGGCTCTCCGCCGCTGCCGACGTGGCCCGGCGTACCGGCGCGAAGCTGGCCTGGGTGCCGCGGCGCGCGGGTGACCGCGGCGCGGTGGACGCCGGCTGCCTGCCCAACCTGCTCCCCGGTGGACGCCTGGTGACCGAGCCGGCCGCCAGGGCCGAGCTGGGTGAGGCGTGGGACATCCCGGCCGGGGTGATCCCGAGCCAGGCCGGTCGGGACACCGACGGCATCCTGACCGCGGCCGCCAACGGGCAGCTCGGCGCGCTGGTCGTCGGCGGTGTCGACCCGGCCGACCTGGCCGACCCGCGCCTGGCCGAGTCCGCCCTGGACGCGGTGCCGTTCCTGGTCAGCCTCGAACTGCGCGCCAGCGCGGTGACCCGGCGGGCGAACGTGGTCCTGCCGGTCGCCCCGGTGGCCGAGAAGGCCGGAAGCTTCCTGGACTGGGAGGGCCGGCTGCGCCCGTTCGAGGCGGTGCTGAACACCGCGGCGATGACCGACGGCCGGGTGCTCGACGCGCTGGCCGCCCTGCTCGACGTGCGCCTCGGCACGGCCGACGTGCTGAGCGTGCGTCGTGAGCTGGGCACGCTGCCGGCGACGCGGATGTCCCGCCCGTCCGCGCCGTCTGTCGCACCGGGCCGGGTGCCGCAGCCGAACGCCGGGGAGGCCGTGCTGGCCACCTGGCACCAGCTGGTGGACCTCGGCACCCTGACCGAGGGCGACGAGAACCTCGCCGGGACCGCCCGTCCGCCGGTGGTCCGGCTGGGTAAGGGCACCGCCGAGGCGCTCGGTGTGGTCGACGGTGACGCGGTCACTGTCGGCACCGACCGCGGGGCGCTGACCCTGCCGGCGGAACTCACCGAGATGCCGGACGGCGTGGTCTGGCTGCCGACCAACTCACCCGGCTCGACCGTGCGGCGCAACCTCGGGGCGACGTCCGGCGCGGTCGTCCGGATCTCCGTCCCCGCACCGAGTACGGCCATCCCGGCCGGACGCGTGGCGGCCGACGAGACCGGTCTCCCGGGTCCGCTCCTCAACTCCGGGGGTAACCAGTGAGCGCGAGGAGTGAACGAGCGCAGCGAGTGAGCCCCGCAGTCGCGAACGAAAGGTGGGCACTGTGAGTCCCCTCCTCGCCCAGGATCCGACGCTGGCCGACTTTGGCCGGGATCCGTGGTGGTTGGTTCTCGGCAAGATTGTCTTCGCGTTCGCCTTCGGTCTGCTGGCCACCCTGCTCGGCGTCTGGTTCGAGCGGCGCGTGGTGGGTTACATGCAGGTGCGGCCCGGCCCCAACCAGGTCGGCCCGTTCGGCCTGCTGCAGACCCTCGCCGACGGCCTGAAGATGGCCTTCAAGGAGGACATCCTCCCGAAGGCGGCCGACAAGGTCGTCTACTTCTTCGCCCCGACCATCTCGGTGATCTGCGCGGTCACCGCCCTGTCGGTGGTGCCGTTCGGCCCGATGGTGAGCATCTTCGGTCACCACACGCCGTTGCAGGTCACCGATGTGCCGGTGGCGGTGCTGCTGCTGCTCGCCTGCTCCTCGATGGGTGTTTACGGCATCGTGCTGGGTGGCTGGGCCTCCGGCTCGACGTACCCGCTGCTGGGTGGTCTTCGGTCGAGCGCCCAGATGATCTCCTACGAGGTCGCCATGGGGCTCAGCATCGTCGCGGTCTTCATGACCGCCGGCACGATGAGCACCAGCGGAATCGTCGCCGCTCAGGGCGACGGCACCCAGCTGACCGTCTTCGGCCAGACCATCCCGGCGCCGGGCTGGTACGCGATCCTGCTGCTGCCGAGCTTCATCATCTTCTTCATCGCCACGGTGGGTGAGACCAACCGGGCGCCGTTCGACCTGCCCGAGGCCGAGTCCGAGCTGGTCGCCGGCTTCATGACCGAGTACAGCTCGCTGAAGTTCGCGCTCTTCATGCTCAGCGAGTACGTCGCGATGGTGACCATGTCCGCGGTCACCACCACGCTGTTCCTGGGCGGATGGCGAGCACCTTGGCCGATCACCATCTGGGAGGGCGCCAACTCCGGTTGGTGGCCGATGCTCTGGTTCTTCGGCAAGGTGATCGCGCTGGTCTTCGTCTTCGTGTGGTTGCGTGGCACGCTGCCCCGGCTGCGGTACGACCAGTTCATGCGGCTCGGCTGGAAGGTGCTGCTGCCGATCAACCTGGTCTGGATCCTTGTCCTGTCGGGCCTGCGCTCCATCGAGGACTGGGACACCCGCGGCAAGGTGATCGCCGTCGGCATCCCGGCCGGCATCCTGCTGATCGCCACGATCTTCTGGCCCAGCCGGCGCCCGAAGCCGAAGCCGACGACGCAGGAACAGGTCGACAACCGGCCGCACGGGAGCTTCCCGCTGCCACCGATGGATCTTCAGGTACCACCGAGCCCGCGCATCACGCGCGTGGTCGCCGAGCGGGAGCCGGCCAACATCGTTGCCGGCTCGGACTCCAGGGAGGTGTGACGTGGGCGCGATCACCGGAACGTTCAAGGGATTCGGTGTCACCTTCTCGCACATGTTCAGGAAGGTCGTCACGACCGACTACCCGTTCAAGCCGCCGGTGTCGGCGCCGCGCTACCACGGGCGGCACATCCTCAACCGGCACCCGGACGGCCTGGAGAAGTGCATCGGCTGCGAGCTGTGCGCCTGGGCCTGCCCGGCGGACGCGATCTACGTCGAGGGTGGCGACAACACCGACGAGCAGCGCTTCTCGCCGGGTGAGCGGTACGCCAGCACCTACCAGATCAACTACGCCCGCTGCATCTTCTGCGGGTTGTGCATCGAGGCCTGCCCGACCCGGTCGCTCACCATGAGCAACGAGTACGAGCTGGCGCGGGACAACCGGCAGGACCTGATCTTCACCAAGGAGCAGTTGCTCGCGCCGTTGCTGGAGGGCATGGAGCAGCCTCCGCACCCGATGCGGCTGGGTGACAGCGAGAAGGACTACTACGTCGGCGCGCTGGACAACCCGGGCACCTCAGCCGGTGCGGAGACGTCCCCGATGGGCCCCGGCCGCTACCAGGTCGAGGAGCACCCCGGCGTGACGTTCCCGGGCGCCGAGCAGGCCGCCCAGCGCGTGGCGGCCGGCAAGGGAGAGGGAGCATGACCACGTCTACGGTGCTCGCCGCGGCGGGTTCGGTCTCCACCGGCGAGGCGGTCACCTTCTGGATCCTCGCCCCGCTCGCGCTGATCGGCGGGATCGGGATGGTGGCCGCGCGCAACGCGGTGCACTCGGCGCTGTGGCTGGTGCTGACCATGCTCTGCCTGGGCGTGTTCTACGTGCTCCAGGCCGGTCCGTTCATCGGCATGGTGCAGATCATCGTCTACACCGGCGCGATCATGATGCTGTTCCTCTTCGTGCTGATGCTGGTCGGTCGGGACTCCACGGACTCGCTGATCGAGACGCTGCGCGGCCAGCGCGTCGCCGCGATCGTGCTCGGCCTGGGCTTCGCCGGCCTGGTCGGCACCGGCCTCTACCAGGCGCTGGACCGGGCCAACACGGCCGGTCTGGAGCAGGTCAACGCCGAGGGGAACGTGCAGGGCATCGCCCGGCTGCTGTTCACCAAGTACGTCTTCGCGTTCGAGCTGACCTCGGCACTGCTGATCACCGCGGCGGTCGGTGCCATGGTGCTGGCCCACGTCGAGCGGCGTAAGCAGGACAAGGTCGACCAGGTGTCGACGATGAAGGCGCGCTTCGCCCCGGGCAACTACCCCGGCCCGAAGCCGGGGCCCGGCGTCTTCGCGACCTCCTCCTCGGTGGCCACCCCGGCCCGGCTGCCCGACGGCCGCCTGACCGACCGCAGCACCCCGGCGATCCTTCCGCAGCGCGAGCTGACCGCCGAGGAGACCTCGCTGAAGGGGACGGACAAGTAATGGGAACGTTCTTCTCGGTCGAGCCGACCTACTACCTCGTGCTCGCCGCGGTGCTGTTCACCATCGGCGCCGCCGGGGTGCTGATCCGGCGCAACGCGATAGTGCTGTTCATGTGCGTGGAGCTGATGCTCAACGCGGCCAACCTGACGCTGGTCACCTTCAGCCGGATCAACGGTGACCTCAACGGCCAGATCATGGCGTTCTTCGTGATGGTGGTGGCGGCGGCCGAGGTCGTGGTCGGGCTCGCGATCATCATGTCCATCTTCCGGACGCGACGCTCGGCGAGTGTCGACGACGCCAACCTGCTCAAGTACTAGAGGGGTCCACCGGTGGAAGAGACTGTGGAATACGCCCAGGCCACGGGGCTACTCGGGGGCGTCTGGCTGCTGGTGGCGATCCCGCTGGTCAGCGCGGCCATCCTGCTGCTGCTCGGCCGCCGGGCCGACCGCTGGGGGCACTGGTTGGGCGTCGCCGCCATCGGCGCCGCGTTCGTGCTCGGCCTGAGCTTCTTCTTCCAGCTGCGTGGCCTGGAGAACAAGTCGGTCGAGCTGAGCCTCTGGGACTTCATCGCTGTCGGTGATCTGCGCGTCGACTTCGGCCTGCTCTTCGACCCGCTGGCCGCGGTCTTCGTCCTGCTGATCACCGGGGTGGGTTTCCTGATCCACCTGTACGCGGTGGAGTACATGTCGCACGACGCGGGCCGTCGTCGGTTCTTCGCGTACTTCAACCTGTTCGTCGCGGCGATGCTGCTGCTGGTGCTCGGCAACAACTACGTGATGCTGTACTTCGGCTGGGAGGGCGTCGGTCTGGCGTCGTACCTGCTGATCTCCTTCTGGACCGACCGGCCGAGCGCGGCCACCGCCGGTAAGAAGGCGTTTCTGATGAACCGGGTCGGCGACGCCGGCCTGGCCATCGGGATCTTCATCATGTTCGCCGCACTGGGCACCACCCAGTACGACGAGGTGTTCAACGGTGTCGGCGCGCTGACCGGCACCACGGTGCTGGTCCTCGGCCTGTTGCTGCTGCTCGGTGCGGCCGGCAAGTCCGGTCAGTTCCCGCTCCAGGCATGGTTGCCGGACGCGATGGAGGGCCCGACCCCGGTGTCGGCGCTCATCCACGCCGCCACGATGGTCACCGCTGGCGTCTACCTGATCGCCCGGTCCAACCCGATCTTCTCGGCCAACTCGACGCTGCAACTCGTGGTGGTCAGCGTCGGTGCGCTCACCCTGCTGATCGGCTGCATCATCGGCGCGGCCAAGGACGACATCAAGCGGGTGCTGGCCTGGTCGACGGTGAGCCAGATCGGCTACATGTTCCTCGGTGTCGGCCTCGGCGGCGCGGCCTACGCGCTGGCCATCGTGCACCTGCTGGCGCACGGCTTCTTCAAGGCCAACATGTTCCTCGGCGCCGGCTCGGTCATGCACGGAATGAAGGACCAGGTCGACATCCGCCGCTTCGGTGGACTGTCCAAGTACATGAAGATCACCTGGTTGACCTTCATGATGGGCTGGCTGGCCATCATCGGCATGTTCCCCTTCTCCGGCTTCTTCTCGAAGGAGCCGATCATCGTGGCCGCCTTCGAGCGGGAGGACTGGACCGCCTGGCTCTTCGGCGGTGCGGCACTGCTCGGCGCCGGGCTCACCGCGTTCTACATGACGCGGCTGTTCGTGCTCACGTTCCACGGGCCGCAGCGGTGGACCGAGGACATCGAGCACCCGCACGAGTCGCCGAAGCTGATGACCATCCCGCTGATCCTGCTGGCCGTCGGGTCGGTCGGCGCCGGCTTCCTGCTCGCCACGTCCGTTCCGGACTGGCTGACGGAGACCGCCGGGCTTGGCGGCGAGCACGCGGAGCACGCGGCGGTCCTCTCGCACACCGTGATCACCATCCTGTCGCTGCTGGTGACAGTGCTCGGTGCCGGGCTCGCCTGGTTCCTCTTCCGGGCCGGCACGGCCACCGTGCCGCAGCCGGCCGGGGTGCTGGTCACCGCCGCCCGGCGCAACCTCTACACCGACACGGTCAACGAGGCGGTCTTCGAGAAGCCGGGCATCTTCCTCACCCGGGCGCTGGTGTACCTCGACAACCGGGGCATCGACGGGCTCGTCAACGGGCTCGCCGCCGCGGTCGGCGGGGGCTCGGGCCGCCTCCGCCGGATGCAGACCGGCTTTGTCCGCTCGTACGCCACCTCGATCCTGGCCGGCGCGCTGCTGGTGATGGCGGCGTTCCTGGCGGTGCAGGCGGGGTGGTTGGCGTGATCGACCTCAATACGCCCGCCCCCGCCGGCGGACCACGCATCCACGACGGAGGTAAGGCCGCATAATGTCCAACTTCCCGTTCCTCTCGGTGCTCACCGTGGCGCCGCTGGTGGGCGCCCTGGTGGTGGCCTTCCTGCCGCGCCACCGCCCGGAGCTGGCCAAGCAGGTGGCGTTCGCCTGGTCGCTGCTCGTGCTGGTGCTCTCGGTGGTGATGTGGGTCAGCTTCAACGCCGGTGGTGACCGGTTCCAGTTCCGCGAGTCGTACTCGTGGATTCCGAACTGGGGGGTCAGCTTCACCTTCGCGGCCGACGGCATCGCGCTGGTGATGCTGATGCTGATCGCGGTGCTGGTGCCGCTGGTGATCCTGGCGTCCTGGCACGACGCCGAGTCGTCGAAGCGGTCGGTGCCCGTCTACTTCGCGCTGCTGCTGGTCCTCGAGTGCACGATGATCGGCGTCTTCGCGGCCGCCGACGTGTTCCTGTTCTACGTGTTCTTCGAGGTCATGCTGGTGCCGATGTACTTCCTCATCGGCAGCTACGGCGGCCACCAGCGGCAGTACGCGGCGGTGAAGTTCTTCCTCTACTCGCTCGTCGGCGGTCTGTTCATGCTGGCCGCGGTGATCGGCCTGTGGGTGGTCGGCGGAAAGACCTTCGACTGGCAGGCGCTGTCGCAGGTCGACATCAGCACCGGCACCGAGCGGTGGCTGTTCCTCGGCTTCTTCCTCGCGTTCGCCATCAAGGCGCCGTTCTTCCCGTTCCACACCTGGTTGCCCGACGCCGGTGGCGCTGCCCCGGCGGGCGCGGCGGCGCTGCTGGTCGGCGTGCTGGACAAGGTCGGCACGTTCGGCATCCTGCGCTACTGCCTGCCGCTGTTCCCCGAGGCGTCGAAGTGGTTCGCGCCGTGGGCGCTGGCCCTGGGCGTGATCGGCATCGTCTACGCCGCGCTGCTGGCGGTCGGCCAGAACGACCTCAAGCGGCTGGTGTCGTACACCTCGATCGCGCACTTCGGCTTCATCGGCGTGGGCATCTTCGCGTTCACCACCCAGGCCGGCACCGGCGCGGTGCTCTACATGCTCAACCACGGGCTGGCCACCGGCCTGCTCTTCCTGGTGGTGGGCATGCTGATCTCCCGGCGGGGCTCGTCGCTGATCAGCGACTTCGGTGGTGCCGGCAAGCTGGTCCCGTTGCTCGCCGGGGTGCTCTTCTTCGCCGGTCTCGCCTCGCTCGCGCTGCCCGGCACGGCGCCGTTCATCTCCGAGTTCCTGGTGCTGATCGGCACCTTCACCGTGAACAAGCCGGTAGCGGTCATCGCCACGCTCGGCATCATCCTGGCCGCCGCGTACGTGCTGTGGATGGTGCAGCGCACCACCCAGGGCACCCTCAACCCGGCGCTGACCGAGGTCGACGGCATGCGCCGCGACCTCAACCTGCGCGAGAAGGTGGTCGTCGCCCCGCTGATCGCGCTGATCGTGCTGCTCGGCTTCTTCCCCAAGCCGGTCACTGACGTGATCAACCCCGCCGTCCAGGCGACAATGGACGACATCGGCAGAACCGACCCGGCACCGTCCGTGGGCGGCACCGTCCAGGAGGCGGCTCGGTGAGCGCGAGGAGTGAGCTTGCGAGCCCCGCAGTCGCGAACGAAAGGTCGGCACCGTGACCGAGTTGAAGCTGCCGTCGATCGACTACGCGGCGATCTCTCCGATCCTGATCATGCTGGGCACGGCGTTGCTCGGCGTGCTGGTCGAGGCCCTGGTGCCTCGTCGCTGGCGGCACGTGGTGCAGTTGACGCTGGCGCTGCTCGCGGTGCTCGCGGCACTGACCATGGTGGTCCTCAGCGCCGATGAGCGGATCATCACCGCGGGCCAGGCGCTCGCGATCGACGGGCCGACGCTCTTCCTCCAGGGCGCGATCCTGGTGCTGGCCGCGATGGCGCTGCTGCTGATCGGTGACCGCTCGGTCGAGCGGGGCGGGGCGTTCGTCGCCCAGGCCGCGGTGACCGCGGAGTCGGCCGACGACCGGCGGCAGGCCGAGGGGCGCAACGGCCTCACCGAGGTCTACCCGCTGACCACGTTCGCTATCGGCGGCATGCTGATCTTCGTGGCGGCGAACGACCTGCTGACCATGTTCATCGCACTCGAGGTCTTCTCCCTGCCGCTCTACCTGCTCTGCGCGCTGGCCCGTCGCCGGCGTCTGCTGAGCCAGGAGGCGGCGATGAAGTACTTCCTGCTCGGCGCGTACGCCTCAGCGTTCTTCCTGTTCGGTGTGGCTTTGATCTACGGCTTCACCGCCGGCATCCCGGGCCGCCAGTCCGGCGTCGACTTCGCCACCATCCACGCGGCGGTGGGCGAGTCGCCGGCCAGCCCGGTGCTGCTCTTCGCCGGCATGGCGCTGCTCGCCATCGGTCTGCTCTTCAAGGCCGCGGCGGCCCCGTTCCACGTCTGGACCCCGGACGTCTACCAGGGCGCTCCGACCCCGGTCACCGGGTTCATGGCGGCCTGCACCAAGGTCGCCGCGTTCGGTGCCCTGCTGCGCGTCTTCCAGGTCGCGTTCGCCGACGCCAACTGGGACTTCACGCCGGTCCTCGGCGCGGTGGCGGTGCTGACCATGCTGGTGGGTGCGGTGCTCGCGGTCACCCAGACCGACATCAAGCGGCTGCTCGCGTACTCCTCGATCGCCAACGCCGGCTACCTGCTGGTCGGTGTGTTGGCGCCGAGCCGCGACGGGCTGGCCGGCACGATGTTCTACCTGGTCGCGTACGGCTTCTCGGTGCTCGCCGCGTTCGCCGTGGTGACGTTGGTACGCGACGACGACGGCGAGGCCACCCACCTGT
The DNA here is from genome assembly GCF_040649495.1 of Micromonospora sp. NPDC048947. Classification (NCBI taxonomy): domain Bacteria; kingdom Bacillati; phylum Actinomycetota; class Actinomycetes; order Micromonosporales; family Micromonosporaceae; genus Micromonospora; species Micromonospora sp. NPDC048947. Next base: position 143,982 of record NZ_JBEZFO010000015.1, read on the forward strand.
CCCGCTGGGCCGGGCTGGGCCGTCGGTCGCCGTTCTTCGCCGCGCTGTTCACGTTCATTCTGCTCGCATTCGCCGGTATTCCGCTGACCAGCGGCTTCACCAGCAAGTTCGCCATCTTCGGGCCGGCGCTGGAGGGTGGCCAGGCATGGCTGGTGATCGCAGGTGTGCTGACCAGCATGATCCTCGCGTTCCCGTACCTGCGAGTCGTGGTGATGATGTGGCTCTCCGAGCCGGGCGAGTCGACCCCGACCGTCACGGTGCCCGGTGGGCTCACCTCCGCCGCGCTGATGATCGGTGTGCTGGCGACCCTGGTGTTGGGTGTCGCACCGGCGCCGCTGCTCGATCTGGCTGCCGGAGCCGCCGAATTTGTTCGATGACCGAAGGATAGATCACCGGGGGTCGGCGCGTGTTCACGTGCCGGCCCCCGGTGCGTATCCCCGGGCCGGAGCAGGTCGAACGGGTGTGGCATGGTTGATAGCGTGGTGAAACCGGCGGGCGAGCGTTCAGGTGCCTCCGGCTCCGGCGGTCGGCGGGGTCGGGCGAGCACGAGTCAGTTCGGCGCGCTTGGCCTCCATCTCGCCGATCCCCGTGTCGAGGCGTCAGTGCTGGGGCTTCTGGACACGGTCGAGGTCGAGTTGCGGGCCAGCGTGTCCAGTGCCGACCCGTTCGTCACCGAGGCCGCCCGGCACCTCGTCGAGGCCGGCGGTAAGCGGTTCCGGCCGTTGCTGGTGGCGCTCGGCGCCCAGTTCGGTGACCCGACCGGTGCGCAGGTGGTCCCGGCCGCAGTGGTGATGGAGCTCACTCACCTCGCGACCCTCTACCACGACGACGTGATGGACGAGGCCGCCGTCCGTCGGGGCGCCCCGAGCGCGAACTCCCGGTGGACCAACTCGGTCGCCATCCTGGTCGGCGACTACCTCTTCGCCCGCGCGGCGGACATCGCCGCCGACCTGGGCACCGAGGCGGTCCGGTTGCAGGCGCGCACCTTCGCCCGGCTGGTGCACGGCCAGATCGCGGAGACGGTCGGGCCGCGCGCCGACGACGACCCGGTGGCCCACTACCTGCACGTGATCGCCGAGAAGACCGGCTCGCTGATCGCCACGTCCGCCCGGTTCGGCGGCATGTTCGGTGGCGCCGCCCCGGAGTACGTGGAGGCCCTCGCCGGGTACGGCGAGACGATCGGTGTCGCCTTCCAGCTCTCCGACGACCTGCTGGACATCGCCTCCGAGTCGGTGCAGTCGGGCAAGACCCCCGGCACCGACCTGCGCGAGGGTGTCCCAACCCTGCCGGTGCTCTACGCCCGCGAGGCGGACGACTCCGACGCGTCGTCGGTGCGGTTGCGGGAGATCCTGGCGACCGGCCCGCTGACCGACGACGTGCTGCACGCCGAGGCGTTGGGGCTGCTGCGGGAGAGCCCGGCGCTCAAGCGGGCCCGGGAGACGGTGCGCAGCTACGCCGAGGAGGCCCGCGCGCAGCTCGCCCCGCTGCCGCACGGCCCGTCCCGCAGCGCACTTGAGTCGCTCTGCGACTACATCGCCGACCGCACCAGCTGATCCACGCCCCGGCCCGCTGCGGCGGCGGCGGCGCGGGTCAACAGTCGGCTGCCGACGAGCATGAGGGCGGCGGCGAGCAGCATCGCCACGGCCGCGATGGCCCACATCGCCGGGTAGCCGAGGTGCGCGGCGAGTGGGCCCAGGCTCAGCGGGCCGAGACAGCCGCCCGCGTAGACCCCGGTCTGCGTGATCGACGTGGCGGCGGCCGGTGACTGCGGGTGGAGCCGGACCACCGCGAAGTTCATCAGCCCGGGCCAGGCCCAGCCCAGACCGAAGCCGAGCACCACGCCGACCACCAACGGCACCGGGCCGGTCAACGCGAGCAGGCCCAACCCGACCGCGCCGACGAGCAGCATCGCGGCGATGACTGCGACGTGGCCGGTGTCGCGGCGGTCGGCCAACCAGCCGACGCCCACTCGCGCCGCCACGCAGACCGCGCTGCCCAGGGTCAGGGTGAGGCCGGCGAGACCCGGCGACAGACCCCGGGCCGCTGCGGAGTCCACCAGGAAGGTGCCCAACGAGTTGGCCGCGCCCGAGGCCAACGTCGCCGCCGCACCGACCACCACCAGCGCCGCCGTCGCCCGCCCGGCGCGCCCGGCTCCGGCCCGCCGAGCGGGACCGGGCAACTGCCGGGGTACGGCGGCCAGCGTCGTCAGCGCGGCCACGGCGGCGGCCACGAACGCCCAGCGCCACCCGGCGGTGAGCGCGATGGTGGGCACCGCAACCCCGGCCAGCAGGGTGGAGACCGGGATGGCGGCCTGCTTGACACCGAACGACAGTCCCTGCCGCCGGGCCGGAACGTGCTGGGCCAGCGCGGCGTTGCTGGCCAACTGGCCGAGCGCGTTCGCGGCGGCGCTGAGCGCCAGCAGGCCCACCAGCACCGGGTACGACCGGGCGATGGCGGCCACGGCGAGCATCGATCCGGCGGCCAGCAGGATGCCGCAGCGGGCCACCAGAGCCGGACCGTACCGCTCGACCAGCCGCCCGGAGGGCACCGAGGCCAGCGCGCTGACCCCGAAGTAGACGGAGACGGCCAGGCCCAGGCCGGCCGGCGAGAAGCCGAGGTCAGTGCCCATCTGCACGGCGAGACCGCCGAGCAGGAAGACGGGGAGTACGCAGGCCACCGTGGTGACGACTGCGCCGGCGCTGGCCCGGACCGGGCGGGGTTGGTCAACGGCCGGATCGGGGGTGTTGGAGGTGTCGGTCATCGTTCGGCAAACCTACGCGAGCCCCGCTCACAGCACTCCTGGTGACCGGCGGGGCACAAGCTGTGGATGGTGATCTGGCATCCTCGACCCGAACAGGCATTTCGCACCGGGCCTGTTTTTCATATGGTGTAAGTCCCCGGCGGCGGAGGTGGTTGTGCGCGACCCCTTGGCAGAACCTTCGGACCTGATTCGCAGCGTGTCCCGAGCGCTACGGGTGCTGGAGTCGGTCGGTCGCGCCCCGAAGGGCCTGACCGTCAAGCAGATCGCCCGGCGCTGCGAGCTGACCGTGGCCACCACCTACCACCTGGTCCGCACCCTCGCCTACGAGGGCTACGTGATCCGTCGCGAGGACGGCACGTACATAGTGGGGTTGGAGGTGGCCGACCGGTACCGGGAGCTGGTGACGGCGTTCCGAGGCCCGCCGGCGGTCGGTGAGACGCTGCGGCGGGCCGCCGTGGACACCGGCTACAGCCACTACCTCGGCCGGTTCGTCGGCGGTCAGGTGGCCCTCACCGCTGTCGCCGAGGGGCACCGCTCGCCCTACCTGGAGGATCTGGTCCCCGGCTTCGACGAGGGGGCGCACGCCACAGCGCTCGGCAAGTCGTTGCTCGCCACCCTGACGTCCGACCAGCGCTACCGCTACCTGCGCGAGTACGGCATGCGCCCGTTCACCTCCGCCACGCTGACCACCACCGAGAGTTTCGAGGCCGACCTGGCGGCCGGCGACCGGCGCGGCATGCAACTGGAGATGGGGCAGTTCCGCCAGGGGGTGGCCTGCGCCGCGGTGCTCGTCGCACCGGACAAGGACATGGAACGCCGCGTCGTGCTGGCCTGCGCGTTGCCGGCCAGCGAGATGATGACCTCCGCCCGGGTGGTACGCGCCAAGCTGCTCACAGTGGCCCGCGGCGTGGCCGACGGCATCGCCACCGACAACTGACCGCCGAGAGGCCCTCTCCCGGGCTGGGAGAGGGCCTCTCGGGGCGGTCGAGCGCCGGACCGCCGGAGCAACGTCAGCGGCCGATTCGCCGCGGGTGCTGTGTCAGCTGCCCACCGGGCCGCCGTCGAGGCGCCAGGTGACCACCACGCCCGGCTTGGCGTAGTCACCGTCCGGCCAGTTCGAGGCCGGGTTCTCCACCGAGGCCCCGGTGATCTCGCCCGGGTGCTGCACGGCGACGAAGACCGAGCGGTTGTCTTCGGTGATGAACGGGCCGCAGGTCTCCGCGCCGAGCGGCACTGTGAGGAACTGCTTGAGGTGACCCCGCTCCGGACCCTCCACGGCGGTGGCGAACAGGCCGTCGTTGCTGCCCAGCGCATTGCCGTCGGTGGAGATCCAGAGGTTGCCGGTGGCGTCGAAGGCGACGTTGTCCGGGCAGGAGATCGGGGAGACCTTGGTCTTGTCGTACCCGGCGAAGAAGGTCGACGGGTCGGTCGGGTCGCCGCAGACGATCGGCAGCGACCAGGCGAAGGTCTCCGAGGTGTTGTCGTTGCGGTCCTCGACCAGCTCCAGGATCTGCCCGTGCTTGTTGGCGGTGCGGGGGTTGGCCTCGTCGGCCTTCGGGTTGCTGCCGACGCCCCGGTTGGTGTTGTTGGTCAGCGCCACGTACACCTTGCCGGTGAGCAGGCTCGGCTCGACGTCCTCGGGGCGGTCCATCTTGGTCGCGCCGACCTTGTCACCGGCGAGCCGGGTGAAGGTGAGCACGTCAGCGGCGGTCATCCCGTCGACGAACGACCGGTTGCCGCTGACCAGCCTGATCCAGCGACCCCGACCGTTGAACGCGCCGTCGGTGGGGAGCTTGCCGGTGCCGTCGATCTCGGCGGCGCTGCTCTGGTCGAGCTTCGCCACGTAGAGCGTGCCGGACTCCAGCAGGGTGAGGTTGTGCTTCCGGGCAGCCCAGGAGTTGCCAGCCATGAACTTCTTGTCCGAGACGAACTTGTAGAGGTAGTCGAACCGCTCGTCGTCGCCCATGTACGCGACCACGTGGCCGTCCTTCGCGACGATCACGTTGGCGCCCTCGTGCTTGAACCGGCCCATCGCGGTGTGCTTGCGAGGGCGGCTCTCCGGGTCGAACGGGTCGATCTCGACGACCCAGCCGAACCGGTGCGCCTCGTTGGGGTGCTTCGCCAGGTCGAAGCGCTCGTCCGCGCGCTCCCACCTGCGGCTGCCGCTGGGGTAGCGGCTTGCGGTGCTGATGCCGTAACGGTCCAGCTTCGGCTTCAGCTCGGCCGGGGCGGCGTCTGCGCCGACGAAGTACTGGTTGAAGTTCTCCTCGCCGGAGAGCACAGTGCCCCACGGGGTCACGCCACCGGCGCAGTTGTTCAGAGTGCCGACGACGGTGCGGCCCCTGGGGTCGGCGGCGGTCTTCAGCCAGGCCGAGCCGGCGGCCGGGCCGGTCAGGTCGAACTTGGTGCTCAGGGCGGTGACCCGCCGGTTGTACGGCCGCGGGCCCTTGCCGACCGGCTTCCACTGCCCGGTGCCCGCGACCCGCTCAAGCTCCACCACCGACATGCCGTGCGCGGCCATGGCGGTGCGCAGCTGCTCCACCGAGAGCCCGTCCAGGCCGGGGAAGCCCGGGAACATCAGGTCCTCGTTCGTGTACTCGTGGTTGACCACGAGCAGCGCCCGCTTGCCCTGCTTGTCCAGCGGCAGCACGCCCACGAAGTCGTTGTTGTAACCGAACTGCCTGGACTGCGCGGCGGCGGTCTGGTGGTGCAGGTTGAACTCCGGCGCGCCCGGCAGCACCGGGTCGCCCCACTTGATCACCACGGCGTGGTCGTAGCCGTTCGGCACGACCAGGGTGTCCAGCTTGTTCGGTGGGATCGGCTTGAAGGTCAGCGCGCCGCTGCCGACCCCGGTGCCGGGACGACCGAACCCGAAGTTCTCCGGGACGTCCGGGGCGGTCGGGGTGGCCATGGCCGGGGCCGCCCCGGCGAGCGCGCCGGCTGCCGCGCCGCCGAAACCGAGCACCAGCGCGCCGACCGCGCCGGCCCGGACCACGCCACGCCGCGACACCTCGGCCTTCACCACGTCACCGAAGTACGCGTTGTCGGAGGTGTTCGGTACCGGGTGGTCACACGCGTTTCCGCACCGGTACAGGCAGGTCATGGCATCACGGGTGCCATGGCGGGTGCCGTTCAACAGGGGGAGCAGCCGGGGGCGGTCGCTCATGGGGGAGGCCTCCAGAGAAGTCGGTGGCACGACAGGCGGCGTACCAGCCGGACGCTAGGAGGACGCGGTGAGCGCTCGTCGGCCGCGATGTGAACCAGGCGTGAACACCTTCGTCGATGGCAACCGACACGCAACCGGTCTGACCTCGGGCTGAACCGATCGGCGTGACAGCACGTATTCCCGAGCGGACGCACCGCCGGACGCGCGCCGGAAGCGAGGGAGACCGCCATCAGCGACCACGACGCCCAACTGCTGCGCGCGCTGCACGACGAGCACGCGGAGGCGCTGTACGCCCACGCCCTGCGGCTGGTCAACGGGGACCGGCAGCGGGCCGAGGACCTGGTGCAGGAGACGCTCCTGCGGGCCTGGCGACATCCGGAGTCACTCGACCCGAATCGCGGATCGGTGCGGTCCTGGCTGTTCACCACCGCCCGCAACCTTGCCATTGACGCCTGGCGGCGGCGATCCACCCGGGTCGGCGAGGTGTTCACCGACGACCTGCCCGAACCGCCCGACGCGATCGACGAGGCCGAACGGGCGGTGGAGGCGTGGACCGTCGCCGAGGCCCTGAACCGGCTCAGCCCGACCCACCGGGAGGTGCTGGTCGAGTGTTTCTACCAGGGGCGGTCGGTTGCCGAAGCGGCGTCCCGCCTGGGCGTACCGCCAGGGACCGTGAAATCCCGCACCCACTACGCGCTGCGGTCTCTACGGTTGGTCCTGGCCGAGATGGGGGTGACGGGATGACCCGGTGCGAGTTCGCGTACGACGACGGCGCGTACGTGCTGGGCGCCCTGGCCCCCGCCGAGCGGGCGGCCTACGAGCGGCACCTCGGCGGTTGCGCCTCGTGTCGGGAGGCGGTCGCCGAGATCGCCGTCCTGCCCGGCCTGCTCGGGCGCCTCGACCCGGCGGGGTTGGAGCAGATCCTGCCGCCGCCGGCCCCGCCCCGGGTGCCCGCGTTGCTCGACGAGGCCCGCCAGCGCCGTCGTCGGGAACGCGCCGCGGACCGACGACGGTACGCACTGACCACACTGGCCGCCGCCGGACTGGCGCTGCTGGTCGGTGTGGGCACCGCCGTGGCGCTGCCTCGACCGGTGGGCCCGCCCGGCAACCCGGCCCCGCAGGTGTCGATGGTGGCCATGCGACCGGTGGCCGCCGCCGGGCCGGTGCACGCCGACCTCGGGCTGACCGGCACCAAGTGGGGCACCGAGGTGAAAATGCGGTGCGGGTACGACGCGCGGGCGAGCTACGGCAAGGCCTACCCGTTCCGGCTGGTGGCGCGCGGTCCGAACGGCGCCACCGAGCAGATCGGCTCCTGGCTGGCGGCACCCGGCGACGACCTCAGCTTCACCGGCGCGACGAGGTTCACCGACGCCGAACTGGTCAGCGTGGAGCTGCAAAAGGCCGACGGCACGCCCCTACTGACCTACGCCGTCCCCTAACCCCGGTGCACCCCACCCGGTCCTCCGCGATCTTGCACTTTCTGCCTTGGCAAAAGGGGCATGGCAGGCGTATCGACGACCGAAACTGCAAGATCGCGGGGTCAGGGGGTGGGGGCAGGGGGCAGGGGGCGGGGGCAGGGGTCAGGGGGTGGGGAGAGGGACGGGGACGTTGGTGGGTTGGTGGGACTGGCGGGTGCGGCGGGAGGTTCGGACGGCGTCGGCGGTGAAGACGATCAGGGCCAGCCAGACCAACGCGAAGCCGGCCAGCCGGGCCGGCGGCATCGGCTCGTGGAAGATCAGCACCCCGCAGCCGAGTTGAAGGATCGGCGCCAGGTACTGGACCATGCCGAGGCTGCTCAGGGGCAGCCGGTTGGCAGCCCCGGCGAACAGCAGCAGCGGAATCGCGGTGGCAGCGCCGGCCAGCACCAGCAGCGCGGTGTGCCCGGCCGAGACATGCCCGAAGGTCAGGTCGCCCTTCGCCGTCAGCCAGCCCAGGTAGCCCAGCGCCGGCAACGCCAGCACCGCCGACTCGACGAACAGCCCCTCCGCCGCCGGCAGCCCGAGCCGCTTCTTCACCAGGCCGTAGCCGGCGAAGCTGAACGCCAGGGTCAACGCCAGCCAGGGCAGCCGGCCGTAGTCCACAGCGAGCACCGCCACCGCCGACGCGCCGATCCCCAGCGCCACCCACTGCGCCGGGCGTAGCCGCTCCCGCAGCACCGTCACCCCGAGCAGCACCACGACCAGCGGGTTGATGAAGTAGCCGAGCGCTGTCTCCACCACCCGGTCGGAGTTGACCCCGTAGATGTAGGTGCCCCAGTTGACAGCGATCAGCGCGGCGGCGGCGACGATCCCCGCCACCGCCCAGGGGCGGCGCAGTAGCGCCCGCAGGAAGCCGACGTTGCGCAGCGCCGTCAGCAGCAGGGCCACGAAGAGCACCGACCAGACGATCCGGTGGGCCAGGATCTCCAGCGGGCCGGCGGGTCGCAGCAGCTTCAGGTAGAGCGGAAAGAAACCCCAGAGCAGGTACGCGCCGAGTCCGTAGAGGTATCCCAGGCGGAGTGGCGTCACGCTTCTACCGTAAGGGGCGTAGTGCTGCTTTGTTCCTTTCCGGTGATCGGGGTCACCGGGGGTCGTCGGTCCAGCTGCATCCACCGCTGCGGCGCGTCCAGCGGGGTGAAGCCCACCCCCGCGTACACCTGGTGCGCGTCGTTGGTGCAGAGCAGGATCCGGCGTACGCCCAGCTCGGCCAGGTGGTCACGGACCGCGCCGGCCAGCCATCCGCCGAGCCCGCGACCCCGGGCGGGCCGGTCGACGTACACATCGCAGAGCCAGGCGAAGGTGGCACCGTCCGTGACGACCCGGGCCACAGCGACCTGGCGGCCGTCCTCCGGCCGGTAGATGCCGAACGGAAGTGAGCCGGCGAACGACCGCTCGATGGTCTCCCGGTCTCGTCCGAGAGCCCAGTACGCGTCGGTGGACAACCAGTGGTGCACCAGATCCAGGTCGATCCGCGCCGGATCGGTGCTGAGCAGGTGGCCGTCGGGGCAGGTCAGCGAGAACATGCAGCGACGCTAACCGCCGAGGTGGGCAGTCCGGCCGCCACATTCCCGAACTCTGGTCATCGGCCCGCCGGGGCCCCGGCCGAGGTCGGCGCCCCGGACGGACCGGGTCGGTGCTGGCTGGTCGGCGGTCAGTCCCGGTCGAGGACCGCGCCGAGGATCCAGGTCACGATGCTCACGAAGAGCGCGCCGAGCACGGCCGCCGGCCAGAAACCGTCCACCGAGAACGGCAGCCCGGCCTGGTCGGCGATCCAGCTGGTGAGCAGGAAGAGCAGCCCGTTCACCACCAGGGCGATGAGACCCAGGGTCAGCAGGTAGAAGCCACAACCGACGGTCTTGATGATCGGCTGGAGAACCGCATTGACCACGCCGAAGATCACCGCCACCAGGAGCAGCGTGGTCACCGTCTCGGTGGCCGAGTTCGAATCCAGGGAGATGCCCGGGATGAGGAGCGTGGCCAGCCAGAAAGCGAGAGCTGTGCTGGCCAGCCGAATCAGCAGACCCTTCAGAAAACCCATGGCGGGGATCGTGCCACGGACACCGCACCGACGTAACCCGCCAGCTGGCCGTCCCGGTGGATCAGCCGCGCGTCGGCGGCCCGATCAGTTGCGCCTCGATCGGAGTGGGGGAGAGCAGTGCCCAACGCAGCGCCCGCCGGTTGACCACCGCCACCATGTCCTCCCGGATCCGGGTCAGCCACTCGGCCGAGCCGCCCAGCCCCAGCGCGGCTCCGGCCAGGGTGGCCTCGGCGGAGGAGAGTGGCTGAAGCAACGCCAGGTCGGCGCGGCTCAACGCGTCCACATCGGCCGGGGTCAGCTCGTCGCGTACCACAAGGGTGGCCCGCCACGGCGGACCCGGCGCGGCCTCGGCCGCCACCGGCCCGGCGTCGACGATCAGAAGCAACGGACGCAGCGCGGTGCCCACCCCGTCGGCGACCGCCCGACCGGGAGGGAGCAGCGGGATCGTGCCGCCCGGCGCGCCAACCCCTCGGATGAACGGTTCCCAGGCGCGTGGCCGGGCGGTCTGCACCACCACCAGGGCGCCGAGTGCCAGGGCGCGCAGGGCCACCAGCTGGGCCGCCCGTACCCCGCCGACCAGCAGGACGCGGGTGCTCTCCGGCCGGAACAGTCGCACGGTTACGGCGCGGCCGTGCCGGTTGGTGCCGACCATCATTCCCGCGTCGCCCACTGACAGCTCCCAGTCGTCCACGGCCGGGCCGGGTCGCGCCCCGGCCGCCGGTGGGCGGGGCTGCGCCCCGGGCGCCGCCAGCGCCAACGGCAGCGTGGCGGCCAGCCCGCTCAGGTGGGCGCCGTCGAGTCGTCGTAGCTTTCCGCCAAGGTCGGTCACCAGGCGGACCAGCGCCTCGCTGGCAGCCGCCAACTCGGCCGCCGTTCCGGCGGCCAGGCGTACGGTCAGCTCCGTCGGCACTTCGCCGGCCGCCGCCGGACCCGACGACGTCGACATCGTCGGCGACGGGCCTGAGCAGATCGACACCGTCGTGGCCGTCGCCGGCAGCGCGAGCAGCCGGGGCACCAGCCGACGTCCAGCCGCAGCGCCCGCGTCGGGCCAGTGGAGCAGGCGGAAGGTGGCCTGGACGATAGTGCCGGACCGGATCGCCGGCCAGGACTCCCGGACCGGCTCGCCCTCGTGGTGGGCCAGCTCGCCCAGGACGCGCAGCGCCGCCGGTACCCCGAGCGGCCGCGCGGCCAACGGCCCGAGCCGGCGGACGATCCGGCGGACCGTGCCGGAGAGGACCCGGCGCAGGTCCTCCTCGGACCAACCGTTCATCCGCAGCACCCGGACCGCCACCACCGCCCGCTCGCGCCCGGCGAGCCGCCCGTCGGTGAGCTGCCGGTACGACGTGCCGACGGTGCCACCGGCGCTCGGCACCGGTGCCGGCGCACCGGCGAGCAGCAGTTGGGCCAGCAGCGGGGGTTGGTCCGGACTGGTCGGGGGGAGCAACGCGGCCGGGGCGGGGATCGCCTGGGACACGTCGCCCAGCAGGTCGCCGGGGTCGCCGAGCTCCAGGAGCGCGACCATGCCGGTGGTGTCCTCCAGGACGGCCGCCGGCCCGCCGGTCAACTCGGTCGAGCGGACCACGGTGCCCGGGGAGACCAGGTCGAGTAGTTCGGCCGCAACGGCCGGCCCGGTCAACCCCCGCCGACGGCTGAGGTGCCCGATGGCGGTGCCCAGCCACTCGAACAGCCACCGCCCCCGCACCGGCACCCAGGCGGCGGCCACCAGCAGCACGGCCACCAGCACGGCCGCCGCGACGACCGGTGCGGGTCGGCCGAGGGCGACGAGCACGAGCGCCGCCGCGACCTGTGCGGTGACCAGTTGGCCGGCTCGTACTCCGGCAGCAGCACGACGGCTGAGTGCGACCCAGTGGGCCGTCGACGAACGGCGACGGGGGGTGCGCTGATCGGCAGGCCCCGGACTGCGGTCGGTGGATCGGCCGGGCCCGCCCACCAGTGGGAAGGCACCTGCCTCGGACCCGACCGGGGTCGGTGGGTGCGGCCCTCCGGTGGTGATCGCCGGCACCGTGCCTCCTCGACCAGTGGGGACCGGGTCGGGCGGCCGGCCGCCCGCCGGCGGCCCGTCACGCGCCGCGACGTGGCTGCGGCACATCGTAAGCGACCGATGGCCGCCTCGGTTGTCCACAGGGGAAGCCGGCGGGGTAGCAGAACCGCTACGAGGTCGCTACCGTCAGCCACGAAGTCCTTCGCTGACCCGGGTCTCAGTGCTCGACGACCGGGCCAAGCGACGACGCGTCGCCCCGGGGGTGGGCGCGTCGACGGCCAGGTGCGATCCGAGAGACGAGGTGACGTCCGGATGTCCCAAACCAAGGCAGAAGCAGCGGTGATGCAGCAGACTGCCGCGAAGTTCGAGCAGGTGGACCAGTCGTTGCAGTCCATGCTGACCGGCCTGCTGGCCGAGCTGGAGGTGTTGCAGCAGGCCTGGCGTGGCGCTGGTGGCCGGTCGTTCGAGCAGGTCAAGCAGCAGTGGTCACAGGACCAGGCGGCGCTGCACCGCGCGCTGCGCGAGACCGCCGGTGCGATCCGCACCGCCGGTCGGCAGTACCACGCGTCCGACGACGAGGTGGCCAGCCGGGTGGCCGGCACCAACCGCGGCGGCATCCAGTTGCCGCTCTGATCCCGCTGGGGAGGGAATCCGATGGACCATGGTGTGCTGGTCGTCAACTTCGCCGCGCTGCAGCAGGCCGGCGCTGACATTCAGAAGGCGTTGAACACCCTCGACGCGCAACTCGGCCAACTCGAACGCGACGCCGCCCCTCTGGTGGCGAGCTGGACGGGCGACGCGCGGCAGGCCTACGAGCAGCGGCAGGCGCGGTGGCGTTCGGCCTCGCAGGACCTGCAGGGGATGTTGCGTGACATCAGGTTGGCGGTGAACGACTCCGCCACCGACTACCTGGACACCGAGAAGAAGAACACCGGGCTGTTCCAGTGAGCGATGTGGGCCGGGAGCGCTGACCGTGTCCGGGCCAGCGCCCCGCCCGCAGCCGGTCCACGGTCAGGGCCGCACGCGGGCGGGCTCAGGCCGCACGTCGGCGGCCTCAGGCCGTGCGCAGGTGGGCTCAGGCCGGGTCGGCCGGGCGCCAGCGTCGACGGGCGCCCCGGGGCGCCAGCAGGGCGAGCAGCGCCACTGTGACCGCTGTCATGCCGGCCACCGCGCCGATCAGCAGGGCTCGGTCCCGTGCGGCGGCCCGGCGGGCCTGACGGGCGAGCTGCGCCGGGTCGGCCCGATCGTCGGCGAGCGCTGCGACCGGCCGCGCGCCGGCCGCACGGCCGCCACCGGTCTCGGTGACCGCCCGGTAGGGGTTCAACACTCCGGCGCCGTACCCGCCGCCCCGGCCCGCGCCCGGAGCTGGATCGGCGGTGGCGATGATCCGCTCCGCCACCTGGGCGGCGGTCAGCTCCGGCCGGTATTCCCGCAGCAACGCGGCGGTGGCGGCCACGAAGGGCGCCGCGTAGCTGGTGCCTTCGACCCGATGGTGGCCGGCACCGGGCGCGGCGGTCAGCACCTCGCTGCCCGGAGCCACGAGGTCGACGTACGGGCCGGTCTGCGAGAACGTCGCCCGCCCGCCGTCCGCCCCGATCGCACCCACGCCGAGCACCCCGTCGTAGCCGGCGGGGAACGGTCGGGGGTCCCCGCTGTCGTGCAGGTTGCCGGCGGCGGCCACCAGCACCACGTCCCGGTCGACCGCGTACCGCACTGCCGAACGGACCTCGGGGTCGTCCGCGTACAGCACCACGGACAGGTTCACCACGTCGGCGTCATTGTCGACGGCCCACCGGATGGCCCGGGCGAACTCGTCGGCGCTGACCGTACGCCCCGACTCCCGCCCCTGCACCACCTGCTGCTCACTCACCCGCACCGGCAGGATTCGGGCACCCGGTGCCAGGCCGCGGAACGCGACGTCAGGGCGGGGTGCCGCGGCGATGATGCTCGCCACACCGGTGCCGTGCCCGGCGCAGTCCCGGCCGCCGTCCCCGCCGGGGTCGAGCAGGTCGGTGCCGGCCAGCACCCGCCCAGCCAGCTGCGGGTGCACCCGGTCCACCCCGGAGTCGACCACCGCGACTGTCACCCCGGCACCGGTGGCCAGGGGCGCGAGCCGCGCCGGGTCGTACCGTTGCTGTGGCCAGGGCCTGGCCGCGACCGGCCGGACGGGGGCGAGTGCTGTCGCGCAGGCCGGCGCCGCCCGGAGCCCGGCGGTGGCGGCGACTGTCGGAAGGGCCGGTACGGTCAACAGGCCGACGGCCAGACCTGCGAGGACCGGGCGCGCGATCGATTGGGACATCGACACCCTCCGTATCGTATCGGCTCCGGAACGGGATGTTATCGCCTCCTCCGGTCCCCGGCTGGCCGCCGCCGGCCAGCCATTGTGATCTTGGTACCACCTTGTAGGTTGTACGCGATACCTGTGGCCTGTTCTCGGAAGGGGAGGTGGCCGTGACCGCATGGGAGCCGGCCACGGAGGCCGAGGTGGCGATGCGCGACGCGCTGCGCGCCAACGACCAGGAGCTCTACTTCCGGCTCCTGTCCCGCACCGATGTGCTGCTGCCGGTCTCCGCGCCGACGCAGCCCGGCCAGCCACCCGCCGGATGGGGCACCTGGACCACCGGCGGCCGGACCCACGTCCTGGCCTTCACCTCCGCCGCCGCCCTGCGAGCCTGCCTCGGCGATCACGCCGGCAGCAACCGACGCATCCCGTTCGCCGATCTCGCGGCCAGTTGGCCCAACCACGAGTGGTGGCTCGCCGTCAATCCGGGTCTGCCGGTCGAGGGTTACCTGCCGGCGTGGTTCGTGTCGCAGCTCTCCCGAGGCGACGTGCGACTGCCCGGCCGTGCCATGGGTGCCCGCGCCCGCCTGGAGCGGGCCGAGACGTTGGCGCGCACCCGGCCCGGCGCGCCACTGCGGGACGCCGCCCCAGCCGCCGGATCGCCTCCCGTGACGGGGGCGGCCCCGTCCGCGCCCGAGAGCGTTCCGCTCGCACCCCGAAGGCCCGCGCGTAGCCCGGGCCCTCGGGTGGGTGCCCCGCCGGTGCCGGGTCCGGCGCCCCGGCCACCCGCCTCCGCTGAGCCGCCGGTGCCGGGTTGGGCACCCCGGCCACCCGCTTCCGCTGAGCCGCCGCGCCGACCTGGCGAGGAGGACCTGCCCGCCGCCGGTCAGCGGCACCCGACCGAACCGCCCCGGCCCGCCCCGGGCAACGGAGCACTGCCCCGCACCGGCCGGCCGTCCCGGTTCACCCCGTTGGCGACCGCCGGCCCCACCGCCGACCAGGCCGGGCCGGGCGTGGGCTGGCCGACAGGGACCCGGCCGGGCGACGTCGACGGCCCCGCCCCGGGTAACGGCAACGGTGGCCCCCAGGCCACCCCTCGGCGCTCCTTCTTCGACCCCAGCCCGGCCCGCGACCCGGCCGCGAGCGGAGGACGCCCCGCGGACCGGGCGGCCCCGCCGACCCGGTTCGGGCGAGGCAGCCAGCCCTTCCCTCGCCGCCGCCCAGCCGACGCGCCGGCCGACGAGACCGCGACGCGGGCCTTTCCGATGGCGGCGGACCCGGCCGCCACCCAGCCGATACGACGGCCGGAGGGCGGCCTCGGCGCGTCCCGTGGGATGGACGCGCCGCCATCCGGCGAGGAGATCACCCAGCCGCTGCCGCCGCGCCGGCACAACCCGCTGGCCGAGGAGCCCACCCGCGCGTTCCGGGTGACCGGTGAGCCTCCCCTGACCGGTGCGCGTGGGCGGCCGTCGGCGGAGGAGACGCAGGCGATTCCTCAGGACCGGCCGGGCCGGTTCGAGCCGACGGAGGATCTGCCGGTGTCCGTCGCGGAACCGGTCTCCGGGCCGCCCGCGCCGCGCCGTGGCTTCACGCCCATCGTCATCGAGGGCACCATCATCGAGTCCCGCGACCTCACCGACCCGATCGAGAGCAGCGCGCCGGTCGACGCGCCCCGGCGGCCCAGCCCCGCCGAGGCCGCCCCGCCGTTCGGTTCGACGTCCCCCGGTCCGGGCCTGTTCGGCCCGTCGTCGCCCAGCCCCGCCGAGGCCGCCCCGCCACCGTACGGCTCGACGTCCTCCGACCCGGGCCTGTTCGGTCCGTCGTCCTTCGGTTCCAGCCCATCCGGGCCCGCGTCGTTCAGCCCCGGTCAGTCCGCCCCGGGCCCGTCCGCCCCGCACCCCGTGACTCCGACCGAGGTCGGCGCCCTCGGCGGTGGCCTGGGCGATCAGCGAACCGACGACAGTGGCGACGCCCCGCACCGCGCCGACAGTGCTGTTTCGTCGACCGGACCGGCCGTTACGGACCAGGCCGGCGGCGCGAGCGTGATCGCTGACGACGGTCCGCACCCGCCGGCGGACGAGCCGCCGCCGGTCGAGTTCGAGCCGGCCAACACGGTCGAGGAGGACCTGCTCAGCGCCGCCGGGTCGGGCAGCACCGACACGTTCCTGTCCACCCTGCTGCTGGCCCGGGTGCTACTGCCGGCGGCACCGGACTCGGTGCGGGGGAGCCGCCCCGGGGATCCCGGCTTCGTCTGGCGTACCGGGCAGCTCGACGGCGAGACGTACGTGGTGGTCTACACGTCGTCGGAGCGCCTTGCCGACCATGTCGAGGGGGACGTCGACACGGTCCGGGTGAAGTTCGCCCAACTGATCCGGCGCTGGCCCGACGAGGACTGGTCGTTCGCCGTCAACCCGGGCACGCCGGTGGGTGCCAAGTTGCCGGGCGAGCAGATCGTCGCGTTGGCCAACTGGGCTGCCGAGGTGGGGCTCGGGGACGACCTGGAAGTGGACCAGGCGGAAGCGCCGGCCGTTGCCGAACCCGCCGCCCGTCCCCGGTACGCCCCCGCAGCGGTCGACCCGACCCGGCCGACGGTCATGCAGAAGGCGATCGCCCCCAGCCAGCTCGCGTACTACCTGGATCGTGGGTACGACCGGGTGTCCGGGTTCGTGCACCGGGCCGGTGAGCTGTCCCACCTGACCACACCGGCTCAGCTGCACGGCGCGCTGGGCCTCAGCTACCCCGGCTCGCCGTTCGCACCGGACGCCGAGGAGATCTACGTGCTGCGCTGGCCGGCGCACCGGCCGAGCCTCTACCGCATCCCGTACGGCGGTCAGAACGAGCCGGCGATGCGGGCCATGGAGGGCTGGGTCATCGAACGCCCGCCGTTCCGGGGCAACGGCTTCGCCCCGGGTGAGAGCAGCGATGTGGTGGCGGAGTTCAAGGTGGACAGCGCGCGGCTGCCGCACGGCGCCCAGCTCTGGCGCATCGGCGCGGACGGCGGCGAGCGGGTGGTCGCGGAGCTGGACACCGACTCGGTCACCTGGCGACGGGTCGGGGAGGCGTGATGCGCGACGGTTACGTGGCCCGTTGGCAGGGCCGGGAGTACCAGGCCAGCCCGGATGGCGACGACATCCGCCTCTACCAGCCCGAGCCGGGCGAGGGTTTCGAGGAGGTCCGCGCGGGCCGCTACGTCCGGGTGCTGCCGGCGAGCGAGATCGAGGACCTGGCGTACGTGCGGACCACCTGCACCTGGAAGGGGCAGCCGTTCATAGTGCTCGGCGAGCACGACGCCTGGCTGCGGGTGGAGTACACAGGTGGCCGGTGGCCGGTGGCCGAGGCGATGCGGCTGGAGGTCTTCGACTTCGGCGTCTACCAGGGTTGGGCGCCCGCTGCCGAGGTCACCGACCTGCGGGAGCAGCGGGTCTGACCGGTCAGGTCTTCGCCCACCGCAGGATCTCGCCGAGCACCAGCTCCGGTGCCTCCAGGTGCGGGAAGTGCCCCACCCCGTCGAGCAGTCGCCACTCGTAGGGGGCGACGACGTACCGGCCGGAACCCAGGGCGGTGCGGGGCAGGGAGGCGGTGTCCAGGGCGCCGTGCAGTTGCAGCGTCGGGGTGGACAGTGGCTTCTGCATCAGGCGGACGAACCGGTAGCCGTGCAGTCGCAGCAGC
Organism: Micromonospora sp. NPDC048947; assembly: GCF_040649495.1. NCBI lineage: Bacteria > Bacillati > Actinomycetota > Actinomycetes > Micromonosporales > Micromonosporaceae > Micromonospora > Micromonospora sp. NPDC048947. The sequence goes on from NZ_JBEZFO010000015.1 coordinate 161,377, forward strand.
GAGCGGAACGCCCACCGGTAACCCTCCAGCGCGCAGAACGCGGCCTGCGGGATGCACATCGCCTCCCGGCACCGCTCGGCGTACGCCTCGAAGTCCGGCCCGTGCACCCACTGTGGGCCGCCCCAGCGGCGCATTATCTCGCCGACGGCCGCTGCGCCATCGCGGGTCAGGACGTGCTCGTAGCGGGGTAGCTGGAACTTCAACGCCGGGGTGGAGGCGGTGAACTGCCCGCGCGGGTCGGCGAAGATGGCGGCGCGCAGTCGCAGCGGGTGCGGTGCCCCCAGCACCACGAGTCGGCGGACCAGTGACGGGTGGAACGAGGCCACCGTCCAGGCCACCATGCCACCGAGGCCGCTGCCGACGATCGTCGCGGACCGTTCACCGAGCGCACGGATCAGCCCGGCGATGTCGGCGGCGAGGGTGTAGCCGTCGTACCCCCGGGGTGGTTTGTCGCTGGCCCCGTAGCCGCGCAGATCGACGGCGACCGCCCGGAAGCCGGCGTCGGCGACCGCCGGCAGCATCTGGTGCCAGGCCCACCAGTGCTCCGGGAAGCCGTGCAGGAACAGCACCATCGGCCCGGTGCCGCCCTCGACCACGTGGAACCGGCTGCCGTTGGCGCCGACGAAACGGTGCGTCCACGGCCCCTCGGTGAGGACACAGGACTCGTCGACGGCCCCGCCGCGCTGGTCGGTCATGGCAGACAGCCTAGGACCCGGTTGCCGCAGGCGACCCTGGCGGTCGCGTTGAACAGGGGAAAGCCCCGGGTTGCCCCGGACCGGGACCAGGGGAACCGGCTCGACCAACTCGGTCCGGGTCACCGGGGAGGTGGCGCAGAAAGGGCGACGCCCGGGCAGGTGACCTGCCCGGGCGTCGCTGGTTGGTGCGGGATCAGTGGTCAGCTGATCCGGATCTTCATCGAGGTGCCGTCCTGCTCCAGAACCTTGATCTTGACACCGGTCGCGGGGAGCTTGACGCCGTGGTTCGGCAGCTCCTCGTAGAAGTACTTCTTGGTGTCGTCGAACAGCGGCTCAGCGGCCTGGCCACGGATGTACTGCGGCTGGCTGTTGAGGTGCAGGGTGAACGAGTCGGCCTTGTTCAGGCTGAACGGCGCGTCGTACATCTGGACGCGGGCCCGCCACGGTGCCCCGGTCAGGTTGTAGATCGGGCGCGGGTGCGCGTCGATGTACAGGTTGCGACCCTCACCGGGGTGACCACCCGGGTTGGTCGGGGAGGCCGGGGCGGTGTTGTTGTCGGAGAACCGGGTGTTCCAGTACGAGATGAGCAGGCCCTCCTGGTACGCGTAGTGGTCCACCCAGTCCGGGCGGGTGTTCGCGTAGCCGAAGAAGTACGGGCCGGTCTTCAGGTACTTGTCGTACGAGACGTACGACCGGTTGCCGGCGATGTAGAAGTTGTCGAACAGTTGGGTGTAGGTCGCCCCGACCACCTCGAACTTCTCCAGGTTCCAGCCGGCGTCGGTCTCGGCGCCGTCGCTGAACACGGTCTGGCCGTCGGCGGTCACGGTGATCGCGTCACCGAAGAAGCCGCCCTCGGAGACGCCACCGTCGGTGACGTAGTGCAGGCGAACCTGCGCCGACTTGCCGGCGACCGAGGTCAGCGGGATGTTGATGTCCGCCCAGGCGCCGTTGCTGCTGCCGGCGAGGGCCGGGCGACCGGCACCGTCCACGCCGATCGGCTTGCCGTTGACAGTGCCGTCCAGGTCGGTCCAGGACTGACCGCCGTCTGTCGACGCCTCGAAGTAGAGGTAGTCGTAACCCGCTTCGATGCTGTACTTGCCCTTGAGCGACAGCGCCGCCGCGGACTTGCCGGTGAGGTCGAACGTCCTCGTCATCTTGCTGTCGAGGTTGTCCTCGTTACCGGAGAAGTACTGCTTGGAGCCTTCGAACGGCGGACCGTAGTTGAAGGTGTATTCCCTCTGGGGCAGCACGACCACGACGGCCTGTGCTTCCTTCGAGTTGTATTCCTGTGGGCCGAGCTTCAGCGTCTGCTTCTGCCCCGCCACGACCACCTCGTAGTCGAGCCAACCGAGCTGGAACTTGTTCCACGCGCCGAGGTCGCCGCCCCGGTCGCCGATGCCGGCGTCGTTCTTGGCGCCGAGCCGGCTCTGGGCCATCAGGGTCCAGTGCTCGTTGCTGTTGTCCGCGGGGCCGTAGTCGTCCGGCAGGCCCAGGTCGTGGCCGTACTCGTGGTAGAAGACGCTGCGACCGCCGTTTTCCGGCTGGATCGTGTAGTCGCGGATCCAGACGCCGGTGTTGCCGATCTGGGTGCCGCCGATCGGGAAGTTCGGCGGGCCCACGGGCGAGCTGTTGAACGCCGACCAACGGTGGCTCCAGATCGCGTCCTCACCCTGCTGCGGGTCACCGTCGGCCTGGTCGCCGCCGGAGTGGACGATCTGGAAGTGGTCGATGTAGCCGTCCGACTCGTTGAAGTCGCCGTCACCGTCGTAGTCGAAACGGTCCCACTGGTCGAAGGACTTCATCTCGGCGGCGATCTGGGCGTCCGTCCGGCCCTTGGCCTTCTGGTCGGCGACCCACTGGTTGGCGGCGTCGCGGATCAGCGCCCAGGTGTTCGAGCAGACGTTGTCGGCGCAGACGGCGGGGTCGTTGGCCGGGTCGTCCGAGTCGTCCGCGATCGGGTCGTCGGAGCGCCCGTAGCGGGCCTCGTTGTACTTGACCTTGACCCAGTCGGTCACCTCACCGTCGACGGTGTAACGACCCGAGGACTGTGCCTCGTAGTACTGCTTGAGCGACTCGTCGCCCGGGTTGGTGCCGAAGTAGAGCTGGCGGAAGTGCTCCGGGCTGAAGTCCGGCTGCCAGATGGTGGAGTTGTCCACGGCCCGGTTGGGCTCGGGGATCTTGTTGTGCAACGGACCGTCGAACGTCGCCGGTCCGGCGATGTCCGGGTTCATGTCCTTGTCCGGGAAGGACGGGTGGCGCTCGTCGCCGAACTCGGCCAGAATCACGAAGATCTTGTCGGTCCGCTCACGCTTGAGCTCGACGTACTGATCCCTGGTCTCCTGGCCGCCGCCGGCGGCGGAGCGCGCCTTGGCGTTGGTGCCCGTCTTGCCGACCTGGCCGACCTTGACGACAGTGCTGCCGTTGCGCTCGATCGGCTTGCTGCGCCCGCTCAGCACGTCGGCGAGACCCTGCTCACGCAGCTCGCGGCGCTTGTCCTCGAGCTTGTCGGGGAGCTCATCCTTCAGTGCCTGTGGTTCGGCAGCGGCCGGTGCTGCTGCCGGCAGTTTGGGCTGAGGCGCCGCCGAGGCGGACGGGCCGAAAGCCAGGCCTGTCGCCGTCAGTGAGAGCCCGAGCAGACCCACTGCGACTTTGCGCACGTGGTACCTCCGGTGTGAGGGAACCGGCCCAACGGGGGTACGGGCCGGTGGGAGATCGATCCCACTAGTGGGACCATTGGTGAACATAGTTACTGGCGGGACGGGTGGGAAGACGAACGCGTCGATTTGTTGCAAGATTTTGTTGGGAACGCTTTTCACCGTCACACCCCGCCGGTTCATCAGCCACGCTGACCAGCGTGGACCCGGACGCGAACGTATACAACGACATTTTTCGATCAAGTTGATCGCACATACGACAGTGGGGCCGGCAGCGTCTCCGCCACCGGCCCCACAGTCAGTTGTCGATCCGCGAAACAGTTACTTCTTCGCCGGGGTCACGTAGATCATGGCCGACGAGTTGTCCCCGGCAGCCTTCTTGATCGTCAGCGAGACGCCGTAGTTCACGCCCTGGTCGCCGGGGTTACCGGTGCCCAGCACGATCGCGCCGCCGCCCAGGGTCACGCCGTAGAACTCCGGCGCGGGGCTGCCGTCCGGGTTGGTCACCCGGGTGGTGTACGGCGCGTTGTCGCGCGACGGCAGGACCACCGACGCGTCGCTGTCCCGGGCGTAGGCAGCGCCGTCGCGCATCTCGATGCCCGGGTAGTAGCCCTTGGCGTCGGTGAACGCCTTCACCGGCGGCAGCCCCTTGAACTTCGTGCAGTAGGCGCTGTACGGCTCGTCGGCCGCCTCCAGGCACTCGGTGAACGGGTACGTCCGCTGCAACGTGAAGGCCGCGTTCGACGACTGCGGACGGCTCGGCAGGTTGTCCGTCACCGACGGGTCCTTCACGGCCGCCTCACCGGTGCGCCGCAACGGGTCGAAGTGCGAGTCGACGATGAGCAACCCGCCCTTCGCGCCGTAGCTGGGCAGCGCGGTCATCTGCCCGGTGACGTGGTTGACGTCGCCGAGCGCGGTGTCGCGGTACCAGACCAGCATGCCCGGAGCGTTGTAGGAGATCCGGTCGACCTTCCACGCCTCGTGCGAGTAGATGGTGTCGTAGGCGTACTTCAGGCCCTTGTCGAAGCCGTCGAAGTTGCGCCACTCCGCCAGGTAGTACTGGGCGTGCACCTCGGTGCCGCTGGAGACCTTCCAACCCCCACCGGTGGTGTCGACGAAGGTGCCGCCGGTGGCCGTCCAGCCGTTGGTGCCGCCCTCGACGTCGTCACTCCAGGTGGTGGCGCCGCCGCCGGTGACCGAGAAGTCGTCGACGAACCAGTTGCGCTCCTCGAACGCCTCGTCGGTGGCCAGCCGCAGCCGAACCTGCACTGTCGTCCCGGCGTACGCCGACAGGTCGACGTAGTCGTGCCGCCAGCCGTCGGTGCTGCCGGTCAGGCCGTACTTCTTGCCGCCGAAGTCGTTCATGCGGCCGTTCGGGTCCGGGTAGCCGTCCGGCGTGGTGACCACCGTGCCGCCCTCGTCGTACACCTTCTGCTCGGTCCAGGTCGTACCGCCGTCGGTGGAGAGCTCGACGAACCCGTAGTCCCAGTCCTCCTCGATGATGTAGTTGTTCCACATCCAGAACTTCGAGTCGGCCGCCGCGGGCACGTCGACCGAGCGGCTCAGCTTGACGTCGGCCCACTCCTGGTCGTTGTTGCTGTGCCACATCTTGGTGCCGCTGTGCGGGGTGGCCAGCGTCGTCACCTTGTCCGGCAGGTCGACCTTGATGCCGTCCTCGGAGTCGATCGGGGTGCGCGACGTCTGGCCGAGCTTCACCTCGCGCGGGTTCGACCCGGGGCGGATGGTCAGCGGGTCGGCCCAACCGAGCACCCACTTGTCCCAGATGCCCATGTGCGTCGGCAGCGCCTGGAAGATCTCACCGGAGTGCGAGCCCGAGGCCATCAGGTCCCAGAAGTCCACGTCGGAGTCGGCGTTGCCGGACGTGTCGTAGAGGTCCGGCAGGCCCAGGTCGTGGCCGAACTCGTGGGCGAAGACGCCGACGCCGGCGTCTTCCGGCTGCACGATGTAGTTCGACGCCTTCAGGTTGGTGCCCGGGATGGTGTAACCACCGGCGACAGTGGAGGAGTGCGCCCACACGGCGTACACGCCCTCCGCGCCGCCGCCACGGGACTTGCCCTGACCGGCGTGCACCAGCACCAGGTGGTCGATCACGCCGTCCGGCTCGAAGACGTTGCCGTCACCGTCACGGTCGGCCTGGTCCTCGATGTCGTAGTCGGCCCACGGGAAGTTCGGGTCCTTCGCGACGAGCGCGTCGATCGCGTCGGTCGCCAGGCGGCCCGCGCCGGCCGGGTTGTCCGGGTGGCCGTTCATCGACTGCTCACGGCCGGGAACCCACGCGCCGGTCTCGTCCTGGAAGCAGCGGTTGGCCGCGTACCAGCCCTCCGAGTGCGGCACCGTGATCCACGGGCTGGCTTGCCCGTCCACCGTGTACGCGTTCTTGGACATCTCCAGGTACATGTTGTGCATGGTGCGGCCGGACAGGTCGATGCCCTTCTTGCCGTCCGGGCCCTTCAGGTCGGTGCGGACCCGCTCGGTGATGCCCTTCTTGCTGTAGAGCATCTTGTTGTAGTGCTGCGGCGAGAAGTCCGGCACCCACATCGAGTTGTTGTCCTCGTGGGGCAGGCGCGCCGGGTCCGGGATTTTGTTGTGCTTCGGGCCGTTCTGGACGGTGCCGGGGACGCAGGTGCGGTCCTCGAACACCGTCTTGGGGACCATCACGCCGGTGAAGTCGTCGTTGGCCTTGTCGTTGAACTCCACCAGCAGCGTCAGCAGCTTCGCCGTCTGGGTGGTCGGCGCCTTCTTGAACTTGCGGGGGTTCTGACCCGTCTTCAGCGACTTGGCCTCGTCCTTGGCCAGCTGCCGTGCGGTCACCGGGTTGCCCCGGGCGTGCTTGCGGTCGAACGCGCGCGCGGACTCCGCGGCAGGGGTGTAGATGCCACCCTTGCCCTTCACCTCACGGCCGGTGGTGTCCGGCTGCACCTCGGGCTCGGCGTAGTTGATGTAGTGCTCGTCGGCGCCGATCACCGCCTGGGGGGTGCCGGACGGCGACTGGGCTGCCGCGCTGCCACTCACGGTCAGTGACGTGGCCGCGAGGGCGATGGCGGGCAGCGCGACGAGTAGTCGTCGCCGCGCCCTGGACTGCGGTTTGTGGTTCATGCCGCTCCGTTTCTCGGGCATGGGGAGGAGGACGTTGGCGTGGCCGACCATCGAAGCGATGTGTGTCGAACTCTTCCAACCTGCGTGAACCTAAAGCACAACCGGCCGAAAGGACAGAGGTGATCTACGCCTGTGCCCGTTCAGCTTCTCCAGACTCCCCCGACCGACCGATGTGACAGTGGTGAGGCGGCGCGGACCGTACCCGTAAGACATGACGGAGGGTGGCGGTCCGTGCGGACCGCCACCCTCCAATGAGTACGCCTACCGTCAGTCCTCGTCGGACTTCGTACCGCTCATCCCCGAAGAGATCAGGTCCATCACCGAGGAGTCCTGCAACGTGGTCACGTCGCCCAGCGACCGGTTCTCCGCCACGTCCCGCAGCAGCCGGCGCATGATCTTGCCGGAGCGGGTCTTCGGCAGCTCCGGCACCAGCATGATCTGCCGCGGCTTGGCGATCGGGCCCAGCGTCTTCGACACGTGGTTGCGCAGGTCGGCGATGAGCTGCTCGCCCGCCTCGCCGGCGATGTCAGTGCTGCCGCGCGGAATGGCGAACGCGACGATCGCCTGACCGGTGGTCGGGTCGGTCGCGCCGACGACAGCCGCCTCGGCCACCGACGGGTGCGACACCAACGCCGACTCCACCTCGGTGGTCGAGATGTTGTGCCCGGACACCAACATCACGTCGTCCACCCGGCCGAGCAGCCAGATGTGCCCGTCGTCGTCCTTCTTCGCACCGTCGCCGGCGAAGTACATGCCCTGGAAACGCGACCAGTACGTGTCGATGAACCTGTCGTCGTCACCCCAGATGGTGCGCAGCATCGACGGCCACGGCTCGCGCAGCACCAGATAGCCACCACCACCGTTCGGCACCGACTGGCCCTGGTCGTCCACCACGTCGGCCACGATGCCCGGCAGCGGCGTCATCGCCGAACCCGGCTTGGCCGCGGTCACCCCCGGCAACGGCGAGATCATGATGGCGCCCGTCTCGGTCTGCCACCAGGTGTCCACCACCGGCAGCTCGCCCCGGCCGACGTGCTGCCGGTACCACATCCAGGCCTCCGGGTTGATCGGCTCGCCGACGCTACCCAACAGGCGCAGCGACGACAGGTCGAAGCCCGCCGGGATGTCGTCGCCCCACTTCATCATCGTCCGGATCAGGGTGGGAGCGGTGTACAGGATGCTCACCCCGTACTTGTCGATGATCTCCCAGAACCGGCCCTTGTGCGGCGTGTCCGGGGTGCCCTCGTACATCACCTGGGTGGCGCCGTTGGAGAGCGGGCCGTACACGATGTAGGAGTGCCCGGTGACCCAGCCGATGTCGGCAGTGCACCAGTAGACGTCCGTCTCCGGCTTCAGGTCGAACACCGCGTGCGTCGTGTACGACGCCTGGGTGAGGTAGCCGCCGGTGGTGTGCAGAATGCCCTTCGGGCGGGCCGTGGTGCCGCTGGTGTACAGGATGAACAGCGGGTGCTCGGCGTCGAACGGCTGCGCGGTGTGCTCGGCCGACGCGGTCTCCACCGTCTCGTGCCACCAGTGGTCCTTCTCCGACCACGCCACGTCCTCGCCGGTGCGGCGCACCACGAGCACGTGCTCCACCGACGGGGAGTTCGCCACCGCCTCGTCCACAGTGGGCTTCAACGCCGACGGCTTGCCCCGCCGGTAACCACCATCAGCGGTGATCACCACCTTGGCGCTGGCGTCCTGGATCCGGTTGCTCAACGAGTCGGCGGAGAAGCCACCGAAGACCACACTGTGCGCGGCCCCGATCCGGGCGCACGCCAACATGGCCACCGCCGCCTCCGGGATCATCGGCAGGTAGATCGCCACCCGGTCGCCGGCGGTCACCCCCAGGTCGGTGAGCGCGTTCGCCGCCCGGCAGGTCAGCTCGTGCAGGTCCGCGTACGTGATGGTGCGGGTGTCGCCCGGCTCGCCCTCCCAGTGGATCGCGACCTTGTCGCCCCGGCCCGCCTCGACGTGCCGGTCCAGGCAGTTGTACGCGACGTTGAGCTGCCCACCCACGAACCACTTCGCGAACGGCGGGTTCGACCAGTCGAGCACCTCATCCCACTTCTTCGACCAGGCCAGCCGATCGGCCTGCTTCGCCCAGAAGGCCAGCCGGTCGGCCTCAGCCTCGGCGTACGCATCGATGGTGACGTTGGCGTGCGCGGCGAGTTCGGCCGGCGGGGGGAACTGGCGCGTCTCGTTCAGCAGATTGGCCAATGCCTCGCTCATGCCGTGACTCCTCATCCTCGGGGTGACCTGGGTCTCGATGGCACGAGGGTAGTCGCGGGGCCTGCAACCGGCCACGGCTGCCCACTGCGTCGCGCCGAGTGGCCCCCGCCGCGCGCCCGGCGGCCCGTCCCTGCGCGGAGTGCCTCGATCGACACGAGCCGTGCCGGCGTGCGCGGGCTCGAGCGCCTTGATCGACACGAGCCGGGTCGGCGTGCGTGGGCCCGAGCGCGTTGATCGACACGGGTTCACGAAAATCGCGGTGTCCAGGCCAGGCGGACACTGCGATTTCCATGAACCCGTGTTGACCTTGCCGCGACTGCCGCGCCGGCTCGGTTGTGTGGCCGCGCCGGCTCGGTTGTAACCGCGCCGGGTCGGTTGGGCGGCGGCGCCGGGTCGGGGGAGGTGCCGCGCCGGGTGGGTGGTCCGGGTCGCGTTGCGGGCGGGTGCGGCCCGCCGCGCCGGGCCCTGTCGTTAGCGTGGCGGGGTGACCACCGACCCGCTCGCGCCCCTGCTCGCGCTCGCCGACATCGCCGCCGCCGTCGAGCAGGCTCGCGCGCGGTTCGACCAGGCGCTCGGGCACCGGGCGCTGCGCCGGCACGGTGGACAGGTTGCCGCCGAGGTCAGCCTCCGTTCCGCGGTGGCCAGTGCGGCCCTTGAGGGGGCCGGGCACGAGCGTGAGGCGGTCCGGGCCGGCACCGTCACCGACCCGGTGCTCCAGGGGGCGCTGCGGGTCGCCGGAGCGCTGCCGGGCCTGAGCGAGCTGTGGCCGAAGGCGCCCCGCCAGGCGCTCGCGAAACTGCACGTGCTCGCCGCACGGGACCTGGTGTCGGAAGCCGAGCTGGGCCGCCCGGTCGCCGACCCGGTGGTCGCCACCCGGCTGGATGGGCTGGCTGGCCTCGTCGCCGGCGGCACGAAGGTCTCCCCGTTGGTGCTCGCCGCTGTCGTACACGGGGAGTTGCTGAACCTGCGCCCCTTCGCCGGGCCTTCCGGCGTGGTGGCCCGTGGGGCGGCCCGGCTGGTGCTGCTCGCCAGCGGCCTCGACCCGCGTGGCCTGCTCCCCGTCGACGTGGGGCACCGCGAGCGGGAGCCCGAGTACGTCGGCGCGGCCGGTGCCTTCGCCACCGGCACCCCGGACGGGCTGCGCTCCTGGCTACGCCACTACATGGCCGCCGTCGAGGTCGGCACCGACCAGCTCACCGCCATCGGAGACGAGATCCTCGCCGCAGCCTGAGCGTCCATCGGTTCCACCGGCCCGTCCGCGCGGTGTCGATCATGGAGTTGTGGTGCCCCGCAAAAGGTGCCAATTGGCCGAAGGCGCCCACCACAAGCCCATGATCGACCTGGACGGGGTGGGGCCGGGTGGAGTCAGGCGGTGGTGGCGGCTCGGGTTCGGCGGTGCCGGCCGTACCAGGCGATGCCGATGGCCACGCCCACCCCGACCCCCAGTGCCGCAGCGGCCACCGGAACCGCAGGACGTTCCCGCAGCCGCCGGCCCAGCGGGATCGGGTGCCGGAACTCCAGCACCGGCCACGCGTTCTCCGACGCCAGCTTGCGCAGCTGCCGGTCCGGGTTGACCACACTCGGGTGGCCGACGCACTCCAGCAACGGGCGATCGCTGTACGAGTCGGAGTAGGCGTACGAATCAGCCAGGTCGTAGTCCCGGGCGGCGGCCAACTCGCTGACCGCCTCGACCTTGCTCGGGCCGGCCGCGTAGAACTCGACCTCGCCGCTGTACCGGCCGTCCCGCACCGTCATCCGGGTGGCGATCACGTCGGTCACCCCGAGCAGCTCGCCGATCGGCCGGACCATCTCCTCACCGGACGCCGACACCAGCACCACGTCCCGCCCGGCCGCCTGGTGCTCCTCGATCAGGGCGGCGGCCTCGGCGTACACGTAGGGGTTGATCAGCTCGTGCAGCGTCTCCGCGACGATCTGGCGGACCTGCTCCACCTGCCAGCCCTTGCAGAGCGCAGCCAGGTAGTCCCGTGTTCGGGCCATGGTCTGCTCGTCGGTGCCGCCCAGCCGGAACATCAGCTGCGCGTACGCCGACTTGACCACGTCACGCCGGGTGATCAGCCCATCCCGGTAGAACGGCCGACCGAACGCCAGGGCGCTCGACTTGGCGATGACGGTCTTGTCCAGATCGAAGAAAGCGGCACTTCGGCCCACGGCGCGAAAGTCTAGCCGGATGGTCTATCGTCGGCGGGTGCCCGGGGTCATGCCACCCCTCAGACCTGCGGGCTCTCCGCTCCGCGTGATCACGCTCACACTCTGCGAGGAGATTTTCGCAGTGAGTGGAGGCAGCACCACTCGACGTGACGGGCCCGCTCAGGCAGACTTGTCCGTACGACGAGCTTTCACATCCTCGAAACAGGCAGACCCTCAGCGGTTGCACCCCCCGTGACCGCTGAGTGGTTCGGCTCGACCCCCCCGGAGCCGAACCTCCGACGACCCCCGTCTCCCCCCGACGGGGGTCGTCCCTTTCCGGGGAGCGCTTCCGGCCAGGTGAGGCGCGTCTGCGGGCCCGGCCGGTCGAGGCGACGGGCAGAAAGTCAGCGAACGGCAGCGCAGGTCAGCCGGGCCTTCGGCGTAGTGCTCGGGCCTGTGCGTGTAAAGGTGCCGAGCGCGCCAGCGCCGCCGCAGCGGTCGGAGGTCCGCCTGCTGTTCCCGGCCGTTCCGATTTGTCACGCCGGCGGGGACGCTCCATGGACTGAGTCCTCCGGTGGAAGCTTAGTTGCGCGTACCAGGATCTGTGCTTGAGAGCCTCGACGGCCTGACGGAGAGAGCCTGAAGCCTTCGACCCAGATCCACTCGTCGCTCGGCGGGCGGTTAGCCACCAGCCGTACCCCGGTTACCCACAACCGCACCGGCCCGTCTGATGGCAAAAGACGATCGACCGCGTCGATGTCCAGCACCGCGCCGAGTCGTACCCGAATGTCAAACACCGAATCTCCTCGCCGTTGGCGCCGAGTTTTTGAGAGGCGGCGCGCTGTCGGTCGTGTGTTGCTGGATCTGGAGGCCGGCGATCTGGGCGAAGACTTCCCGCCGTGCCAGGGCCTTGCCGGTAGCCAGGTCGATGGAGTAGCCGGTCAGCCACACCCAGCCGTGGTACGTCGGCTTGTCGCAAACCGAGGTCACCCGCAACCACAGAGCCCGATCACCGCCGAACTGCACCGACGCCCGAGCGTCAATCAGCACCAGGTCACCCGGAACGGGGACACCCGGCCGGCGAGGCGTGGCTGTGCGAGGCACCGGGGCGGGTGGGCCATTCACGGGCCGCCGTTCGGGTCGCGGTCTCACGCCAGCACTCACCCCGGGCCAGCCTCAGCACGTCGCCGCGCGACCGGAACCCGCGCAATCCGGGCGCGGACGCCGCCCGAAAGCATGAGTCCACTCCGCACCACGCCCGATTGCCCGACCGCCGTACGGGCGAGGGCGTACTTCCAGCCCGCGCCCGAGCAGGATTGGCAGTTGGTCGATGCTTTGAGCCCCGTCATGCAGACAGGTTGTGGCACATACCGCCCAGCTACCCGGAAAATCCTTCCGGGGTCGGAGCCGGCCGAGGGGAGACGGTGAACCAATGCGCGGAAGAACCAACAACCTGACCATCGGCGAACGCGTCGCCTGGTACCGCTACCGACGCGGCCTGTCCCAGGAAGTCCTTGCCGGACTCATCGGCCGCACCGCCGACTGGTTGGGCAAGATCGAGAACAACCGGATCGAGCTGGACCGGCTCTCCGTCATCAAGTCCCTCGCCGAAGTCCTGGACGTGTCCCTCGGCGACCTGCTCGGCGAACCCTCGCTGCTCGACTGGACCGGCGACAGCGGCACCACGACCGTCCCCGCCCTACGCGCCGCTCTGATGAACTACCGCGCCCTCGGCCCGTTCAGCGGCGGCACGGAGAACGAGCCATCCAGCGTCGCCGTACTCAGGAAGGAGGTAGGCGCCCTCTGGGACGCCTACCAAGACTCCCGATTCGCGTACGTCACCGGCCGTCTGCCCGAGCTGCTGCGCCGCGCCCAGGCCGCCGCCGATTACTACGACGGCGACGACCAGGACCAGGCTCGTCGGCTCCTCGGCCTGGCATATCAACTCGCGGCCACCCAACTCACCAAGCTTGGAGAGAGCGACCTCGCCTGGATTGCCGCCGACCGCGGCTTGACCGCCGTCCGCCCCACCGGCGACCCGCTCATAACCGGCTCCCTCTTCCGCTCCGTCGGACATGCCCTGCACGCCACCGGGCGCTACACCGAAGCTGTACGCCTCACCGAGGACGCCGCCGGCTACCTTGAGCCCCACCTCAAGCACGCCACACCAGCGCTGCTCTCCGTCTACGGGACCCTCTTCCTGTCCGGCTCCATGGCCGCCGCCCGATCCAACGACGCCGTCACCACCCGCACCTTTCTCGCCACCGCCGATCAAGTCGCCGGTCAGCTCGGGGCAGACGCCAACCACCTCTGGACCGCGTTCGGCCCGACCAACGTCGTGATCCATCGCGTTGCCACCGCGGCCGAACTGGGCGATCTGCAGGTCGCCATCGACCTCGGCCCGCGCGTCGACACCGCCGGGCTGCCGATGGAGCGCCGAGTGCGGCACGCCCTCGAAGTCGCCCGCGCCTACAGCGCCTGGAACCGCGTCGATGATGCCCAGGCCGTCATCCTTGACGCCGAACAGATGGCACCCGAGCAGGTCCGGCATCACTTCCTCAGCCGCCAACTCGCCCTGACCTGGATCCGCCGGCAACGGGGCAAGCCCTCGGCCGAACTGGTCGGCCTGGCCCAGCGGCTCAGGGTGCTCGACTGAACCCGGTCGAACTAGGCTGCGCTGGTGCCGGCCAACGAGATGCCACCAGTGGCAACCCCACGCGTCGCTGCTGGTGCTCTCTTCTTCGACGACGAAGGCCGCGTGCTCCTCGTACGGCCCAGCTACAAGAAGCACTGGGACATCCCCGGCGGCTACGTCGAACCCGGCGAGTCACCACGTACGGCGTGTTTGCGCGAGATCGAAGAGGAGTTGGGCTTAACCACGGCCGTCGGCCCCATGCTCGTCGTTGACTGGGCGCCGGCCGAGCACGAAGGAGACAAACTCCTCTTCATTTTCGACGCCGGAACTCTCACTAGGGAGCAAGTGCAGGCCATTCACTTTGCGGATGGTGAACTCACCGACTGGCGCTACGTGACCGCAGACGACCTGGAACATTACGGACCGCCTCGACTCACTCGCAGAATTCGCACAGCGATCGCATCCCGCAACAGCGGCAACGCCACCTATGCGGAGCACGGCAAGGCTCTTTAGCCCAGATTCTCTGTACGTCTTCAAGGCGGCCCTGAAGGGGCCGCACTCGCTGCCGCAGGGTGAGCGTCCGTCGCTCCGACTCCGGCCACGCAACGCGACCGGCTGCTGGCGCGGAAGCGGGAAGCCCAAGGGGCCGCCGCAGGACGACAGGGACGTGGAGGGGAGGAGGTGGGCCGGCAGCCGGCCGGCCGCGCGGCCACGAGCCCGCGCGGCGTAGGGAAGCGCACGCTCGCCGCGTCGGCGAACTGACGGCGGTCGCGGGGGCGCGGTTACTGCGCCTCCGGCGGGGCGCTCCGGCTCCAGGATGGCCAGGGCTGCATTCGGCGCGTCACGGTCCGTGGGCGGTTGCGGTGGGGAGCCATCCCGCCTGCCATCGACCCCGCACGAGCCGAGCAGACCACCGCCCGACCCGCCAGCGTCCGTACGGGCGTCAAGGTCCGCTTGACGTGGCGGGCCGGGCGGCGGACCGCTCCCCGGGAGGGCGGGTCGATTGCAGGCGGGATGGCGAGATGGACTGCATGTCACCAATTACTGCGAATCGCGGCTTGAATTAGAGCTCTCTGAGCGATCCAACGGACTAGACTAATATCATGCTGCAGCATCTTTGCCTCGGCACTATTCGGCAGTAGCAATTCTCCGCGTTTCGGGCCGCCGTCCTCCTTGGCGTGAACGATCCGGCAGCGAATCTGATAAACACGCGAAGCAACCTGGCTGGTCAGGGAGCCAGCGTTGGACTTCTCGTCCAAGACGAGATGACCGACGCCCTTAAGTGCATTCTTTTTGGTAAGGAACTCCCTGCGATCGTCTGACTGCTCCAAAAAGGAGCGCAGGTCGTTGCTGTCTATGCAGGAATCCACGGTCGCTTTCAGTTGCTCTTCTTCGTACTGCAATGCGCGCGCTTCGGCGTTTAGGAATGTCACTAAGGTGGCCACTTGATTTCCGTTGTTTGGATCGAAGGCCGGGTCTCTCAACCTACGTTGAAAGCGTCGAACGGTCTCGCTGCGTGCGTAGGTGGGGAAGTAGAACTCAAGCACCTGATAGAAGGCCAAATACTGGAGCAGGGGCATGCCACTCGCGGATCGCCCGTAAGCATATAAAGATGCGGCCTCGACGGAATAGAAGTTTCGCGGCACTGTCGGTGCCTTGAGGGTTTCAGACGGCCTCTCTCTCGCATCGCTCCGAATTCGCTGACGCCTGCTTTCGGACAGGGAGAGTGGAAGGTCGTAGAGCAAGTCCATCTCAAAGAATAACGCGGCCGAGAATTCTTCAAGCAGTTTCACTGATGCGTCATACGACAAAGCCGAATTGAGTCGCACCTTGAGGGAGTAACCTAGGCGCGTGCCTTCCGTCGCCCCGAGTCCGGCGCTCGCTGGCGAGATTTCCGCACTCGCGACTATCCCGTTGGAGGTACAGGTGATTGCAAGCGCATCTTCGGCGAGGGAGGCGCTCTTCAATTCATCAGGTGCGTCGTCGTGTCGGGCTTTTCGATGAAGCATTTGAAGCGTCGATTTCAGGGCATAGCGTGGCTGCACCATTGCTTCGATAACATTAGTGGAGCGGTCTAGTGCTGCGGCGAAATTCTTAAGGAGCACCAGGCTTTCGAAGTTGCTGCTCGCCCAGTCGCCGGCCCACGATCTGCTGATGCTAAATGTCTTGCGATCCTTGCCGCCGCCGGGCAGGGATATATGCAAATACCATTGGGTAGCCCTTTCTGTGACGTCGCCATTCGAACGCATCGTCACATACGATCTCCACTCTACCGGAATTGATGCGTTTGCAGCACGTTCAGCCAGTTGTACCAGATCGGCCGGCTTTTCGGCTGAGTAATTCTTTGCTGCTTCAGGGTCGCCAGTCTCTAGTAGGTCTTCCTCAATGCCCTCTTCCTCGTCCATCCCGGCAGCTTATTGGCGGTTGTCCGTGTTTTCTAGATCCCGGCAGGGAGGATGTCGGATGAGCTGCACAGAAGTTGTAAGCGAGGCGCCAGCCAGCGAGGCAGCAAAAGGCAGCGCGAGCCTCAATGCGGGCCAACGCGGGACGTGAACCGACGACGCCCTGCACCTGCTCGTCGACGAGGGCCGCCACCAGCTGCCAGCGGCCGGTAGCTTGTGTCCGCATCCCCCAGACGGGGGTCGTCCCTTTCCATGGGAGCGCGCCGCCGCAGCGGCTACTTCGCACTATGAGTCCCCGTCCGCGCGATGAAAGCTAGATTCGTCGATGAGTGGAACGGCTCGGATGCTCTCCGCTCAACCTAGTCGCGGACCGCGCGACGGCCGCCTGCCGTGTAATTTGCCAAACGGGACGAGCTGGGGAGGGAACAGGTGGCTGCTGGCGGTTTCTCGTCGAAGCGCTTGACTCGGCTGCGAGGGCTGCTTGATCGCCACGTCGAGTCCGGCTTCGTCCCGGGCACGGTGGTCGTCCTGGCCCGGCACGGCGAGGTGCACATCGAGGCGACGGGTCAGCTCGCGTTCGAGGGCCCAGGGTCGCAGACGCCGATGGCGGCCGACACGATCTGTCGCCTGGGCTCGATGTCGAAGCCGATCGTCGCCGCGTGTGCGATGACCCTCGTCGAGGACTGCACAGTCCGCCTCGACGACCCGGTCGACGATCTCCTGCCGGAGTTGGCGGATATGACGGTGCTCGCCGATCCGCACGGTTCGCTGGGCGACACCGTCAGGGCGGAACGCCCGATAACACTGCGGGACGTCCTGGACGGCACCCTTGGCACCGGCATGGTCCCCGCCGAGCCGGGAACGGTGCCGAT
Organism: Micromonospora sp. NPDC048947; assembly: GCF_040649495.1. Taxonomy (NCBI): domain Bacteria; kingdom Bacillati; phylum Actinomycetota; class Actinomycetes; order Micromonosporales; family Micromonosporaceae; genus Micromonospora; species Micromonospora sp. NPDC048947. Next base: position 178,132 of record NZ_JBEZFO010000015.1, read on the forward strand.
CGCCGACGCGCTGGACGCACTCGAGTATCGGTCGCCGGACGAGTGGATCCGCCAGCTCGGTGACCTTCCGCTCGTGCACCAGCCAGGTGGGCGCTGGATGTACGACACCGCCGCCAACGTGACAGGTGTGCTCATCGCCAGGGCCACCGGCATGTCCTTCGGCGACGCCATCCGTGAGCGGGTCTGCAAGCCACTGGGAATGGCCGACACCGCCTTCAACGTGGGTAGCGAGAGCATCGACCGGTTCGCGACGGCGTACGAGCAGGACAACGCCGCCACCGGCGAGCCGGTTGTCGAAGACGCCCCCGACGGGCGGTTCAGTCGACCGCGGATGTTCGAGTCCGGTGGCGGCGGTCTCGTCTCGACCGCCCAGGACTACCTCGCGTTCGCCTCGGCTCTGCTCGCTGGCGGCGCCCACGGCGGCGAGCGGGTGCTGTCGCGGCCGGCGGTGTCGCTGATGACCAGCGACCAGTTGACCCCGACGCAGAAGGCCGTCTCCGGGTTCTGGCCCGGCTACTTCGACGCCATCGGCTGGGGTTTCGGAATGTCGGTCCGGACCCGCCGTACGCACCTCGGGCCCTCGGTCGGCAGTTACGGATGGCCCGGCTTCTACGGCACCGCCTGGTACAACGATCCCGCCGAGGACCTGACGACGATCGTGTTCATGCAGCGGGCGCACGCGGGCGACCAGCGGCTGCCGATGTGGCATGACTTCTGGACCACCGTCTACCAGGCGATCGACGACTGACCGCAACGCTCGATCTCCCGGTGGGCGGCACCCGCCCTCGGCCGCGCGGTAATCCTCTGGTCCTCAGCGACACAAGCCACTGTGAGAGTCGCCGAGGCAATGGGGGTTCGGGTGGGTCCACCGAAGACGCGGGACGAGGGCTGGTTCACCAGCCTCTACGCCACCGAGTACGAGCACATAGTGCGATACGGCCTGCGCCGGCTCGCTGACCGGGATGCCTCGGCGGAGCTTGCCCAGGAGGTCTTCGTCGTCGCCTGGCGTCGCCGCGCCGAGGTGCCGGAGCGCAGCCTGCCCTGGCTGTACGGGGTGGCCCGGCGCCTCCTCGCCAACCACTGGCGGTCGCGGCGGGCCGCACCGGACCTCCTCCCGATCACCGAAGTCGACCTCGAGCGACTGGCCGGATCGTCGGGTGCCGACACGGGCGTCGGGGTCGCCGACATCTGGACCGCCCTGGCCACCCTCAACGATCTCGACCAGGAAATCCTCCGGCTGGTCGGCTGGGAGGAGCTGACGGTGTCCGAGGCGGCCAAGGTTCTCGGTTGCACCGGGGCGACCGCCGCAGTGCGCCTGCATCGCGCCCGCCGTCGTCTTGCCGAAGCGATGTCGGCCCGGCTCGCGCAGACCCGACGTCGACCGGTGTTGGCGACCATTCGAGAGGATCTGTGATGTTCGGAGCAGTGCGCACCCGTACTCTTCTGGGCCCGGCCGACCCGGCCCGGAACGCCACCGTCGAGTCGCCGCTGGTCTCGGCACGCGAACTGATCGACCGCGCCGACGCTACCGAAACGGTCGCCGGGCGTCGTCGCGTACGTCCGAACCGCCGGCTGGTCCTGGCGGCCGGGACACTGGCGGTCGCGGCCGGTGCCGTGGCGGTGCTCCAGCCGTTCGGTGCGGCCACACCGGACACCCCGGGCTCGGCGACGGGCACGGTACTCGTGCCGGTCGCGTACCAGTTCGACGCGGATCCGCCGGCCGCCGGTCCGCAGCTACGCAGGCTGGCTGACAAGATCAAAGATGCGGCGTACGACCACCAGCGCGGACGCTACATGTACCACCACACGAAGGTGTGGGGTGATCCGGTGATGACCTCGGCCGACGGTCGCCACCTCGTCGCCTTCGCCGGCGAGACGAAGGTCTGGCAGGCCGCCGACGGGACCGGTAGCCAGGTCAACACCCAACTGGAGCCGCAGTACCCCGATCAGGAGTCACGGACCTACTGGCAGCGCAGACTCGATTCGCCGCCAGCGGCCGGCAGCACCCCCGCTCCCAACGGGTATCCGCTGCCGCCCATGGACCTCAGCCCACCGACGGCTGTCCCGTCCGAGCTGCGGGAACTGTTGAAGGTTGAGTACGGTCCCGCCGCGGCGAGCAAGGAGGTCAGCACGCTCTATGGCCGGTACGTCGTACCGCGTGCGACCCGAGCGGCGGTCCTGCGGGTCCTCGCCGACGTGCCCGGGTTCCGTTGGCGGGGGCAGGTCACGGACCGCGCCGGCCGACCTGGAGTCGCCGTCACCTTCGACGACAGCGAACACGACGCGCAATCTCTGCTGGTCTTCGATCCGAGGACGGGCGAACTGCTCGCTCACGAGCGGTTGACGTTGTCGCCCGTGCGGATCAGCTCGTACCAGGTGATCCTCGACGCCGCCTGGACCGACCGGGTCGGCTGATCGCCGACGTTCGGGGCCGCTCCTTCCGGGAGCGGCCCCGCTGTCTTTCCCGCAGCGGCAGTAGCTGCGGAGTTGCCCGCGCTCGTAGCAGATCAACTGATCGAGTGGGGGTTTTCCACAGCCCACCAGGTTGTCCACAGGTGACGACATCGGGACGGCTCGTGGGGCGGATTCCGAGCAGGGTCGGCGGCATACCAGAGCCCGACCGCTGGAGGCCGCGATGCCACCCCGTACAACGGTTCCGCCGATCCGCCGGCTCCCGCTGGTCGTCACCGGCGACGACGATCTGCTCGATGATGTGCTCCGGCTCGCCGCCGTCGGCGGGACCGAGGTGGAGCTCGCCCGCGATCCAGCGGCCGCCCGCACCCGGTGGCTTCCCGCGCCCCTGGTGTTGCTCGGCGCCGATCAGGCGCAGGCCTGCCTACGCGCCCGGTTGCCGCAACGGCCACGGCTGGTGCTGCTCGGCCGCGCCGGTCAGCTCGACCCCGGCTGGCAGATCGCCGAGCTGATCGGGGCCGAGCACGTCGCCACGCTGCCGGCCGCGGAGCCGTGGCTGGTGGACCGGTTCGCCGAACACGACCCGGACCGTCCGGTCGGCGTCGGCGCCCGGGTCGTCGCGGTCTTCGGTGGCCGGGGCGGTGCGGGCGCGAGTGTGCTCGCCGGTGGTCTTGCGGTGACCGCCGCCCGGGCCCGGCTGCGCACCCTCCTGGTCGACGCCGACCCGCTCGGTGGTGGCCTCGACCTCGTGTTGGGCTGGGAGCAGTTGGAAGGCCTGCGCTGGCCGTCCCTCACCAGCGCCGACGGGCGGGTGGACGCCCCGGCGCTGGTGCAGGCCCTGCCCAGCCGGGGTGATCTCGTGGTGCTCTCCTGGGACCGCGGCGAGATGCTGCCGTTGCCGGCGACGGCCATGGCGGCGACAGTCGATGCGGCCCGGCGCGGGCGGGACTTCGTGGTGATCGACCTACCCCGACAGCTGGACGACGCGGCAGTGGTGGCGCTGCAAGCCGCCGACCAGGCGTTCGTCGTCGTGCCGGCCGAGTTGCGTGCCACCGCTGCGGCCACTCGGGTGGTGGCCGCTGCCGCCCCGCACTGCGCTGCGCTCGCTGTGGTGGTGCGCGGGCCTGCGCCGGGGCGGTTGCGGGCGTCCGAGGTGGCACGCGCGCTGGGTCTCCCACTGGCCGGCACGCTGCGCCCCGAGCCGGGGCTCTGCCGTGGGCTGGAGCGGGGCGAGGCGCCGGCAGCCGGGGGCAAGGGCCCACTGGCCGCCCTCTGCCAACGGATCGTCAGCGACCTCACCGGCGTGCCTGCTGCGGGTGCGGCATGACCGTCGGGCCGGAGGACGGCACCCTCGCCGCCCGGGTGCGGCAGCGGATCGCCGCCGCCACCACCCCGGTCACCGCGGCGGCCATCGTCTCCGCGGTACGGGCCGAGCCCGCCGCCGCAGTGCTCGGTGACACCGCCATGCTGCGGATCGCCGACCGGGTGCGCGACGACCTCGTGGGCGCCGGGCCGTTGGCGTCGCTGCTCGCCGACCCGGAGGTCACCGACGTCCTCGTCAACGGCGCCCGGGTCTGGGTCGACCGCGGGTCGGGGCTGCACCAGGTCGCCGTCCCGGTGGGCTCGGTGGAGGACGTCCGCCGGTTGGCGCAGCGGCTGATCGCCAGCGCGGGGCGGCGGCTCGACGACGGCTCCCCGTACGCGGACGCGCGGCTTCCCGACGGCACCCGACTGCACGCCGTGCTGCCGCCGGTGGCGACCGACGGCCCCTACCTGTCGCTGCGGACCTTCCGGCACCGGCCGTTCACCCTCGACGAGTTGGTGCGCCATGGGACCGTGCCGCGACCGCTGGCACCACTGCTCGCCGCAGTCGTGGCGGCCCGACTGGCGTACCTGGTGACCGGGGGCACCGGGTCGGGCAAGACGACACTGCTCAACACCCTGCTGGGGATGGTGCCGGCCACCGAACGGATCGTGCTGGTGGAGGACGCCGCCGAGCTGCGTCCGGGGCATCCGCACGTGGTGGGGCTCCAGGCACGTACCGCCAATGTGGAGGGCACGGGCGTGGTCAGCCTGGCGGACCTGGTCCGGCAGGCGTTGCGGATGCGCCCGGACCGGCTGGTGGTCGGGGAGTGCCGGGGCGGTGAGGTGGTCGACCTGCTGGCCGCGCTCAACACCGGCCATGACGGGGGTGCCGGCACCCTGCACGCCAACACACCGTTGGACGTGCCGGCCCGGTTGGAGGCCCTGGGCATGTTGGGTGGGCTGCCCCGCGCCGCGCTGCACGCCCAGGTGGCCGCCGCGTTGCAGGTGTTGTTCCAGGTGCGACGCGGCGACCGTGGTCGGGTCCTGGAGTCGGTCTGCCTGCTGCTGCCCGAGGGGCCCGATCGGATGGTGACAGTGGTGCCCGCCTGGGTACGCGGCAGTGGGCTCGGTCTCGCCGCCCGTGCCCTCGGGGCGCTGCTGCGCGAGCGTGGGGTGGCGGTCCCGCCCATCCTCAGCGAGCCCTGGCCCGGATCGGCGGGTCCGGCATGACCACCGAGACGATTCTGGTGGCGGCGCTGCTCCTGGTCGCCGCCGCCCTGGTGGCGTGGCCCGTGCAGAGCATTCGGGCCCGTCGACGTCGCGTGCTGGCACCGGGACGGAGGGGCGGCGGCGCCGATCCGGATGACGCCCTGGTGCGGTGGATCAGGGAGCTCGGTCGCACGCCGGACGGGCCGGTCGACGGCGCTGGCGCCGCCCCGACCAGCGGCCATGCGGTCGGCATCGCGTTCGAGTCGGCACCTACCGCGGGTGCCAACGGAAGACGGACGGCACTCGGTTGGCCCGACCGGGACGTCACAGGCAGCCCGAGGTGGCCGGGAGCGGCAGGCGGGTTCACGCGTCCGGAGGGCCCGACGCGCCCGCCGGCCCGTCGGGATCTCCGACGCCCGACCGGCACCACCCGCCCCGAACTGGCCCCCACCATGCTCGACGCCGAACAACGGCCTGGCACCTCGGCGGCCACGACCACGATCGGCGTCAACGGTGTGGACGTGACCGGTCGGAACGACGTCGCCGGTCCGGCAACCGCAGACGGGCACGGCGACCTGGACGCTGGCTGTCGGGGCGCGTCCGCCGGGGCGGCGTCCGACGGGTGCGCGATCGCCGATTGCCGCGCTCACGGGCGCGTCGGCGCGACCGCCAGAAGGCGAGGTACGCCTGCGTCGTTGCGCATCTCGCGATCGACGGCCCGCGTGCTGCCGGTGGCCGGTCTGCTCGGCGGCGGTGTGGGTGCAGTGGTCGGGGGTCCGGTGGCCGCTGTCGCGATGGCCGGGTACGGCACGCTGGCCGTGCGCGCTGCCCTGCGCTGGCGAGTGAACCTGAGCGCCGAGCGGGACAGGCGACGTGGGCTGGACCAGCTCTGCGGCCTCGCGGCGGACCTGCGAGCCGGCCTGCCCGTGCCACACGCGTTCGATGTCGCGGACCTTGAGCGTGGAAGGGCGGACCGCCTACATCAGTTGACCTCGGCGGCGGTGCGATTGGCCGACCGGACCGGCGCGCCGCTGGCGGAGCTCGTCGAGCGGATCGAGGCGGACGCCCGGGCGACCGACAGGGGCCTGGCCGCGGCGGCAGCCCAGGCGGCGGGTGCGCGGGCCACGGCCTGGCTACTCGCGGCGCTGCCGATTGGCGGGATCGGGCTCGGGTACGGGATCGGCGTCGACCCCGTGACGGTGCTCCTGCACAGCACCGTCGGTGGAGCCTGCGCTGTCGTCGCGGTCGCCCTGCAGATCGTGGGCCTCCTCTGGGCAGAACGGCTGGGCGCGACACCGGGGCGGGCCGGATGACGGCCCGGAACCCGGCCGGCCACCTCAGCTCGGCGGGCCACCCCAGCTCGACGAGTCGGCGACGGCCGGACGTGATCCGGCTCGTGGCGGTGTTGGCCGGGCTCGCCGTGGCCATCGTCGTCGAGGGTTGGCTCGGGCTGCTCGGCGCTCTCCCGGCCGCGTTCCTGCTCGATGTCCTGCTGCGGCGGATCGAGTCGCCCGCCGTGCGTAGGCGGCGGCAGCAGGAGGCTGCTGATCTGCCGCTCGCCGCCGACCTGCTGGCGGCGGCGATGCGGGCGGGCGCGCCGGTGGATCGCTCGGTGTTGGCCGTCGCTGAGGCACTGGACGGGCCGCTCGCCGGCCGGTTGGCCCGGGTTGGCCGCACGCTGCTGCTTGGTGGTGGCCCAGCGGAGGCATGGTCCGCGCTGAACGGCGTGCCCGGCGCTGAGCGCCTGACCGCGGCGGCGTTGCGCTCGGCAAACAGTGGTGCCGCCCTGGCCGGCGCACTGACCCGGCTCGCCGACGACCTGCGCGCCGACCGGGCCACCGCCGCCGAGGCATCGGCCCGTCGGGCGGGTGTGCTCATCGTCCTGCCGCTGGGGCTCTGCTTCCTGCCGGCGTTCATTCTCGCCGGCCTCGTGCCGGTGATCGTCGCCGTTCTCGGCGATGTGCTCTGACCCATCGAGAAGGGAAACAGTCATGCGCAAACTCATCGCTCGCCTGCGCGGCGATGCCGGAATGAACACGGCCGAGTACGCCGTGGGCACCCTCGCCGCGGTCGCCTTCGCCGGGATCCTGTTGAAGGTGCTGACCTCCGGCAACGTCCAGTCGGCGCTGACCGCCGTCATCGACCGGGCGCTGAAGTGATCGCGCGCCGGCGGGCCGGCCGCGAGTCAGGGTCGAGCGTTCCCGGGTTGGCGGCACGCGCCGGGCGGAGACTTCCCGTCCTCGTCCGGGCTGCTGGCGGGGACCGGGGTTCCTTCACCGCCGAACTGGCGGCCGGCCTGCCGGCGCTGCTCCTGCTCCTGCTGGCCGGCCTGACCGCCGTCAACGCCGTCACCGCGCAGGCGGGCTGTCTGCACGCCGCTCGGGAGGCGGCGCTCGCCGCCGCCCGGGGCGCGGATGGCAGCGCGGTAGGTGGCCGGGCGGCGCCCCAGGGGGCGGCGGTGTCGGTGTCCGTCGACGGCGACCGGGCGCAGGCGACGGTACGGGCACCCGTCCGGGCCCTGGGCGGCCGGCTGCCGCGGATCACAGTGGTCGCCACCGCCGTCGCCGCCGTCGAACCGGGCACTCACGAGGGGAGTTGGTAGTGCCACGAACTGACGATCCGTCACACCGCCCCGGTCACCCACCGGCCGCCGGAGGGCTCGTTGGTGGCCGGTCGGACCGGCAGCGAGGCGGCGCGACGGTTCTGCTGCTGGCGATGGGGCTCGTCCTCGTGGTGTTCGGGACGTTCGGCGCCGCCATCGTCGCCGCCGGAATGGCAAGCCAGCGAGCGGCCGTAGCAGCCGACCTCGGCGCGCTGGCCGGGGCCGTCCGGGCGCTCGACGGCGACGCTGTGGCCTGCGCGTCCGCGTCCGACCTCGCCGGTCGTAACGATGGTCGGCTGGTCGGCTGTCACCTCGACGGGCTGGACGTGCTGGTGACAGTCGAGGTGGCGTTCACGCCACTACCCGGCCTGACCCGGGTGGCCGTAGCGAGCGCCCGCGCCGGCCCGGTGCGGGGCTGACCCTCACTGGCCGGTGCCTGCTCGAGGAGACGGGAACCGGGGTGGGATTGGTGGGTGCTGTGGAGCTGAATCGGTGACGACATCGAGGGTGATGCGTTTGCGACATCAGCTCAAAAGGGGGACCGGAGCCGTCAGGGGCCGAGTCGCCAGTGGCCTCTCGCCTGAGGAGGGTCCAACGGCCCCGCCGGCCGGGGCGCGCGGTCCAACGGCCTCCCGCCCGGGAGCGCGGCCCGACGGCCTGCCAGCCGGGCGCGGCCAGAGCAGAGCGCGGTCCAACGGCCTGCCGGCCGGGACTGGTCGAGGTCCAGGTCCCGGCCGGCAGCCGAGGATCGGGTGGCCGCGACGGCGACCGCCGAGGGTCACCGCAGAGCCCTGGTCCGGGCCGGGTGTGTCAGCGGGCCTGGAGCGCGTCGAGGGCGACGGCCATCGCGATGACCAGGCGGCGGTCGATCTGTGGGTTCTGCACCTCGACGACGTACTTGTCGCGCAGGCCCCACTTCTTGACCACGGTGAAGACCGGCTGGCCCCCCGCGGTGAAGTCGAAGTGGTACGGCAGCCAGGACAGCGAGTCGACGAATCGACGCAGCAGCGCCACCGGCATGCTGCGCTCCTGGCCCGTCACCTGCGGCAGGCCGGCCTGCTCGACGTGCCAGGTGGAGCGCAGCAGCGACTGGGCGAAGTCCTTGCGGAACAGGCCGATCGGGTTGCCGGCCGCGTCGGTGACGTCGTACGTGGCACCCAGGTCGATGCGCTGGCGGGCCTTGAAGCCGAGCAGGGGCTGCTGCTTGGAGTCATCCGTGTAGATGGTCACCTGCTCCTTGAAGGCGAGCCGCTTCTGCTGCGCGAACGCCAGCAGCTCACCCTCGGTGCCGTCGGGGGCGACCGCCCGGACCTCGTACTGGTTGACCATCATGCGCAGTCGCTGGCGGATGTGGAACTGGTGCTGGCCCTGCAAGTTGTCGAGCTGCATGTGTACTCCTCTGGGGGTTGGTGCGCCGGAGTCTCGCACAGCCCGACAACCGTCGCGCCCCCTGCTGTCCATGATCAGTTGCGGCTGGGTAGCCGTCGAGCCCGTTGGACGACTACCCAGCACGGAGTGATCACCGGTGCCCTTGCAGGATCACTCCCGGCGACCTCAGCGACTGTCGACGGAGGTCACGGTCCGCAGCGACCAGGTGTTGAGCACCTGGTGAATGCCGCGCAGCCGCTCGTTGATCTGTTCCAGCCGTTCCGCCTGGGCCAGGGCGGCCAATGCCGACCCCAGCGCGATCTGCTGGTCGAGGGTGAGATTGTCCTGGTCGATGGTGTAGAGCAGGTCGACGGTCTCGGCGATGGTGTCGGCCACAGCTTCTCCTCGGGCACGGGGGGCGATCAGCAACATGGGCATCGATGGAAGCGCTCCCACACCATTGTGCCCCGTGCCATGCCGATTCATGCAAGCCGCTCAGTGCGGCAGGTTCGTCAACACCACGTCCAGCACCCGGATCGCGTCCGGCTTGGAGAGGGGATTGTTGCCGTTGCCGCATTTCGGTGACTGCACGCAGGACGGGCATCCGGTCTCGCAGCCGCACTCGGCTATCGCGTCCCGGGTGGCCCGCAGCCACGCCGACGCCGTCCCGTACGCCCGCTCGGCGAACCCGGCGCCACCCGGATGCCCGTCGTAGACGAAGACGGTCGGCGCCTCGGTGTCCGGGTGCACGGCGGTGGAGAGCCCGCCGATGTCCCACCGGTCGCACGTCGCCATCAGCGGCAGCAGGCCGATCGCGGCGTGTTCGGCGGCGTGCAGCGCACCCGGCACGTCGGCCGGCTGGACCCCGGCGGCGGCCAGCGACTGCGGTGACAGGGTGAACCAGACCGCCACAGTGCGCAGCTCCCGGGTGGGCAGGTCCAGCGGCCGGGTGTCGATCACCTCCCCGGTGGCGATTCGCCGCCGCTGGTACGACACCACCTGGCTTGTCACATCCACCTCGCCGAGGAACATGCCGACCGGCCCGGCGTCCACGTAGGAGCGCACCGACACCACTGACAGGTCGGTGACGTCGCGGGCGTGGGTGGACCAGTCCGGCTCCTCGGCGCGTACCAGCGCGCAACCGTCGACCAGGTCGAGCTGGTCGACCACGTACGAGACGCCCTGGTGCAGATAGACAGCGCCGGAGTGCAGCAGGAAGTGCGACGAGCCGCCGTCGACAGTGCCGAGCAGCCGGCCGGTCGACGACTCCACCACGGCGACCGGAGCGCCACCCTCGCCGCGCAGGTCCACCTCGGGCCGCTCCCGGTGCCGCCAGTACCAACCGGTGGGCCGCTGCCGCAGCGCCCCGGCCGCGACCAACTGGTCGACCGCCTCCTTCGCCCCCTCGCCGAAGAGCGCCAGGTCGGCCGGGGTGAGCGGTGCCTCCACCGCGGCGCAGGCCAGTTGCGGTGCCAGCACGTACGGGTTGGCCGGGTCGAGCACCGTCGCCTCCACCGGCGCGCCGAAGATCGCCTCCGGGTGGTGCACCAGGTAGGTGTCCAGTGGGTCGTCCCGGGCCACCAGCACCGCGAGGGCCTCCTGCCCGGAACGCCCGGCGCGGCCCGCCTGCTGCCACAGCGACGCCCTGGTGCCCGGATAGCCGCAGATCAGCACCGCGTCGAGCCCGACCAGGTCCACGCCCAGCTCCAGCGCGTTGGTGGAGGCCAGGCCGAGCAGGTCGCCGTGCAGCAGGGCCCGTTCCAGCTCTCGTCGCTCCTCCCGCAGGTAACCGCCCCGGTAGGCGGCCACCCGGTCGCCGAGCCCCGGAACGGCGTCGTCCAGCGCTCGACGCGCGTTGGCGGCCACCACCTCGGCACCCTTGCGGGAGCGGACGAACGCGAGGGTGCGTACCCCCTCGGCGACAGTGTCGGCGAGCAGGTCCGCGGTCTCGCGCAGCGCCGACCGACGGACCTGGTGAAGCTCGTCGTGCTCGCCGGTCGCCTGCGGCGGCACCAGCGAAGCGGCCGACGGGTCGGGTGGCAGCAGCGGCGGTTCCCAGAGCGCGAAGGTCACCCCGCCACGGGGGGAGGCGTCCTCGGTGACCGCTGTCACCGGCAGGCCGGTCAGCCGTCCGGCCGCGGTGGCCGGGTCGCCGGAGGTGGCCGAGGCGAGCACGAACACCGGGGTGGCCCCGAATCTGGCGCACTGCCGACGCAGCCGACGCAGCACGTGCGCGACGTGCGAGCCGAACACGCCCCGGTAGGTGTGGCACTCGTCGATCACCACGTACGCGAGTCGGCGCAGGAAGCCGGACCACTGGGCGTGCCCGGGCAGGATGCCGTGGTGCAGCATGTCCGGGTTGGTCAGCACGAACCGGGAGTGCCGCCGGATCCACTCCCGCTCGGTGCGCGGAGTGTCCCCGTCGTAGCAGGCGGGGCGTACACCCTCCAGCTCCAGCGCGGCGACGGCGCGCAACTGGTCCGCGGCGAGCGCCTTGGTCGGCGCCAGGTAGAGCACTGTGGCCCGGGGGTCGGCGAGCAGTGTGGCAAGGGCGGGCAGCTGGTACGCCAGTGACTTGCCGGACGCGGTGCCGGTGGCGACGACCACGTGCTGGCCCTCGTACGCAAGGTTGGCCGCCTGGGCCTGGTGCTGCCAGGGCGCGACCACGCCGCGTCCTGTGAACGCCGCGCGCAACTCCGCAGGTGCCCACGACGGCCACGGCGCGGGCACACCGGCGCGGGCCGGCACCCGCTCGACGTGGGTGACCGGGTCGGCGGCACCCCGGGCGCGTAGCCGGCGCAGTAGGTCGGCCGGCGCTGGCCCAGGGCCGGGACCAGCGGATACGGTGGCCGCGGACGACGACTCCAGGTCGTGGCGCGGCGTGCCGCGCGCGGAGCTGAAGTCGTTGGAGGTCACGCCCTGCACTCTCGCACTGGTGTTCGGAGATGAAAAGTCGGACACCGGGGTAAGGGGAAGCCTCCGCTGGCGTCCGCAGGCCGTCCCGGCGGTAGTGGTTAGATGCCCACGAGAGTTTACGGCTCTGGCGAGGAGGACCGATGGAGCTGTCACTGGCGACCCGCACCGTGGGCGAGCACACGGTGCTCGAGGTCGGTGGTGAGGTGGACGTCTACACCGCGCCCCGGCTCCGTGAGCGACTCCTCGAACTGATCGACGGTGGCGCCCGTCACGTCGTGGTCGACCTCGGTCGGGTGGACTTCCTCGACTCCACCGGGCTGGGCGTGCTGGTCGGCGCGCTCAAGCGGCTCCGCTCGACCGGCGGTTCGTTCGCGCTGGTCTGCGACAAGGAACCGCTGCTCAAGATCTTCCGGATCACCGCGCTGGACCAGGTGTTTCCGCTGCACCCGACGGTCGACGCGGCGATCAGCGCTGACTCGGCGGGCGCCGGCGCGTGATGGCCACAGTCAAGCTCTCCTTCTCGCCCGCTCCGGTGCACGTGCGCACCGCCCGCCTGGTCGGCGTCGCCGTCGCCCGGCGGGCCGGGGTGCGGGAGGAACTGCTGGACGAGGTGCGCCTGGCCATCGGTGAGGCGTGCACGCGCGCGGTGGCCCTGCACCGGCAGTACGGCCTGGCCGACCCGGTGCTGGTGGAGATGTCCGACGGTGGCTCGTACGCCGTGCGGGTGGTGGACCGGGCGCCGATCGAGGCGGGTATCGGTCTGACCGCGCTGCCACCGGACGAGCTGGCCAACGAGTCGCTGACCGATGAGGCGCTGACCACCGGCGTCGGCTTCGCACTGCTCGCCGGTTTCGTCGAGGATCTCCAGGTGCGCCCGGTCGACGAGGGCATCGGCACCGAGGTACGGATGGTGTGGCCGGTCGGCCGCTGACCAGTTTCGCTGCGTAGGCCGCGTCCCCTGCTGGGGATGCGGCCTTCTTTGCATGGATGGGGCCCTATATCAGATTTCGTTTCATAACACAGCGACGAAGATCATCGCGACACGGTGCCACCTGGGTGTGACCTCCAACACTGCGGAGGGCTACAGTACCCGGGTTGTCAGCAAGTGACCTATCCCGCAGCCAGCGGGTATGGGTGTTCATCGCTGGTCCGCTGGTGGGTTGGCGCGCGCTTGCGAGTCCGCATCCAGGCGTCGGTCAGTGCGTCTCCACTCACCGGCGCGATTGTTCGGTAACAGGAGGACACAGATGTCCGAGACCTTGGCCGCCGACGGCGGCGGGCTTTCCCTTACCGGAAGCAATGTCACCTACGTCGTCATCGCCGCGGTTGTCGCGCTGGTGGCACTCGGTTTCGCTGCCGCCCTGACAAAAACGGTGCTGGCCGCTGGTAAGGGTACCGAGAAAATGCAGGAGATCTCGGGGGCCGTCCAGGAGGGCGCCTCGGCCTACCTGCTCCGGCAATTCCGCACCCTGGCGATCTTCGTCGTCATCGCCGTCGTGCTGCTCTTCCTGCTTCCGGTGCACGACACCGATGGCAGTGAAGTCGCTGTGAAGATCGGCCGCTCACTCTTCTTCGTGGTGGGCGCCCTGTTCAGCGCGTTCATCGGCGGCGCCGGCATGTGGCTGGCCACCAGGGCCAACCTGCGCGTGGCCGCCGCCGCGAGGGAGCGGGCAGGCGGCCGCGAGGCGGCCATGAAGATCGCGTTCCGAACCGGGGGGGTCGTCGGCTTCTTCACCGTCGGCCTCGGCCTCTTCGGTGCCGCGCTGGTCGTCCTGCTCTACCGGGGTGACGCGCCGACCGTGCTGGAGGGCTTCGGCTTCGGCGCCGCGCTGCTCGCGATGTTCATGCGGGTCGGCGGTGGCATCTTCACCAAGGCCGCCGACGTCGGCGCCGACCTTGTCGGCAAGGTCGAGCAGGGCATCCCCGAGGATGACCCACGCAACGCCGCCACCATCGCCGACAACGTGGGCGACAACGTCGGTGACTGCGCCGGCATGGCCGCCGACCTGTTCGAGTCGTACGCGGTGACGCTGGTCGCCGCGCTGATCCTCGGCCGCGCCGCGTTCGGCGAGGAGGGCCTGGTCTTCCCGCTGATCATCTCCACCATCGGCGTGCTGATCGCTATCGTCGGTGTCTTCATCACCCGGCTGCGCGCGTCCGACCGTAACGCCCTGACCGCGATCAACCGGGCCTTCTACCTGTCGGCGGTGCTCTCCGCTGTGCTGGTGGCGATCGCCGCCTACGCGTACCTGCCGGCGACCTTCGGCGAGTTCGACAGCGGGCTCACCGACGCGCCCGGCAACCCCCGGCTGGTCGCCATCGGCGCGGTGGTCATCGGCATCGTGCTGGCCGCCGCGATCCAGGCGCTGACCGGCTACTTCACCGAGACCAACCGGCGCCCGGTGCAGGACATCGGCAAGAGCTCGCAGACCGGTGCGGCGACGGTGATCCTGGCCGGCATCAGCATCGGCCTGGAGTCGGCTGTCTACTCGGCCCTGCTGATCGGCGCCGGCGTCTTCGGGGCGTTCCTGCTCGGCGGCAGCTCCATCACGCTGTCGCTGTTCGCTGTGGCGCTGGCCGGCACCGGCCTGCTCACCACCGTCGGCGTGATCGTCGCGATGGACACCTTCGGGCCGATCTCCGACAACGCGCAGGGCATCGCCGAGATGTCCGGTGACCTCGACGAGCACGGCGCTCGCACGCTGACCGAGCTGGACGCGGTCGGCAACACCACCAAGGCGATCACCAAGGGCATCGCGATCGCCACGGCGGTGCTCGCCGCGACCGCGCTGTTCGGCTCGTACACCGACTCGCTCCGCAGCGCGTACGCGACGGCTGGCGTGGGCGACGTCGGGACGGAGATCCTCAACTCGCTGAACGTGGCGAACCCGCGCAACCTGGTCGGCCTGATCATCGGCGCGGCGGTGGTCTTCCTCTTCTCCGGGCTGGCCATCAACGCGGTGTCCCGCTCGGCCGGTGCCGTGGTGATGGAGGTCCGCCGGCAGTTCCGTGAGCTGCCCGGCATCATGGACGGCACCCAGCGCCCGGAGTACGGCAAGGTCGTCGACATCTGCACCAGGGACGCACAGCGCGAGCTGATGACCCCCGGTCTGCTCGCCATCCTGGCGCCGATCGCTGTCGGCTTCGGCCTCGGGCCCGGCGCGCTCGCTGCGTACCTGGCCGGTGCGATCGGTGCCGGCACCCTGATGGCGGTGTTCCTGTCCAACTCCGGTGGGGCCTGGGACAACGCCAAGAAGCTGGTCGAGGACGGCGCGTACGGGGGCAAGGGCTCCGAGGCGCACGCCGCCACTGTCATCGGCGACACCGTCGGTGACCCGTTCAAGGACACCGCCGGCCCGGCGATCAACCCGCTGATCAAGGTGATGAACCTGGTCTCGCTGCTGATCGCGCCCGCGGTGGTGGCCTGGAGCGTGGGCGACGACCGCAACGTCGGCCTGCGGGTCGGCATCGCGCTGGTCGCGACGCTGATCATCGTGGCGTCGGTGGTGTTCAGCAAGCGCAAGGGCATCGCGATGTCCGACTCGGACGTCGATGGCAACACCGGCGCGGGCAGCACCGATCACCGCCCGGAGACGGTCAACGCCTGATCCAGGAACGGCCCGGGGTCCCCGCGGGACCGGATGGTCCGGAAGCTCTCCGGCCGACGCGCAACGCGCTCGCAACGTCCCGGCAAAGATGATGATCTTTACATGAATCTCTCGAGGTG